>JAEDNL010000014.1 GCA_016302505.1 Bacilli bacterium
CTGAACACCAAAAGTTGGACAGTTTATAAATAGTTTCTAATTAAATGATTGTTACCTTTAATTTACTGGTGACAATCATTTTAATTACACTTTAATTCATCATAATTATAATAATATACAGATTTAACTAATCCAGATACTTTTTCTTCATCAGTTTCAAATTTTTTTCTTTGTTACTTTAGGAATAGTTGACTGTCTTCGCTTTCATTCAACTATATTATATTCATATTCTTTATATTTTTAATCCAATTAACCAACATTCCAGAGATTGGTAGTCCTTCATCAATATCAACAGACCAAATTGATATTCCGAATTTCTTATCATTATATAAATTTATTTTATCTCCATAACTTAATTTACTCATATAAAAACCTCGTTTCTATGTCCAATAAACGGGGTTCATATCAATTACTTAGGATTTTTTATTCTATCTCAGAAATAAATTTAGGTTCACAAGTTATATTTATTTTAAGACTCTTTAATGCTTTTAAATCTCCATTGTTAACCATATATGTTGAATGAGCTTCACAATATTTCAATTTTTTTAATTTTTCTATAGCTAATTCAACCATAGGATTAGTCGCAGAACATATACTCAATGCTGTTAATACTTCATTAAGTTGTAATCTTTCACATCCAAGATTTAAATCAGATTTCATTTTCAATATTGGCTCTATAACTTTAGGAGATAATAAGTTTATATCATCTGGTATTTTTGATAATTCTTTAATAGCATTTAAAACCACACTACTAGATGCTGTTAATAAATCAGTTTGCTTTCCAGTTATAATTTTTTTCTTAAATAATTTTAACGAAACAACTGGTACACCTTCCTTTTCACTTTTTTCAATCGCAGGAGTTATAACATCTAAATAATTTTCATCTATACTAAGTTCATTCATTAATAATTTAATTTTTTTGTAAGCA
Organism: Bacilli bacterium; assembly: GCA_016302505.1. Classification (GTDB taxonomy): domain Bacteria; phylum Bacillota_I; class Bacilli_A; order RF39; family UBA660; genus CAG-1000. The sequence goes on from JAEDNL010000014.1 coordinate 929, forward strand.
TCTTCATCACTTAAACCAAGTTTATAGTTATTAATTTCACTATAATATCTTCTTACTATTTCTTTTTTAGCAGCATATGTAATTATTTCATCATCTTTAATACAACTACCTATCATATTAACACCCATATCAGTAGGAGACTTATAAATATCAACACCAACTTTATTTAATATGGTTTTAAGAACCGGAAATAGTTCAATATCACGATTATAGTTAACAGCTGTTTCTTGATATGCTTCTAAATGAAATGGATCTATCATATTTACATCTTTTAAATCAGCAGTAGCAGCTTCATATGCCATATTAACAGGATGTTTTAAAGGCAAATTCCATACTGGAAAAGTTTCAAATTTAGCATAACCTGCATTAACTCCTCTCTTATTTTCATGATATATTTGAGATAAACATGTAGCAAGTTTACCACTACCAGGACCAGGAGCATTAACAAGTATTAATGGCTTAGTTGTTTCAATATATGGATTTGCACCATATCCTTCCTCACTAACAATTGTTTCAACATCAGTAGGATAACCTTTAGTAAATGTATGAATATAAGTCTTAATTCCATTTCTTTCTAATTTCTTTATAAATTTATCAACGCTAACTTGATTTTTATATAATGTTATAACGACACTATTAACATAAAAGCCAAGCTTTTTAGACATGTTTATAAGTCTTAATACTTCAACATCATAAGTTATACCATATTCTCCTCTAGTCTTATTTTTTTCAATATCACCAGCATTAATACAAAATATTATTTCAAGTTCATCTTTTAATTCCTTAAACATACTTATTTTAGCATCATTTTTGAAACCAGGTAATACTCGCGCTGCATGACTATCATCAAATAATTTACCACCGACTTCTAAGTATAACTTATCGAATAATTTAAATCTTTCTCTTATTTTCTCACTTTGTATTTTTACATATTTTTTATTATCAAAACCATCTTTCATAACTACCTCACTATTATAATAATTATACTATTAATAATATAACTAAACAAGCAAACATTTTTATTTTTTTAGTTTTTCAAACATACTCATATATTCTTCGTATTTTTCATTAGACTTATCAATATTTAATTGATTAAAACCATTTTTATAATAATATGTGGCAAGATTATAATAAGCATAAGGATTTCTTTCTTTTATTGGGCACTCTATTGCTTTGTTATAATATATAAAGGCTAATTCTAAGTTTCCATTTTTTCTATAATATTCACCAACTTTATTTAACGCCCAACTCTCACACATATCAGCAGATATTTTATAATATTGTATTGCCTTATCAATATCACCACTGTTTTCATATATTTTACCAAGATTATTAAATGCATACGAATATCCCATCTCACCTGATATCTTAAAGTATTTAATAGCCTTATCAATAGAAATATTATTATCTGGTGTTTTACCATTTAAATAACAAATACCAAGAGTGTTATATCCAGCAGCACTACCAAAAGAAATAGATTTATTTAAATATTCCCACATTATATCAAAATTATATTGAACTTTATTAGTTATCATAAGGTTAGCAACCATCCAACATGCTTTTGGTTGATTCTTTTTCGCAGATGCATAATAATACTCATAAGATTTATCATATTCAGGATATCCATTAATATCACCAGAAAAATATAATGAACCAACTTCACATTGGGCATAAGAATTACCTTTTTTAGCAAGTTCAATTAATGAACTATAATACGTTTGACCAAAATATAATTTAATCTTTAAATATTTTTCTAATTCTTTCTTATCAATTTCAATACTAATATCTTGCTTATAAATAGGTTGCTTATTTTCACATACTGCATAATAAAGAAATTCAATAAAAGAATCATAATTGTTTTTATTATTTATATTGCTAATAAAATTTTGGTTAATATTTTTATCTTTTTTAGCAATCTTAAATAATTCTTCAATTAGTATATTTAATTTATTATCACTATTAATATCATCAAAATCATATCTAGACACATTATTATTTAATATATTTAGTATAGATGATATAGTATTCATAAAAACATTGTTATCATTAGAATACTTAATATACAATTTTTCAATATAGTCCCTATACTCTAAACCAATAGCTCTAATACCAATACAATAATTGCTAATGGTAGTGGCATTAACATCATTAATATTGAATAATGTACAAAATATTTCAGTTTGACTAGCACTACTATTATTTGAAACTTTCTTAATCAAATCGATAATATTTCCTAAAGATAAACAATTATCATTTCCATTCATTCTAACATAACTTTTTTTCATATTTTCATTATACTAAATAAAATATAAATAAAAAAGAGGCAAAGCCCCTTATCCACCAGCACTAGTATATTTTTTAAGACCAAACTTAAATGATAAAAGTGATGGGATTACATATAATAAAACAATTATTGGACTAAAACAATATAGTATATTTTCACTTTTTCCAAGTAAATATAACAAAGGATAATAATTAACATAACCATAAGGTATTATAAATGTAAAAAACAGTACTACTCCTTTTTTAAATACACCTATTGGATATTGTGCTATATGTTTACCACCATCAGTGAACAAATTCTTGATTTCTAGTGATTGTACTGTAATAAAACAGTATGAAGCCATAAGTAAGAAAATAGAGAAAAATACTATAATTGAGCTAATAAGCATCAAAATAAGACAAATAACTTTCAAAAATGTAAAATTAATATTAAGATGTAATAAGGATATTATCATTATCACTAATGATTGAAAAATTCTTGATATTTTAACAAAATCTGCTTTAGAACATAATACCTGCAATAATATATTTTTAGGTCTTAATAACAATCTATCTAAACTACCGTCTATTATTAATGTTTCAAAAGTATCAACGCCTCTTGCAAAAAATTCATTCATTGAATATCCAAACTGTATTATAGAAAATGTTAATAATACTTCATAAAGAGTAAAACCTTTAATATTATTAAACTTTGTAAATAAAGCTATAATTATAAAATAATACGTAAAAACAACTAAAAACTGTGAAATAAAACCTAATATAAATGATACTTTATACTCAAGTGTGCTTTTTAAATGCATCTTTAACGATTCAATATATAATTTCATTATCCACCTTGAACACTTGCTTTTTTAAGTGCCTTTCTAGATAATAAATATCCAAATATTATAATAACTATAGTCCATACTACACCACCTAATAAAACAGAAAAAGAATCATTTAATGATATATTTCCTGAATATATTCTAAATGGAAGATCACAAATATATTGAAAAGGTAATAATTTAGCTATAAACTGCAATGTCTTAGGAAAAAAAACTATCGGAACAGTCCCACCAGAAAATATTTCTCCAAAAACCATCAAAATTGATATTACACCTTTTTCATCTAATGTATAAATAGTTATTATATGATAAAGCATAGTAATAGATGTTACCAAAACACTTGAAATAAATAACGATATTATAAAAACTATTAATGTTATAAAAGTAGGAGGCAAAGTCATATTATATGGACTAGGTAATAAAAATGCTATTAATATTACTGGTAGAAATCTCAATGCAACATTAGCAATTCTACTTGCATACATAGAAAAATACCACTTAAAATAAAAATTAATAGGTCTACATAATTCGTATGCAATATTACCATTTTTAATCATAGATAAAAATTCTTTATCTTTTAACCATATATATACTAAAGAAAAGAAAGCTTGATTTAACCATAAATAATTAATTAGATGATTTACTTCCATTGGATAATTAGTATCATTAGATTCATAAAATGTAAGATAAACCATAATAAATACAAACCCAAAAAATAATTGAGTAGATATACCTGCTAAGGCAGCAGCCTTATATTGTAAAGCACTAATTAATTTTATTTTAAATAAAGATATATATGATTTCAAATTTCAAATTCCTTATATAATTTAACAATAATATTATCAATGCTTTCACTATCTACTTGAATATCAATAATATTTAATTTAGAAGATAAATAGTTTAATAAATCAGAAACAGTTAATTTATTAATATCAATTATAAATGTATAAAAATTATCTTCCCTTTCATTTGATATTATTCCATTTTTTCTAAAAGTTTTAACATTATCTTTAGAGTAAACTGTTACTCTTTTAATATGACCATATTTATTCTTCAACTTATTTAAAGAGCCATCATATAATATTTGTCCTTTACCAATCAAAATTATTCTTTTAGCAAGAGCCTCAATATCATTCATATCATGAGTTGTCAAAATTACTGTTGTTTTTTTCTCATAATTTAATTTCTTTATAAAATCTCTAACTATTTCTTTAGATACAGCATCTAACCCAATAGTGGGTTCATCTAAAAACAATATGGATGGATTATGAATTAATGAGGCAGCAATTTCACAGCGCATCCTTTGACCTAAACTAAGTTGCCTAACAGGTATTTGAATTATTTCTTCTATATTTAGAAGTTTAACAAGTTCTGCTTTAGTTTTTTGATACTCATCATCTTTAAGATTATATATATCTTTTAATAAATCAAAAGTATCCTCAGCTGGTATATCCCACCATAATTGACTTCTTTGTCCGAATACTACTCCAATATTAGAAACATATTTTTCTCTATCTTTCCATGGTGTTAAACCATTAATTTTACATTCTCCACTATCAGGAAGTAATATTCCACTTAATATTTTAATGGTAGTACTTTTACCAGCACCATTAGGTCCAATGTAACCAACAATTTCACCTTTTTCAATTTGAAATGATATATCTTTTACGGCTTCAATATAGATATAATTTCTTTTGAAAAATGATTTTAAAGTCTCCTTAAGACCACTTCTTCTTTTGGCAACTTTAAAAGTTTTACTTATGTGCTTAACATTGATGAATGACATTTTATTTTTCACTCCTTTCCTATACAAAAAAACACACATTTTTATTAATGTGTAAAATAATGAGTAAATTAAGCCACATAAAAACGCGTGTAAATTTGTAAATGTCGATATGAATATATCATATAATTTTTAATAAATCAATAAAAAAGTGCAAATAATTATAATTTACACTATTTTTCAAATTTTATGTATTTATATTCATTATTTTCTTTAATAATACCAGTTTCATACGCATGAATTAATAATTTAAGAAAAAATATTTCTCTTTTTAATTCACGTCCTTTATCAATATCAGCAATAGTTATTCTATTTCTTACAGATTCTTTAATCTCAATAGTAGAATTTATATCAGTATTGTTAATTATTGCATCTTTTAAACTAGTAAATGGTTCATGTGCTACAATTCTCATTCCAGTTGACCCAGATATAAGAGTATATCCAGCTATACCAGTTGTTTTCTGATATGCTTTGCTAAATCCACCATCAATTACTATTAACTTACTATTTGCCTTTAATGGATTCTCACCATTTATTTTCTCAACCGGAATGTGACCATTTATAATATGAGCATTTTTAGTATCAGTAATACCAAAATCTCTCATTATATTTTCAATTATACTACTATCCTCTTGATAACTATAATAATAATTTCTTTTTTCTTTATGAGAAGATTTATCTTTAATTAATACCCTCTCCATATTAGTCATTTTATCTTTTCCAAAAAAAGGTGAATCAGGTCCAGTCCATAAATACCACATAAGGTCTAGTTCATCTTTAGAATTTTTCCCCTTATTGTAATATAAATATCTAACTCTATTATCTAAATAATCAAAAAGTTCTTTTCCTTTTAAATTCCCTTCAACAAAAGACACCTCCTTAAGAGTTCCATTTTCATTCAAAGGAACCAAAGCATGATACATTAAATTATTATTTTCAATTTTATACATAGAACCTTTAGTAAAAAATAAATCAATATGTCTTTTTAACGCCTCACTATTCATAAAAGATATAACCAAATCTTTTATAATTTTTTCTTCCTCACTAGTTAATTTATATGGATCATTTCTATCAATTGTAGGAAAATCAATATCTTCTAAATGATAAACTTTACCATCTATATTAATACTCTCATTTTCATAATCTATTTTATCTAAAAGTCTTCTATGTCCCATCTTATATTCCGGATGATTTAATGCAAATTGACCTTCTAATTTATACATTATAATAGATATTGCTTTATGTATTTTAGCCACCTGTCTTATATCATAATTTTCAATATAATCATCCTCTGTTGTTTTTCTAGGTCTCCAAACTAATGCATTTTTATATGTGTTTTCTGCAAAGTTAGCAAGAGGTCTTAAATTTATTCCATAAGCATTCTCAAGTATGTCTAAATTATTATATTTAACACTATTGGTAATAACACCCGCTACTGATAAATCATTTCCAAGACTTGCACCCATCCATAATATATCATGATTTCCCCATTGAATATCAACATTAGGATTTTCACCTAACATATCCATTATTTTGTGTGGTTCAGGTCCTCTATCGTATATATCACCAATTATATGAAATTCATTAACTGCAAGCTGTTTTATTAATGTACATAATGCCTTAATTAAATCTTTTGCTGACCCAAGATTAATAACAGATGCTATAATCATTTTATAATATTCATCTTTATTTTCTTGCTCAACTTTATTATTAAGTAGTTCATCTATAGTATAACTTAAACTAGATTTATATGTTTTTCTTACTTTACTTCTAGTGTATCTAGATGATATTTTTTTAGCAACTTCAATTATTCTTAATATATTTGTTTCATACCATGAGTATTTATCCGAAATATTTTCTAACTCGAGTTTCATCTTCTCCTCAGGATAATATATCAATGTTGCAAGTTTATCCTGTTCACTTTCAGATAATTCTCCATCAAATATTTGCTTAATTCTATATCTTATTCCTCCAGATGCATTATTCATAATATGACAAAAAGCATCTGCTTGACCATGAATATCGCTCATAAAATGTTCAATATTACGAGGCAATGCTAATATTGAATTAAGATTAATTATTTCAGCAATAGCTTCATCTTTAGTTGTAAATCTCTTTGATAACTCTCTTAAATATTCCAAACAAAAATCAATTTCTTTTTCCATAACCCACTCCTTAAATTTGATTATAGAATACCATAAATAATTTGTATTGTCCAATTGTGGATATGTGTGGAATAATAAACATGTACTTTTACTCTTATAATATTATATACTTTTATTAGGAGGAATAAAGATGAAAAAAATTATTAAAAATTATAAATCATATTTTATTTTAATAGGAAGTATATTACTGGGTACTATAATGGGACTTATATTTAAAGAAAAAGCATCTATAGTAAGTCCATTAGGTGATTTATTCTTAAATATGTTACTTGTAATAGTAGTACCATTAATATTTTTAACATTATCAACATCCATTGGTAAAATGAAACAACCAAAAAGAATAGGAAAGATTTTAGTAACAGTTATTTTAGTTTTCATAGTTACATCTATAGTAAGTGTTTTTGTAGGATTAGGCACATCAAAAATGTTCAAACTTGTAGATATAAAAGATACTAATAGTATTAAAGAAGTATTGTTAAATGATGATGTTGTAGAAAAAGAAGATGTAAACTTTCTTCAAAGAACAGTTGATACTATAAGCGTAAATGATTTTTCAAAGGTTTTATCAAGAGACAATATGATTGCTCTAATAATATTTTCTATACTGTTTGGTATAAGTATTAATATGTCAAAAGGTAAAGGTGAAAAACTACTATGCGTACTAGAAAGCGCCAATCATGTAGTTCAATCATTTATTAAATTAATTATGTTTTATGCTCCTATTGGGCTTGGATGCTATTTTGCATCTCTTGTTGGAACATTTGGAGGTGAGATTGCAGTCGGTTATGGTAAAACATTTATAATTTATACTATAGTAGCAGTATTATTCTATTTTACAGTTTATTCTATATATGCTTTTATTGCAGGTGGAAAAAACGGTTTTATAAGTTACTGGAAAAATATTTTACCAGCAACACTAACTTCTTTAGGAACATGTTCATCAGCTGCATCAATTCCAGTAAATACAATGTGCGCAAAAAATATAGGTGTTCCAGATGATATTGCAGACACTACTATACCACTAGGAACAAGTTTTCATAAAGATGGTTCAATAATAGGAAGTGTTTTCAAAATTATGTTCTTAGTTTGCTTATTTAATAGTGATGTATCATCATTAAAAATATTAGGTGTTGCACTTTTAGCTACACTACTTGTAACTGCTGTACCTATAGGTGGTGGAACAATATCAGAAATGCTAATTATTACAATGTTAGGTTTTCCAATATCAGCACTACCTATCTTAACAATTATTGCAACTATAATAGACCCTCCTGCTACTATGTTAAATGTAGTTGGTGACTCAGCAAGTAGTATGCTCGTTTCAAGAATCGTTGACGGAAAACATTGGATGAAAAAAAGAAGTTCAATTTAATTCAATTGAATTTCTTTTTTTATAAACTTAATAATATTCTATAATAATCACTCTTAAATTCATCTTTTTCAATACCAAGTTTTTCATAAAAAACATCAATATACTCTTTACCATAGTTTCTTTCAATAGACATTTCACATACAACTATATCATAATAAATATCACAAAGACCAGCATTTTCAGTATCAATAAAGCCACTAAAATGTCCATTAGAAGCATAGATATTAGGAAGAGACATATCACCATGAGTAAATCCAATAATTTGTTTAGGCATATTTCCTTTTAAATATTTAAGTATTGCTTCTTTAGTATGAAACCTATCAAGTATTTCTTTCTTAATATCACTATTTTTTATATTATTAATATTTTCCTCTATTCTTTTAATTTTAACAGGAATTGTCTCATCAATAATACAATCAGTATACTCTATATTATATAAAGCATTAAACGCCTCAACAATAATATCAATTCCCTCTATAACATGGTTATTAAAATAATTGTCGCAAAGCATAATCCCATCAAGTGACTTTGTTAATAAATAAGATACACCATTATATTTTTCATAAAATACTTTTTCTGGAACGCTTATTTTATCTTTTAAATAATCTATACTAATAGACTCTTTAGATAAATGTTTAGCAATTTTTAAATAATATATCTTACTTTTTTTTCTAATTTTATATACCCTAGAGTCAGAACAACCAATAGTTACTTCCTCAATATTAGTTGAAGTCTTTAAAAACTCATTCAATCTATTACTTCCTTTAATAATAGTTTGAGGTTTTATTTTTTCTTTCAATTCGACTTTAACAGGTTTATTCTTTATAGAATCGTAATTGCCATCATATGTTATCATCTTTTTATCTTGAATCGTAACGATTTTAGTTGCAATTTTATTAATAAAATATCTATCATGTGAAATAAATAAAATAGTTCCCTCATAATTTAATAAAGACTCTTCAAGTATCTCACGAGTGTCAATATCAATATGATTAGTAGGTTCATCTAATATTAATAAGTTAGCATTTTTAAGAATAAGTTCAAGTAGTTTAAGTCTAACTTTCTCACCACCACTCAAACTCTTTATTTTTTTATTAATATTATCAGATGTAAAGTAAAACTGATTTAATTTACTTCTAAGTTCACTCTCACTACCAACAAATATTTTTCTCATATGTTCATAAATTGTCAAATCCTCATTGTCAAATCTAATTTCTTGTGGAATGTATCCAATCTTAATATTTGTACCTAATTTTATATTATCATGTGTATTATTTAATATATTTTTTATTAAAGTTGTTTTACCAACACCATTTTTACCCATCAAGCAAACTCTTTCTTTATAATACACTTCCATATTAGCTTTTTTAAGTAATTCCCTGTTACCTATTGATAAATCAAAATTGGAAATTGTAAGTACTCTATTAGAAGTCCTCTCATCAACTTTAAGATTAATTTTAAGTTCATTCTTAGTTTTAGGTTTCTCTATTATGTCCATTTTTTGTAATCTAGTTTCTATAGCCTTAGCCCTTCTAAAAAACATAGGATTATTGCCCTTTGTACCCCATTGTCTATATCTTATTATTGCTTCTTTTAAAGCTTTAATTTCTTTTTGTTGATTCTTATAATTTTTAAACTCCAACATCAATCTTTTTTCAGATTCTTTTAAATAATATGAATAATTTCCATGATACACACCAGCACTACCATTTTCCATTTCTATTATTTTATTAACAGTTCTATCAAGAAAATATCTATCATGACTAATTATTACAACTGTACCATTATAATTTGATAAATACTCCTCAAACCACTCTAAAGTATCAATATCTAAATGATTAGTTGGTTCATCTAAAAGTAAAATGTCTGGATTTGAAAGAACAATAGATGCAAGATTAATGAGAGTTTTTTCTCCTCCACTTAATTTATTATATTCTCTATCAAGTAATTCATCAGAAATTTTAAAACCACTTCTAATCTTTTCAATCATTTCCTTTAAATTATATCCACCTTTAATTCTAAACTCTTCCTGCAATTTATCAAAATTTTTAATATCCTTCTCATTACTAGTCATATTTTTAACAAAAGTATTTATTCTATTTTCTAAATCTAATAACTCACTTACTCCTCTTAAATATACACTTCTAGCAATAACACCGTCTTTTTCTTCAGGAGGTATTTGAGTTAAATATCCTATTTTACTTTCTTTTCTAATTGATACGCTCCCACTGTCACTAGTTTCAAGACCCATAATAATCCTAAGTGTAGTACTTTTACCACACCCATTACTTCCTATTAAAGCAACTCTCTCATTTGTTTTTATATCAAAAGATAAATTATTAAGTACGTTATTATATCCATAACTTTTATTTATTTTATTTAAACTTATTTCTATCATAACAATCTCCTCTAAATTTTAACATGCAAAAAAATACACACTTTTTAATCTAAAGGACTAAACAAGTGTGATATTACTTTTATACATAATTCTACGACCAATGTACATCATAATATCACCTTTCGAATGTATTTTAACACAAAGAAAAGTAATAATCAAATACTATTTTAAAGTTTCAAATATAAGTTCATATTCTTCATTAGATAAATTTTCCATTTGTTTATTTAATGTAATCTCTGGAATATTATAACTTTTAATAATTTCCTTACTTTCTCTCTTAGTTAATCTTTTACCATGTAACTTAGAAAATTCTATTAAAGCTTCCATTATATTATTTTTGAGTTTACGTTCTCTATTATAAAACATCTCTCTAAAAATAAATCTTTTAAAACTATATTTTAATTCCTCTCTATTTACAGGTTTAAGTTTAATAATTGATGACATAACTCTAGGTGCAGGGTCAAAACAATTTGGTTCTATATCTCTTATCCTTTCAACATTAAAAAATGAATTGGTAAGTAAAGATAATTTAGTTAAAGATTTATTACATACATTGTCAGCAAATCTTTTACCTACTATTAAAATACTTTCTTTAAATTCACATCTTAATAATTTTTCAATAAAAGGTTCTGTTATAGAATATGGAAGTGCCGAAATTATCTTATCACAAGGTGGTATATATAAATTTAATGCATTTCCATATAATACATCTATATTTTTATATTTATCTTTTAATACATTAATAAAATGTTCAAGATTCAAATCCAATTCAATACATGTAACATGTTTCCCTTTTTTTGCTAGTAACTCTGTTATGATACCCTTTCCTGGACCTATTTCAACAATTTCGTCATCTATAGATAATTCACAAGCATCAATAAAATCATTCAATACTTTTTTGTCAATCAAAAAATGTTGATCAAAATAATCTATATTATTTATAAATTCCATATAAATCACCAATATTATTATAGCAACATTTAAGTTTTATAAAATACTTTTTCCATAATTTTACACTAACTATTAAATATATTAAATGGGTATCTATCTGGAAGAGGTATACTAAACGTTAACAATTTTTTAGTTGTAGGATGAATAAACTCTATTTGTTTAGCAAATAATGCTATTTGATGACCAGTAACTGCATTTTTATTATATTTATGATCACCAACTAAAGGATGACCAAAATTAGACATTTGCACTCTTATTTGATGACTTCTTCCAGTTAATAATTCTATTTCAACAAGAGATAAACCATTTTTATATTTTAATAGTTTATATTTTAATATAGACTCTTTTCCATTAGGATCCACTTTAACAATGTTTTTCTTGGTATCTTTAAGTAACTTATCAACTAAAGTACCACTATCACAAACATTTCCAATAACAACAGCATTGTATATCTTCTTAAAACTCTTAACTCTTATTTGCTCACTTAATCTTGATGCAGCTTTACTAGTTTTAGCAAAAACCATTATTCCACCAACAGGCCTGTCTAATCTATGAACAAGTCCTAAATATACATTCCCAGGTTTATTATATTTATGTTTAATATATTCTTTTAATATTGTTAATAAATCTTTATCTTTACTACTATCTTCTTGTACAGGTATATTGATAGGTTTTTCAACAACTAATAAATGATTATCTTCATATATAATATTAATATTATTCATTAGATTCCCATCTTCCATAAACACCACATGCTAAATTCATATCCCTAGATGATATTTTAAGACCAATTTCATCTGTAGTTATAACACCATTAAATTTAGATAATGAACTAGTCATTAAAACATTTTTAAGTATTTCAGGCGTTATTCCCTTAGTGTAAGAATTTACTAAAAAAAACAACGGTTTATCACTCAAAATATCAATACAACTTTCTATCAATTTATTTAAACTATCTTCAAATCTCCATAGTTCTTTTGATGGTCCTCTTCCATATGTAGGGGGATCCATTATTATCGCATCATACTTATTTCCTCTTCTTTTTTCCCTTTCAACAAATTTTAAACAATCATCACATATATATCTTATTTTATTTTGCTCAATATGAGATAACTTAGCATTTTCTTTAGCCCACTCATTCATTCCTTGTGATGCATCAACATGTACCACTTCTACCGCACCAGCATAAGAACTTGCGATCGTTGCGCCTCCAGTATAAGCAAAAAGATTTAATACTTTAATTTTTCTATTAGCATTTTTAATTTTATTTATAATGAAATCCCAATTGGCTGCTTGTTCTGGGAAAAGACCAGTATGTTTAAAACCAGTAGGGCTAACCTTAAACTTTAATTCTTTATAATTAATAGTCCAAAATTCAGGTAAATCTTTTCTCTTTTCCCAATACCCACCACCTTTTTCACTTCTATGATAAATTGCACTAAATTTATTCCATTCTTGAGTATCTTCATGTGTCCATAATGCCCAAGGATCAGGTCTTCTTAATATAATATTACCCCAACTTTCTAACTTCTCACCATTCCCAGCATCAATTAATTTATAATCTTTCCAATCGTTACTTACAAGCATATTTTCCTCCCAAAAACATTAATTACGCTTTAATTATAACATGTGTATTTAAAAAAATATACAATTAAAAAAAGCAATAAAATTTTACGCTTTTACAATTCTTCATCACATATATTACACTCATCTAATTTTTTATATTCATACCTTTTAATTTTAAACTTACTAATTATATCTATAATGAAATCATTAAACTTTTTCTTTTCATTTTTGTTGACAACAAAGTCAAATTCAATATCATTATCACTTTTTATATAGTTAATAATTTCAATATCATTTTTATCTAGAATATATTTATTTATATAATCTGCTATTTTACTTATATCACCACTATTTATTTTAACATTAAATACTTCAGTAATAGATTTATTTTTAGTTTTATCATTTATAAAATGATTTATATATCTAAGAACTATATTAGCAAACAAAACAAATAATGTTGCAACTACTGCTTCTTCTATAAATCCACCTGCACATAACACACCAATAGCCGCATCACACCACATAGTCGCAGCAGTAGTAAGTCCTCTTACTTTATTTTTTTCAGTATCTTTAAGTATAACACCTGCACCAAAAAATCCAATTCCTGCAACAACTTGAGCTGCAATTCTAGTCGCATCTATATTATATTCACTTAATAAAAATGAAAAACTAACAAACAAATAAGAACCTATTGCAATTAAAATCATCGTTCTAAGTCCTAGAGAACGTCTTCTATATTGCCTTTCTATACCTAAAATAAAACTAAGAAAAAAACATATTAATAACCCAAATGAAAATTCACTATATCCCATATACACCTCTTTATTATTATTAATACTATTTTATCACATTTTGTATATTTTAACAATGTATATTATTTGTAAAAAAAATATTTTTGTATTAATATTTAATATCTGGTTTGATATAATTAACATGGTGAAATGTAATGAAAAATAAAGTACTGATTTACGGAACAATACTCGTTATTATTTTACAAGTACTGTCATTAATTGGATTTATTTGTTATAAGAAAAATGAAATTAAATTGTTGAAAGTACCTGTTGCAAACAGAAAAATATATACAAATACTATTATTACAAATGATATGATTAATATGAAAAAAACTAAAGATACAGTTGATGATAAGTATTTTATATATGTTAAAGATATAATAGGTAAAAAAGCAACAAAAGATATAAGTCCTAACGAAGTATTCTCACCAAATAATATCAGTTCAGGAGAAATATCATTTAATTATTTTGAAAAAAATGATATTAATAACAATATATTAAAACCTTTCCTAAATTATAATAATATTAATTATTACTATACTGATAAAAAACAATTATTAGAAGTATCATATATGAATAAAAAATATACAATAGATGATATAATAAGATTAAATGTTATACCCTTAGAAAATGTATTAAATAAAGCATTAAATAAAGAAGCTAACTTTAAAAGTACTATTTATTATTATAAACAATTTAATATACAAATATGTAATAATAATTTATTCATAATAAAAAAAGATAATAATAAAGATTATTGTAATTAAAATTAATAAATAATACTTTATTACTGTAAAATGAACATATTTTTCAATATTTTACATGGACATACATTATAACAATGAAAGAAAGGTATATAATTTATGAAAACAATTTATTTAATAAGACATTCTGGCCCATTTGTTGAAATAGATAATTACAGCAATGGCAATAAAATCTTATGGTCTGAATTTAACAAAAATATGATTTTGTCTCCAAAAGGAGAAGAAAATGCAAAAAAATTATGTAATGTAGAAGAATTGAAAAACATTAGTGAAATATATTCGTCTAACTCATCAAGAGCTATTGAAACAGCAAAATATCTTTCTGAATTAAATAACTTAAAAATTAAATTAGATGACAGAATAAATGAAAGAGATTTTGAACTAAAACAATTTAATGATGAAAATTATAAAGTTGGTTATGGTGAAAGTCAAAAAGAAGTATAAACTAGAATGCTTAATGGATTAATGAATGTAATAAATTCTAACAAAGGAAAAAGAATTGCAATTATATCTCATTCTACTACTATCGCTTTTCTATTAAAAAAATGGTGTGAAGTTTATTATAATAAAGATTATAAATTTAATAATTTAGCTTTCTTTAATGGAAAATGAGAATTTTTACAATCATTTAAATTAGAATTTAAAGATAATGAATTAATTAATATCAAGGTGGTGTAAATATGGATATAACATTAGTTGAAAATGATAACAAGTTTTTTTACAGAGTATCAGCAATAATTTTAAATGAAGATTTAAGTAAAATTTTATTATTTAGAGTAAAAGATAAAGATCTTTATATGTTATTAGGCGGAAAAGTTAAGATGTTGGAAGAAAGCAAAAAAGCAATTATAAGGGAAATAAAAGAAGAACTTGGATATGAAAATATTGATTTTGATTTTTTAGGTATTAGCGAAGAATTTGTAAATGCTAAAGGTTATAATAATCATCAATTAAACATCATCTATAAAGGAATATATAAAGATAACATTAAAGAAAATGTATTTTGCGGACTTGAGGGTGATTGGGCTTTGTATGAATGGATTGATATTAATGATATTAATAAATATAATGTTTTTCCAGTAAATATCAAAGAAATGTTAAAAAATCTAAATATCAATTATCATATTGTAGAAAACTTGTTGGAAAGGAACGACTAAAAATGAATTTATATAAAGGTAAATATTGGAATGTTGTATTTGGATCTTGGTGTCAAGAATTTGTAGGTTATTGTATTGTAGGAAATGACAAAGAATCATTAAGTAACCTAACACCTGAAGCTTGGGAAGAACTTGGAATGATTGAAAAAGAACTTGAACGAGTTTGTAAAAAGGTATTTGGTGCTACTATGTTTAATTTTGCTTGTTTAATGAATAATGCTTATAGAGATAATGAAAAACCTCATGTGCATTTTCACTTTATACCAAGATATAAAAATGACTTAAAGTTATTTAATAAAGTTTATAAAGATAGGCATTTTGGATATAATTTTTGGAAATGGGCTTTAAGCAGATTTAAAAGTCAAAAAGATACTTTTACTAAAGAAGAAAGATTAAAAATATTTGAAATGATGAAAAAAGAATTTAATTTATAATAATATGGAGTGTGATTTATAATGACTACTATTTACCTAATAAGACATTCAAAACCTTTAAAAGTTAACAATAGTTTAAATAATGATAATTTACAAATTTAAAATGAGAAGTCATCTCTTTCAATAGAGGGAGAACAAATAGCAAAAGAAAAATTGAGTAATAATGAATTTGATAATTTAGATGTTCTATATACATCAAGTTATGTTAGAGCTATTCAAACTTTAAAATACTTAACTATTAAAAACGAATTAGAAATAAATATTATTAGTGATTTAGGTGAAAGAAAATTTGGAATTGATTCTTGGGATCAATTACCAGAAAATTTTGAAAGAAAACAGTTTTTAGATGAAAACTATAAAATTGGTAATGGTGAAAGCCAAAAAGAAGTTAGTAATAGGATGTACTCTACTATATTGAAAATTTTACACGAAAATAAAAATAAGAGAATTGCTATTGTTAGTCATGCTACTGCAATTTCCTATTTATTAAAAAACTGGTGTGATATTCAAGTTGTAGAGGATAAATTAAGATATAGTTTTAATGGAAATATATTATTGGATGGTTATTTTAATTATTGTGAAACTTTTAAACTTGAATTTGATGATAACAATAAAATAATTAGTATTAAGAATATTAAATTTGATTAGGTGGTGAATAAAATGTCTAAATTTGTAAAAGTAATGTTTGGAACAACAAGTGGAGCAAAAAGTGATTTTAAATATAAATTGAATGAAATAAATGAAAGTAATAATTGGAATCCTAATGCAGATAACCCTAGAGAATTTGGGGGATTTAATTATTGTGATGAAACATGCATTTTAAGATGGTTACATAGAGGAGATACAATATATGATGTAGAAATACCAGAGGATGCAGAAAGTGTACGATTAGAGGGAGCAACAATTATCTATAGAGCAAATAAAATAATTATAAATAACCCTAGAAAAGTTGATGACGATTTAGCGCTTCACTTCTATAAAATATCAAAAATACCAGAGAAATCATATTACAAAACATTAGGTGTAGTTAGTATTATGAATTATAAAAAGACAGCTTATGCAATACTTAAAGACAAGGTAAATAAAAAAAATATTGGTGAGGTTTTAGAAGAATGGAACAATTTTATTTCTCATGGTAATAAAGATGATAGAAAAGATGTTAATGATCTAGTTAAAGAAATTGAAAACTATTTATATGAAATTAAATCAGATTTATTAATAAGCAGATTCATAGATAAAGAGCCATATATTAAAACTATAACAAATGATAAAATCATTAATATTACTGGTGAATCAGGAAGTGGAAAATCATATTTTAGTGATAGGTATATAAAAGACGATAACTATATTGTTATTGATACTGATGTTGTATTCAGTAATGGACCATCAGATAATATGGAAAGTATTGAATTAAGAAATATATTTAGTAATAAAACAAATGATTATTTATTTACTAATTTTGATGAGTTCTATTTAAAAGTATTAGACTATTTTAAAAATAGTAATAAAACAATAGTGATTGATTCAGCACAATACAGAAATATAAAAGATTATTCTATCTTAAAAGGAAAAATAATTGTTATGAGAACAGGTATTGAAACTTGTTATGAAAGAGTTTTAAATAGATGGAAAGTCATAATGAAAGATAACTATACTGAGGATGAATATCAAAAATATGCCGATAGAAAAAAAGGTATGTTTAGTTGGTATAAGGGATTAAATAGATTTATTGGGGAGATTGATAAAAAATGTTAGTAGTAGAAGTAGGCTTTAAATTAGATAAACCATTAATATATTATCATGATATGTTGGTAAATAAAGGACTTAAATTAGATTTTTCTTGTATAACACATGATATATATTATACTAATAAAAATATAGATAATTTAACAGAAAATCAAATGAAAAATAGTTGTATTAGATTAAGATATTGTGATGGAATAAATAAAGAAATTAAAGATAAAACTGATCTAGATGAAAAGCAAAATGAATTGATTAATAATAATTATAAAAAAGTATTTGATACAATAAAAATTGACTTTCAGTATTGCAATGAAAAGATGAAAAGCAAAATTCAATTACAAGACATTAAAGATATTGGATTATTAGTTTACTACGATAATCCAGATTATTATGAGTTACCATTGAAAGAACAAAGAAATAAATTAATCGATGAATTAAATAGTTATGGATTCAATTTTCAATATAACGATTTAGGATTAGATAAATTAAGAACTCTTTATTATGGTAAAGAAATGTTTAGTGAAAATCAAAATGGATAAATTAAACAATAGGATGTGATATCATGCCAAGTTGGTCTATACATTTAGCAGTTGCTAAAAAAGTAAATAAAAAATTAAAATTAAACGAAGATCTATTTCTATATGGTAATTTAATACCAGATGTAGATAAAGGTACTTTTATAACAAGATATAATGCACATTATTATAATGAAAAATTACCTTTTCCTACTGTACCACAAGAAAAAATGATAGACATAAATAAATTTTTAGATACATATAAAAACAAATTAAATAACCCACTAATATTGGGATATTACTCTCACTTATTAACAGATCAATTCTATAATGAAAGAGTTTATACTACTAGATGGGTGCAAGATGATAATAACAATATTGTTGGTATAAGATTTAATAATAATAAAATATTAAAGATTGATATAGATGATAAAAAGAGATTAAAAAGAAAATATAAGCATAAGGATTTTGAGTTATATGGTAAACATTTATTTAATGATGGATATGTTAGCATTCCAAAAAATTCTAATTTGATAAAAGAAAATGCAATTTATTTAAAAGATAAATTTTTAACTGATGAACTTATTGAGTGTAGATTTAATTATTTAAAAAATGGATTTGCAGATTTTAATAAATTAAATTTTAAAGAAAAATTATTTAAACATAATTATAAACTTTTTACTAAAAAAGAATTAGATGAACTTTTTGATGAATGTGTTGATATGGTTACAAAAAAATTAAAGAAGTTGGTATAAATAATGAATAAAGAAAAATATTTGAAAGATATAGAAAAAATTTAATGAAAAAAAGAAATTTTAATTAATCAAGATGGTGTATTTATTGAAAAAAATAGAAAAGGATTATTAATGAAGCTGTTCTAGTTCTATTATTCATAAAATCATCTCTTCACTTGTTTCCTAACTAAAACGGAAAATAACAACCCATTTTTAAAAATTTCTTTCAATTGTTTCCTCTTTCAACATTAAAATTGCAGACACTAATTTGATAATTTTATGAGAATTTGTTTAATTTCTTTGAGATTGTATTTCTCATTATGTTCTTTAATGTAAAATGGTTTATTACTAAT
This sequence comes from Bacilli bacterium, assembly GCA_016302505.1. GTDB lineage: Bacteria > Bacillota_I > Bacilli_A > RF39 > UBA660 > CAG-1000. The sequence goes on from JAEDNL010000014.1 coordinate 20,762, forward strand.
CTCATTTTATTTATATTCAAGCATAAAAAAATGTTCTCCTTTCTAGAAAGAGAACATTATATTTTCATATAAAATAAAACTCACGAACTTTAATTAGTCCGTAAGTTGTTTTTAAATGGAGCAAGTAATCGGAATCGAACCGACATCTTAGCCTTGGCAAGGCCACATTCTAACCGTTGAACTATACCTGCAACTGCATATATATTTTATCATATTATAATTAAATTTCAATACTTTATTCAAAAAAAATAAACTTTTATTCAAAGTTTACTTTTATATTTTTAATAAAATCATAATATTCACTCTTTTTATGTTTAACCATATTATATTTTAATTTGGTAATTAATAAAGGCATATTATATACTTTAAATCTATTAATTTTTAGTTCCTCACAAACTTTTTCAATAACACCTATTATAAATGTCTTATTGTTTTTTATTAACAATGATGTATTATATTTTTTTATCATACGTTTAAGAGTAGCACTGTCAAACAAATGTGTATAATAATTTTCATCATATGGTTTAAAATAATATTTTTTTCCATCTAATTTATCTAAAAATTTAATTGTATCATAATAACCAAGATTCATTCTATATTCTGATACGCTTTTTTCAAATGTTATAATAGAACCTAAATCCTCACTGGGTGTTATTATATTAATTTTAGTTTTACTTTTTTTATCATACTTTAGTTTCCTATTTATCCAATTTCTAACAACATATACTTCATCATATCCATCTTTGATAAACATGTCTATTGGGCAATTTTGATATATTCCGCCATCTATATAATATTTATCATCAATAATTCTTTCAAATTTAAATATTGGTAAATATGAGCTAGCTAAAATATATTCAACTAACTTACCTTTTGGAATATCATTTTTAGTTATTTCTACTGGTTTTCTATCACTAAGATTATAAGTAACTAATCCAAAATTAACATCACTTTCTCTTAATTTGTTTTCATCTATATTTTTATCTAATAATTTTTTTACATTACTATTATCTACGCCTAGATTTTTAATTATCTTTGATACTGAATCTAAACCATTCTTAATATCGTCTAATTTATAATTTCTTTTAGAAAAATCTTTTAACAGCTTACCTTCAATTCCGAAAATATATTTACTATCCATTGAAAGCCATAAATTATATAATGCATTAAAATTACCACATGCATATAACGCAGCATTTATTGAGCCAATTGATGTTCCAGCTACTCCATCAAAAAATATTTTTCTTTGGTTTAATGCCTTTATAGCTCCAGCTTGATATGCACCTTTTGCTCCTCCACCTTCTAATGCTAATCCTCTCATAACATCACCTCAAAACTTTCTTAGAAATATTAATTATCATAAATAATATTGGTATTGCTAATATTATACCACCAACAACATCCGAAAAATAGTGAACACCTAAATATATTCTTGATATTCCTATCAATATAACTATAAATAGTGTAATAATGAATGTGATAATTTTAGTCTTTTTATTAGATTTATATGTTAATAAATACCATAATGTAATATAAAAAACTATCGAAGTTACTGTATGTCCACTAGGAAAACTAAAACTTTTAGGTATATCAATTAATGCTTTTATTGGCCTTGGTCTTTGTATTAATAATTTTGATACAAAAACTATTAAACCAGAAAATACATATCCAGATGATAGTATATAAAAGTATTTTTTATTCTTAATAAATAGAAATATACACACAATTATCATAGTTGGTATGTACCAATCACCAAAATTTGTTAATGCTTTAAAAAAACTTGTAAAATAAGTGTTAATAATAAAGCTAACAAAATTTATAACATCGTGATCAAAATTTAATATTGAATTATACAATTGACTTTTCATTACTAAATTAATAACAACGATTAATATAACAGTAGTTATTAAATACAAATAATTATTTTTTAATTCTTTTTTTATCATATCTTAATTATAACATAATTATTAAATATAATATTAAAAAAGTAATAGAGTTTACTTTGTACCGTAAACCCTATCTCCTGCATCTCCCAACCCAGGAAGAATATAACCATTCTTATTTAAACATTTATCTTTTGCAGCACAATATATTTTTACATCAGGATGTGCTTTTTTTAATGTTTTAATTCCTTCTGGTGATGCTATTATACATAAAAATTTAATATCAGTCACACCATCTTTTTTTAATTTATCAATAGTTGCTATTGCACTTCCTCCAGTAGCAAGCATTGGATCAAGCACAAAAACTTTTCTTTTAGATATATTTAAAGGTACTTTATAATAATATTCAACAGGAGTTAAAGTATTTTCATTTCTATATAATCCAATATGTCCTATTTTAGCATTTGGTATAACTTTAATTATTCCCTCTACCATACTCATACCAGCTCTTAATATTGGAATAAATGCATAATCATCATCATTTATTACTTTGGTATTTATTTTAGTAAGTGGTGTTTCAATAACTTTATCGTATACAGTTGCATCCTTAGTAGCTTCATAACATAAATATACTGATATTTCACTTATCAATTCTCTAAATTCTTTAGTACTTGTGTTTTTATTTCTTAATATACTTAATTTATGAGTGATTAATGGGTGATTTAAAACAACTTCTTTCATTATTTTTTCTCCTTAATTAATAAATTTAATAATATTCCAACTATAGCAGCTAAACTCATACCAGATATAGATAATGATAAATTACCTTTAGCTATAGATATAGCTGCTCCACCTAATCCTAATACTAACATAGAAGATGCTATAATAACATTCTTAATATTTTCAAAATCAACTTTATTTTGTATTAAAACTTTTAAACCATTGACTGATATAAAGCCATATAATAAGATGGATACTCCACCAAGTACTGCAGATGGAATTGAAGATATTACTGCTGTTAATTGTCCTAAAAATCCAAATATAATTGCTATTATTGCTGCTAAACCTAAAACCCATACAGATGCTACTTTAGTCATACCAACAACTGATGTATTTTCACCATATGTTGTATTAGCAGGTCCACCAATCATACCAGCAGTAAATGTAGCAAGTCCATCTCCCATTAATGTCCTATCAAGACCAGGTTCATTCAATAAATCTTTATCAATAATTTCTCCTAAAACTTTATGATCACCAATATGTTCAGCCATTGTTACTAATGCAATAGGAACTATTGTTAATATACTACCAAAATTTAATGAATAATTAATAAAAGGAACATAAAATTTTGGAATTTCTATAATACTAGCAGAAGCAATTTGAGCATAATCTACTATTCCAAGTATCATTGACATTACATATCCAGCTATCATACCTATTAAGAATGGTATAACTCTTAAAAAACCTTTGCCTTTAACAGCAAGTACTCCTGTAGTTAAAAAAGCAGTTAATGCTACTATTATATTTTTAATTGATACTGTATCACTATTAAGTCCAATTTCATCAACAGCAGTTGGCGCTAAAGATAAACCTATAATCATTATCATTGGCCCAACAACTACTGGAGGTAATACTTTATTAATCCATTTTTTCCCCACTACTTTAATTATCAAAGCAACTAACATATAAGTAAGTCCAACTGCCATAATGCCTGTGAAAACACTTTCTTTTCCTGCAATAGAATATCCAACTATCATAGGTGTAATAAATGCAAATGAACTTCCTAAATATACAGGACTCTTTCCCTTCGTACAAAAAATATATATAAGTGTACCAATACCTGATGAAATTAAAGCTACAGGGATAGATAGTACTTCACTACCACAACTACTATTAACAAGTATAGGTACTAATATAGTAGCCCCAAACATCGCAAATACATGTTGTAAAGATAAAACTAACCATTTTAAAACTGGTGGTTTATCATTAATATCAAGCAATAACTTTTTCTTTTTCATTCTTCCTCCTTTTAGGCAAAAAAAAATCTCATCAATTAAATTGATGAGAAATGTAAAAAATCAAAACAAATATTATTAATTAAACAGTCAGTAAATACATAATAATTTTTTGCTTTGATATTCTTCATATTTTTACCTCTATAAAAGAATATCATAAATAATTATATTAATCAATATATTTTTAAAATTTTTTAAAATAATATTTTTTTATATATTTAAATGATTTATTCTTCATTTTATTCTAGCTATTATAATATACCACATCGCACTAAAAAATGAAAAAAGTCATACTCTATCTTTATTAATATTTCTATTATAATGATACATATATTGTATTGCTAATCCAGTATATTCTTTAAATCTCTCACTTGTAAATTTTGTTATTGTTTTATAATCATTTTTAATATTATACCTAGTAGAAACAAATTTTTTAACCCAAGTATCAATTGGAAAAACATCCAATCTTTTATAACCAAAAAGCAATATACATGATGCAACTTTTGGCCCAATACCTTTAACTGTTAATAGTTTGTTAAAAGCTTCTTGTGTCTTAAATGTATTTAAGTCCAATAGTTCTTCATATTTAGATAAAAAATCAACTAAATATTTACTTCTAAAACCAACTTTTAACTTACTAAAATCCTCTTCTTTTAGATCTTTAATGTTTTCATATTTAGGAAATAAATAATAGCATTTCCCTTCAAATAATATTTTTTCACCATACAATTCACATAATTTATTTATTGATGAGCTTATTCTCTTGACATTATTATTTTGACTAATTATATAACTTATACACATTTCAAATGAATCTTGATTTAAAATATGATAACCATGACATTTATTTATAATATTTTTAAATTCTATATCATAATTTATAATCTCATTATTAATTTTATTATAATCTCTATCAAGATCAAAATAATTCATTATTGTTTTTTTAAGATTATCCTTTTTATTTGATTTAACTATTAATTTATTACCTATTTGTTTTATATTAATTACTCTATCATTTAGAATATTAGTAAAACTTCCATCACCTTCTTCATAAACTCTAAAACATGCACCACTCATTATACTACTTCTTAAATCAAAATCAGCAACTTCTATTTCCATACTATAATCCCAATTCTTTATAATAGTCTTTTTCAAGTATCAAAGAAGACATTTTAAATTTCTCATTCACTATTTTATTATTATTATCTATATATTCCTGAGAAACACTTGATGATGAAAATTCACCAGTCACACTATTATACGTCCCTTTAGAAGTTATAAAGCTTCTATCTGATAAAATTACAATATGTTCATCATCACTAAATATATCTCTTCCCATAAATAATCTAGAATCATAATCAAGTCCATATAAATTATATATAGTAGGTAATATATCTAAGCTACTTATAATTTTGTTAACATTTGTTTTTTCTATTTGAGGATTATACATTATTAATGATGTATGATAATTTTCAAATTTATCAGTTCTATCAATTTTACTTATAGTATTCATATCTTCAGTGGAAAGGCCATATGGATAATGATCTGGTGCAATAACAATTAATGTATCATCTAACTTACCACTTTCTTCTAAGATATTTAATAATTCTTCCATTGCTTTATCAAGTTCTATTTGAGTTGCATAATATGCCTTTATAGAATTTTTATAATCAAGATCTTGAACCTTAGATTTATTTTTTGATGCCATATTATTACCACTAAAATTATAATTTAAGTGTCCACTTACCGTCATATAATAAGCCATAAATGGTTTATCCTCATTTATATAGTATGATGTGGTAGCTTTAATCATCTCATAATCACTATTTGGCCAATGGTTACAATTCATTTTCTTTTCAAGTCCATTTCCGCATCCATAATATTTAAGCCCTATATTAGTATGAGATTTATCACGATGATAAAAATTATATGTATGATTATGAAAGCCATATGTATTATAATCTACCTTCTTAAACATATTTCCTATACCAAATGGCATATAGTTATTACTAGTTTTATAAAAACTCCATACTCCCTCTTTTGGTATTAAACTAATAACATTCATATATTCCCCATCAGATGTTGATACTGGATATAATGGCTGATAATAATTATTAAAAACAAAACTATTGTTAGCCATTTTATATAATGTTGGAGTTAATTTTTCATCAATAGCAATCGTATCAAATGCCTCAGCTGTAATAAAAATAAGATTTTTACCTTTGAATAAACCAGTATATTCATTCTTCTCACTAGGAATAACACTATTAAAATATTCATGCATACTTTTAATAGTTTCATCATTTGTATTTTTAATTAATTCCTCAAAATCTATATCCAATTTATTATATTCTACTTCTTTGACTACTTCCTTAGTACCATTATCATTATTAGATATTTTTTCCTCAAAACCAAAGAAGTATCTATATATATCAATACTTTGCATTGTCAATAATCCAGTTTTATTTATTGTAAGCATTGGAGCATGAGTTTTAAATAATAAATTATCAAGAGAATATAAATCTTTTTTGTTATATGTTTTAGTTAATATTATAGACAAAGTTATTGATATTAAAAAAATACTCAAAATAAAGATGTTGATTTTCTTTTTATTTTTCTCAAATGAAAATATTTTTTTATTAAATACTAAGAATAAAATAAATATAGTTAATATTAAAGAAAATATATACCATATTCTCCCAATCACTTCAATTATCATAGTCCAAAAATGTAATACTTGTCCTGTTCCAGTAGTCAACGAATAAAAAGAAAATATAGAATTATAAAAATTATAATAAACTATTTGTGCTAATGTAAAAATTGTGATAATACTACTAACACTTATAGTTAATAACTTATTAATTTTTTCATTAAATAAACCACATAAAAATGAAAATATTGTTATAAATATAAGACTGAATAATGTTACAATAATAGTATTAATATTAAAAAAATCTTTTATAATAAATATTCTATAAATATATTCTAAGAACAAAACCCAAAAAAACCACCAATAAAATATATTTAATTTCTTTTTCATCAATCTTTCTCCTTCATTTTTTTAATTATAGTAAGACATA
>JAEDNL010000015.1 GCA_016302505.1 Bacilli bacterium
TTCACTACTCCTTTATTATATTATTAGCTTTGGCAATACTATTATAGTTCCATTATACACCATATTGACAAAAATTGCCAAAATTAGACCAAAAAAAAGATAGGATTTTTTAAGACCTATCTTGATCTACCTTTTGTTTCGCTTTCTATTTCATAAGAATATAACCTATCTAATTGTTCAGGAGTAATATGAATTACTCTACCACCTTTTGGATTAATTCTTTCGCCACCAAATACTATCCATACTGCATCAAGTGGCATATCTGGCATTGAAGCTTCACCATCAGTAAATATAATTTTATTTTCAACTCGTCTTGAAAAAGCACCTACTGCGACACCAAAGTCAGTACCTCCACCACCTTCAAATCGCATATTTTCTATATCTTCTTCTGTTCTAATTTCGTGAAAGCCATAAAACTCTGTATCAAAACATCCAACTTTTAATTTTGTGTGTTGTAATATATTCTTACACTCTCTTAAAAAGTTCTTTAACAATACTTCATTTATTGAGCCACTTGTATCTAAAACAATTTCAGTTTCTGGCATTGGTTGTTCTTCTAAATTGGCAACTACTACACCATCTTCTAATGTAGCATTTTTATATGACCAATCAACATCATATTTAATTGCCTCTCTTAAAACATATCGCCAATCAACTATTGGTTTAGCAGTTCCTATATCATTAACAGTTCTAACATCTCTATTTGTTGAAGTTCCTGCTTGTGATGCTTGTTTAGAAATTGCCTCTTTTAATTCTTCAAGTTGCTTTTTCTTATCTTCAAGATTTTTCTTGAAAGCATCTTTTTCTCCCATACCTTCAAGTTCTTCTTGTTTCTTTTCAAGTTCAGTTTTTTCTTGTTCCTCTTTATGTTTTTTTACTGCTTGTTCCCACATACTGTGAGTATCATGTCCAACATCTTGTTGTTTTTCTTCTTCCTGTGAATCCTCGCCAGATCCACCACCACTTTGTTGCTGATTTTGTTGTTGATTACCTTGTTGATTTTGTCCATTACCTTGTCCATTTTGTTGTTGCTGTTGTCTTTGTTGCTCTTCTTGTAATAGTTTTTCATATAATTGTTCAGCATCATAATTTATAGCTTCGGCAATATCAACTACACCTTTTGCCATTTTTAATCCATCTCTTTTAAGAAATTGATTAATAACACCATCAGCGGCAATATTCCATAATTCATGGTCTTTTCCCTCACTTCTCAATATGTGATTAAAAGCAATATGACATACTTCATGTGCGAATACAAATGTCTGTTCCTCAACACTTAAACTTTCTAAATATTCAGGATTATAATATATTGTTTCCCCATCTGTTCCTGCCGTTGGTATATCTTTATTTTCTTTATAACCTACACTTGCTACTATGCTCCCAAAAAAGGGATATTTAACAAGCATTTTTCTTTTTAATGCTGCAATATCATATTTCATAATTTACACCTCAAATTCGTGCAACTAATGAGAATATTTCTTCGCTTATCTTATCTTTATTTATTTCATTTGCAGTAACAATTATTACACAATTTTTTGGTAATTCAAATGTAGATATTTTTCTATATTCTAATAATTCACAAAATTTTAATTGTTCTTCTTTTGATATTGTATCAATTTTATCAATTACTAATAATTTAATTTCATTTGTATTAGTAATATCATTAAACCATTTAGGAGATACAAATTCTGCCTCCTCGTAATGACCGTTTAATTCTTTAACATCAATGTTAGCAGGTAATACTACTGCTCCGTTTAGGTCTTTACCAGATATAAAATCTACTAATACAGGTGCAACATTTGCTTTGATATATGATAATAACATTTCTTTCTTATCTTCCATTATTTTCTTATACCTCCTCCTGGCATTTCGGCAAGTTTTGCCTCTGCAATTCTTTCTAATCTTGACTCATCACCTTGTATCCATAGTGCATCAAAAATTGCACCGAACTCTGCACCTAAACCTGTTACAAAACCTCTAACTTTATCAAGATGTTCTTCTTCTACTTGAGATAACCCCATAGTAGTCGCATATCTTTCTGCAGTATTTAAATTTTGAATATCTCTGTCAGTATAATTTCCATTTATTACATCATCTAATGTAATTACTTGTTGATTACAGAATTGAACAAATTCTCTTGTTATATCTTCCCCAACTAATGCTCTTAACATTTCAGGACTACCTGTTGCATAAAGCATTTTTGAAGCCATTTCCCACTTTCTTGGGTCTGCATTAGGTTTTTCTCCATCATATTTACTTCTTAATGTTTCGCCTTTCTTGTAAGCAATATAAGAATAAATTGCAGGATGTATATTATGTTCACTAGCCCATTTTAGCCAAGACTCAGTTGTTGTTTTTATATAAACATGAGCAAATCTATTAAATAATGGTTCTGCTAGTTGATTTGCAGCAAGAGAATCTTTCATATCATTTCCAGCAGCAACAATTCTTGCATTTTCTGGTAATTTCCAAATACCATTTACTTCTCTATCTAAAACTATATTAAATGCGATACCTTGAATACTTGGTAATGCATTAGTTATTTCATCTAAAAATACAATATGCATTCTATCAGGTTCGCTCTCACATTTTGCTTCTATTTTCTTTAACCAACTAGGTTTTACATCAATCATCTCTCCAGTTTCAGAATTGTATACACTCTTACCATTTAAGCTTTCTGGAGTTGCATTACGAAGATAAATGATTACACAATCAGGATCTATTTGCTTGACTCTAGCACTTTTACCCTCTGATGAAGGTCCGTGTAAGAATACTGCAACACCGCTTTCAATTGCACCTTTTATAATTTGTTCTTCACTTACTTGTCCGAATTTTAATCCATAAGGATTCCTTCTCTTTTCTAGTCTTTTTTGTTCTTCTTCATATTGTTTCTTTTCTTCTGGCGTCATTTCTTTAATCACACTAGGTACCATATCTTTAGCAAAACATGTATTTAAATATTGGTACATTTCTGTATTTTTAAAATCACCATTATATTGTCTATCATTACAGAATCTAATTCCAGAAGCTAACAAAGTTTTGCTAACTAGCATTTTTGCTTTGTCATCTACAATCCATTTTATTGGAGATACTTCCAACCAAACGTACATTCCAGGATGTACTGTAACTCCATTAGATATTTTAAAGTTTTCACCAGTATCATTTGATTTTACTCTTACATAACGTTTCCCATTATATTCAAATTCTTCATGTTGAACAGGACTAAATCTTTCTGAGTTTGCATTCCATCTTCTAGAATCTGTAGTATATGTTTTCCCAGTTTTTCTCAACACACCTGCTTGGAATAAGTCATCAAGAATTCTACCTAAATTCGTATCAACTGCATATTGTGGATATTCTCCATACTCAACTTCCAAAAATCCGTGTCTTCCCTTTACTCCGTTCACGGAGATGTCAGAGATGTTTGAAAACGGTAAAACTGGGCGAATGGAACCGGAACGCTTACCAGCACGCGTACATGAACAATCACCAGCTTTAATGACATCACGAACATCCCCATCGCCATCGGAAGAAGATAAATACCACCAACCTGTTCTACCTCTTAAAGAACTATCATCAGAAACATGATAATCATCACTTACATAACCTCCTAAAAGGATTGCAAAGTCGGTTATGGCACACATTCCACCCATTTGTTCAATAACATCTATTTTTCGGCTTCCAAATGTTTGTTCATCTGAAAGCAATGTAAACTCATTTGTACCAAAGTTCATTAATTACACCTCACTCATTATAATTTTACCATAAAATCATAAAACTTCCTGTAATTTTGCTAAAAATTACACCTTTTTTTATATTTTGGTTCTGTTTTATTCAAAAATGCTCTACTTTCATCCGAATTTGTAACACGATTGTTTTTATCATAAGAAAAAATACTCTGTCCTACTTTTGTTGATTCTGCTACTTTAACTGCTATTGGTATTTTAGCATCAAATATTTTTATGACACTCCCATAGTTTTCTTGCAGAGCAATTTTAGTTTCCTTTGATAGATTTGTTCTACCATCTACTAATGTTAATAATATACCTTCTACATTTAAATTAGGATTTATTTGCTTTTTTACTTTTTGGACAGTTCTTAATAATTGTCCCATACCTTTGGCAGCTAAATACTATGTTTGAACAGGTATAATAACTCTATCTGCACTTGCCATAGCATTTAAAGTAATCATTTCTAAACTCGGCATACAATCAATTAAAATATAATCATAGTTATTTTTAATATCATTTAAACAATTTCTCATAGTATATTCTCTGCTTATGGCATTTACTAACGAAACTGATAATGCCGATAAATCTAAATTAGATGGTATTAAATCAATACCTTCATCATGATGTAATATAACATTATTAGTATTTATATCTTTATCATTCATTGATGCTTCCATTAGATTAGCAATCGTTGGTAAATTCTCTGTATCATAATATCCCATACAAGTTGTTAAATCACCCTGTGGGTCTGCATCAACTAATAATACTTTATAACCTAACTTTGATAATCCTACGCCAAGATTAAATGTTGTAGTGGTTTTGCCAACTCCACCTTTTTGGTTTGCTACTGCAATAACCTTACAATTAGACATATCTTCTCTCCTTCCTTTAATTTTTAGCCAATTCAAATTAATGAAATGGCTATGTACGGCAATAAAAAAAGAACTAAAATCAATTAGTTCCTATGTTTTTCTATATTTTCTTTACCTTGTTAACAGGTATCTTGGCTGTCCCGGATCAATAACAACACCTTTTAACGCCATATAATCACCTAATTTATTTTATGATACTTTATTTATTTTGCTAATATGTATTTATAAAAATTATAAGATAGTAATTTTATTTTATAATTAATCTATTTTAAGTATTCCTTAAAGTTTCATAATTTATATCTAGTATTACTCATAACTTTTATTTTCAAACAAAAACACTTTACATATACAAAAGTGTTTTAATATTTTACATACAATTAATATTAATGATGTGTAAAAATTATTATTTATTAAAATATTTTTTGATTAAATTATTTAATTCAATAGGTCTAATAGGTTTTGGTAAATATTCATCAAATCCTTCATTTAAATACATTTCCCTCATACCAGATATAGCATTTGCTGTTAATGCAACTACTGGTGGTATTTTATATCCTTCTAATTTTTTAATTTTATGAAGCGTTTCTATACCATTTAAATTATGCATCATATGATCCATAAATATCATATCATAATGTTTTTCAGCCTTTATATTATAAATACATTCTCTTCCACTAGATAATGTTTCAATATTAAAATTATAAAATTCTAATATTCTTTTTGTTACTTTTAAACTTAATTCATCATCATCTACTATTAAGATAGTATATTTAGAACAATCTATTTTTTCGATTTTTTCCTTAGTTTGTACTAAATCTCCAACTTCTCCTATTGGATTACTATTAATAATTTTTTGTTTTATATCTACATAGAATGTACTACCTGCTCCATATTCACTATCAAATGAAATATTTCCATTCATTAAATCAACATATTTTTTAGTAATTGCAAGACCTAATCCTGTTCCCTCAACTTTCTTTGTTACATTTGAATCAAGTCTATTAAATTTTACAAATAATTTATCATAATCTTCTTTTTTAATACCACATCCAGTGTCAGAAACTTTCATCATCAATAAACAACCCTCAGCAGAATTTTGACATTTAATAGCTAATTTTATTTTACCTACATCTGTATATTTAACTGCATTAGTTAACAAATTTAGTAAAATTTGATAAATCTTATTATAGTCTCCATAAAGTCTAGTTGGTATTGAACTATCAATATCTAATAAGAATTCTACTTGTTTTTCACCTAATCTAGTATGTATTACGCTTACTAAATCTTTCAATATATTTACTATTGAATATTCCTTTAAATCTAATGAATCATTACTTGATTCTAAAGTAGAAATATTTAATATATTATCAATTATATCAAGTAAATTTCCACCTGCTGATGAAATCTCACTTATATACTTTTTAGTTTCTTCTTCACTATATTCTTTTTCTTTTAATATCAGATCACTATAATTAATTATATCGTTCATTGGATGAACTATTTCATTTGACATATTTGATAAGAAATCTGATTTTGTTTTATTTGATCTTTCTATTTCATTTTTAATTGTTTCTAATTCTCTAACATTCTTAATATCAGGATTTTCTATATTGAAATATAAGAAAAACATTTGAATTGATGCTCCTACTGCTTCAAAAGCTATATCTGGAAACATTGCTTGTAAAACAAGAACAAGTACAAGTCCTATAACTTGAACATAGATTGCCATTCTTTTTCTCATATCTATGACTTTTCCATAAATAAAAGTGTGTATAACTACAAATAAAATAGATATAATACAATAACTAAGAACATAATAAGATGCTGGTCCCGGTAAATAAGACACTTTATCTAACTGAGAAAATGGAACAAAGAAATATCCAATTGATACTATTAAGGTAAATATAGTCATAATTTTTGTCTTTTTATTTAGAAATATATACTCTTTAAAAGAATTAACTTCTATATCACTAATAAATGCTATACTGTAAAAATAAAGCAAATAAAACCAAACTATTCCAGTAAACCAATGTACTCTTGAAACAAGTAATTTAAGATTATAGTTATCTACATAATATATTACTATACTAGATATAACCTCTGTTAATAATAATATTATTATAGTTATAATCATATATTTATAAAGTCTTGTTTCTATAGTTTTTTGATTGTTTTTAAAGAAATATACCATGAATAATAATAACATGAAAAATATACTTCCTAATGTTAATATTAATCCAGATATCATTACATCACACCCTTTCCATTAAGATAATTTTCAACAAGATTATCAATTGATTCTTTACTTATAGGCTTGTAAATAATATCATTTATATATTCTTTTTGTTTTTTAACTTTCTCTTCGCTCATTTCGATAATGGTAGAATGAATACTATATTCCTTTATCATTTCATCAAAACTATCATCAAAATATTGACTATCTACAAAAAACAAATCATATTTTTTAAATCTAATTTTATTTTCAAACTCATCTTTTGTGTACGCGCTTGTAATATTAAAATTATGCTCTTTTAATAATCTATTTATTATTTTATGGTTAATTTTATTATTATCAAATATCAATATATTTTTAGCATTAATATTATTTTTTTCTTCATGGTTTATATTTTCAGTTTCTTCTTTTACTACTTCTTTAGATAATATAATTTCATTATTATTTTCATCTTGTTTATTTTCTGCTACAGACGTTTTTACAAACTCTTTTTGTTCTTTTATATTGTTATTTATATCAGTATATTCTTTTGAATTTGATGCTATATTTTGTACAATAGATATATTACATTCACATATATTTTTGTCATTCTTAAACACAACTTTACCATTTAATAAATCAATATATCTTTTTGCTATTATAAGTTTAAGATCATCATTATCAATTGAATTATCATTATTTTCGCCTAATTTAACAAAGTCATTAAATTCAATATTAAAATCTTTTTCTTTTATATTACAATTATTACTAATTATATTAAAAATTAATTCATATTCATTATTTTCTATTTTTTTATAATCTATATCTAATGATATTTTCCCTCTATTTGTTGATTTTATAAAATAGTTAATTATATATATTATAGTTTTATGTATCTTTTTAATATCTCCATTAAATTCTTTAGGTAAGTTATTATTGGTAGTAGTTTGATATTCAATATCAGTTCCAACCATATCAAGTATTTCATTTTCTATATCAAATACTAAATTTTTGGTATAATAGTTTTCATTAAGTATAACTTCTTTATTTGTTTCTAAAGCAGATATATCAAGAATACCATGTATTAAATCTATAAGCATACCACTTGCTTCATATATAGACTTTGCGTCTCTCTTAGCTGTTTCTTCAAGTAATGGTTCTTCATTTAATAATATCTCACTAAATCCTAAAATAGTACTCATAGGTGTTCTAATTTCATGTGATATATTTAATAAGAATTCAGTTTTAGCCTTATCTGCAAGTGTCGCTGCTTCTTTAGACGTTTCTAACTCTTGAACCAATCTACTATCTTGGCTTTCAATTGTAAAATATAAAGTTGCTATCATAAAAGCATATATAAATGAAATAGTATTATAATCATATTTAAACACTAATTTAACTATAATAAATATTACAAATGTAATAAAATAAAAATAAATTGGTTTCCTTTGTGTTTTTGGTAAACTTTTATTTTTAATAATTAATATTAAACACATAGCTATAAGTAGTAATATACCATCAAAATACACAACCACAGTCGCAGGCCCGCCAAAATTATAAAAACCGCTTTTAGAACTACTATAATCAAGTGGTAGTGTATATGAAATCGCACCAATTATAACAACAAAAACTGTTAATAATAATGCTGTTATTAAATTATGTTTTCTTTCCTTTTCTTTATCTTCATTTTTACTTAGTAAATTCATTAAATAAAACATTAATAAATTTATCCATAATAAATTTTCAAGAGTATATATTCTACATAAAAATTCTGTTAAATTAGGTTTTATATCTATCACTGATAGTCCATAAACACAAGCCATTTCACTAAAAGTTAATGCAATTGTCAATATAAGCAATATTATAAAAACCCTATTTTGTATATCCCCCATTCTTTTTTTATATAAGTACATTAGTAATATAAGGATAAGATAACACAAGGCGCATATAGCAAAACCCATACTACCAAACATTTTTAAATCCACTAATACCACTTCCTTTAATATTCTATTATTCAAATATAATTTTACTATAATTAGTAACAAAACTCAATTATTTTAATATTAAAAAAGCACAAATTGTGCTTAATCTATCTTTTGTAACATATCATCCATAATTGAATATAAATATGTATTAACTTTTTTATTTGAAATACTCTCTATATATTTTTTATATATTGAAAGTTGTTTTCTATAATTGTCATCACTTATATTTTTAAGTTTGTAATCTATGATATTAATATAATCATCATATTCTAGTATTAAATCTATAATACCATGATACTCTATATCATCTATTTGTGTTATAAACTCATATTCTTTATATATTTTACATTCATTTATATCAAAATGTTTTAAAAATGATAATATCTTTTCATTAGTTGTAGTTTTAAAATCTGTGTTTTCAAATATCTCGTGCATAAATGTCCCATGTTCTAATAATTTAATCTCTTCAAGTGTTAATAATTTGTTAATTTTTTTAGATGCATGATCTTCACTTACAATTTCATTGTTAATAGATATTTCATCAACACATAGCTTTTTATTGCTAATCTCGAGATTTCTAGATTTAAAAGTATTATAATTGTATTCTTTAGTTAAATTTATATCTTTAATATTAATTATTTTGTCACTTAATTTATTCTTTATAGATTCAATTATACTAAGAAAAGAATTATATTCTAATTTTAAACTATCATTATAAATAACATCTTCATCTGATAAACTCATAACCATTATCATTTTTTCTTTTGCTCTTGTTAGAGCAACATAGAATAATCTTATTCTTTCAGAAATATCTTCATAATTATATTTTGTTTTATATAATTGTTTAACGATAGTACTTCCTAGACCATCATCATAAAAAGGTAAAATAAAGCCAAGATCTTTATCAAAATTTATTGCATTGTTAATATCTTGTCTATTAAATTTACTTGAATAACCCGCAAAATAACATATAGGAAATTCAAGGCCTTTTGATTTATGAATATTCATGAGTTTCACATTATTTGGAACATTAGCTTTCATAGATATAGTAATATCACTATCATTAATTATCATATCTTCCAAATAAGTATTAAATCCAAATATATCATACCCTAACAATGATAAATTTTCTCCTAATGTTTTTAAATAATCAAGTCTAATTATTACTTTCTTAATATCTCCAACTAGTATTGATTTTTCATAAAAATTAAATTCCTTAATAATTTCATCAATAATAGTTCTATTATTTAAAGAATCTAATTTACTAGAAATATTTTTACATTTCTTATAAATTTCACTGTCTTTAAAATTATTATTTATATAATAATTAGCATAATTTTCATCACTATCACTGAATAAATAACTTCTAGAAATGGAATAAAAATCATATTTAAATTTTTCATCATATATTTTATTATATATTCTTATTACTAAATCAATAATATTTTTAATTATAAGAATATCTTTCTCATTAGTTATTTTTTCATCATAATCAATTACTAAAGGAATAGATAAATATTCAAATATTTTTTTATATAAGTCAAAATTTGACTTCCTATCTATAAGTATACAAAAATCACCATAATTTACATTCCTTAATTTTGATGTTTTTTTATCTATAACTTTATATCCACTATCTATTTTATTTTTAATATCATTTGCTATTATGAATGCTTCATATTCAACAAAACTATATTTTTTATCATCTCTTTTATAATTATATATTTCTAAATTAAAATTTTGATCAGGATGATTTTCTGTATAAACACTATTACCAAATTTCATTTGATGGGTTTCTTTATAATTAGCCCCACCAATATTAGTATCCATAATTGTATTAAATATATTATTAATATCATCTAATACTTCACTTCTACTTCTAAAATTATTTAATAAATCAATTTTTTTACCACCATTATGATTAGAATAGTCCAAATATTTATTTTTAAATATATCAGGATTAGCATTTCTAAAACGGTATATTGATTGTTTAACATCTCCAACCATATAAACATTATTATTGCTTATTAAGTTAATAAATGTTTCTTGTATATCTGATGTATCTTGATATTCATCAACCATTATTTCATTAAAACTAGATTTCAGTTCTTCTAAAGCACTTTTGTTATTTTTAACAACTTTTATAGCCATCATAGCTATATCATTAAATTCATATTCATCACAAGAACTTTTATATTCATTTAACCTTTTATCTAATTCTTTAATAATATTAATAATAGAGATGCTATAACTTTTAGTAATATATAAGGTTTCTTTAATATGTTCAAGATTTTTATATATTAATATCTTTTTAATATTTTTTTGTTCAGTCATTACCTTTTCTTTAATTTTTTTAAGTTCTTCATCACTATTTCTAGGTAATCGTGGTGGTTTTACATCTATATTATTAACTATTTCATCATAATTTTTAGATTCAATTAACTTTTTAAAACTTTCTTGATAATTATTAAAGAAATCTCCATCACAATAATATTGCATTTCTTCTATTAATGAATTTAACTTACTTAATTTTGCTAATAACTCAGAATTGTATTTGTCAACAAGAATATTAATATTTTCATCACAATAATAATTATCAACATAATTATTTAAATATTCTTCCTTATCAATTAATCTATCTAATTTAGTATTAACATCTAAAATACTTTTCTTAATATTAGTATCATCTTTAATAGTTAAATCATTTATCATTTTTATAAAATTAGGATCCATTCTTTTATAAAGTTCTTCAAATATATCATCAAGTAATTGTTTTCTTACATTATTGCAAATAGATGAATCAAGAACTTTTATATTAGGAGATACATTTAATAGATAATAATACTTTTTAACTACTGACATTGAGAATGAATCAAATGTTGTAATATATGAAGAATCGATATAATCCAATTGATATGATAATTCTAAATCTTCTTTTATAGCATTTCTTATTCTTTCTTTCATTTCAGCGGCTGCAGCATTAGTAAATGTTAATATTAAAAGATTATTAATATTAACACCATTTTTTAGTTTAGTAATTACTCTTTGGGTAAGAACTGCTGTTTTTCCTGAACCAGCTCCAGCTGATACTATAATATTTTGACCAGAATCATTAATAGCTTGTAACTGTTCATTCGTCCACTTCATCGTCTTCAACCTCCTGTAATATTATTTCTTCAATATCTTTTTGTGACATGTAACATAAATCTTTGTATTTACAATACTCACAACCAATATTTTTATTATTCAAGATTTTAGGATTAATATTAAAATTACATGAATCTATTTTATTAATACATTTATTTATTTGTTCATCTACTTTAGAAACAATCTCATTCATTTGAACATTGTTTAAAACATTAGTACTTGAAGCAAAATTACCATCATTTTTAATTTTCATTCCTTTAATTATTTCAGAAGATTCATAAGATCTATCAAATAATTCTAAAATATGTTTATCACTATTTGAATAACCAGTTAATTTCATATTTTCAATATATTGTTCTTCAAGTGTTTTATCTTTATTATATTTTTTTTCACTTGGTAAAATTTTTTGAATATAAAACCCTGCAAATGAAACTGACTTTAAATTATTATTAGCTAAATATAAATATATAGGCAATTGTAAATTTAATCCATATTCTATTAAATCCATTTTTAAATCAACATCATATGTTTTATAATCAATTAAGGCTACTAAAGTTCTACCACAGTCATCATAAGTCATCATTTTATCAATAAAACCTTTAAAAGTCACTGATATATTTCCTTTTTTAATAACCATTAATTTATTCTCAGTTATTATATTTTTAAATTTAGTATATTCAAGTTGTTTTTTAATTGTATTAAGAGAAAATTCTATATCTTTTGATAACTTTTCAATATAATACTGCTCTTTATTACTAAATGTCTTATCACTTATGAACTTATTAATTTCCTCTTTGACATTAATATCTTTATTAATTCCTATTTCTAATATATGGTGAAATAAAGTTCCAATATATGATGAGAACTTATCTTCATAAACATCTAATCTTAATATATTTTGAATATAATATTTAAATGAGCACTCATTATAAGATTGCATACTTGAATATGATAAATTTAAAACATTGTTAGTTAATTTTTCTAAAGTTTCTCTATTTATTGTTTTATATTTATTGTCATATTTTTTATATGGTAAATCATAATTATTTAATAAAATACTCATATTGGGATCTTTAATATTATATTTATAATAATCATCTAAACACATACATAATTTAATTTTATTTGAAAGATTAGAATTATTTAATACTGGTTTTTCATTAACAACATCTAAATTCATTTCATTTATTAAATTAGATGGGTAATACTCCCCACTGTATGATTCTTTTTTATATGTAATTATTAAATTTTTAATAGATTTAATATTATTAATAGCATTATTTTTCTCAATCTTATTTAAATCAACACTAGTTTCTAAACCTAACAATTTGAATTCACTATCAGATATATATTTTTCATCCTTATGAATAGTTGGTATACTTTTTTGGTTAAAATTCATAAGAAATATGTAATTATCATCTGAATAATTTTTATAGTCTATTATATTAATAGCATTAACTATTTTAGTTTTAATAACTTTAGTATTTAATAAATCATGAATTATCATGTCTTTAACTAATAATTTATCAGAAACAAAAGTATATTTATTAATTATATTAATAATTTGATTAACTATCGCAAAATCATACTTCTCCTTTAATAATTCAATCGTATTACTCAAATCACTACTATAATTCTTAATAAAAAATGAAGCAGGAATAGTTGAATATAGTGTTTCTTCATCCTCTAGATTAATTGGAATACCATATAAATAAAATACTCTTTTAATTATAGGCTTGTATTCATCATCTATATTTGAAAGTTTTATATTATTGATATTTATACCTTTTTTAATTAAATCACATATCTTACTAGCAACAAAATCAACTTCATCTTCAATATGTTCAAATTCATAAACTTTATGTTTATAATTATTATATTTTTTCTTTATTACTTTTACATTAGTTATTTTTTTAATAGTATCAATCAATTTTAATGTAAACTTGTCAATATAATCATATCCATAAAAAACTATATCTTTATTTTTAATATTGTGTATAAAATTGTTATTTTTTTTAATAATATTTTTATTTTCAAGTTCATTTTTTATATTTATTAAATTATTAAGTTTATAACCCTTACAATCAATATTATCAACATATATCAAATTATCAATATATGTTTTAGCAATATCATATTTAATATTATATTTATCCATTAAATAATATATTGCTTTCTCATCATACTTAAAATAATATAAATTATACAATTCCTTTAAAGAAATAAATTTAATAGGGATTATTTTTTTATATTCATTAATTTTATTTAATATTTTTTTCTTATTATCACTTTCACATACTATTAAAGTGTCATTATTTATATCATTTAAAAAATCCATAATTACCTCATATTAATTGTATCAAATTTTATTATAAATAAAAAGCACAATGTGCTTATATATTAAATGGTAAAAATGCAAATAATATTGCTATTAAAATAGATGGAAGTAAATTTGCTACTGATATCTTTTTATCAAATAATAAATTAATTCCAACACAGAATATTAATATAGAACCTATAAGAGAAATATTAGCTATTGCTAAATCAGTCATAACACTACTTAATAATTTAGCAAGCAATGTCATAGAGCCTTCGCATATAAATACAGGAATTGCACTAAATATACATCCATTTCCTAAAGAGCATGTTAATATCATAATAATAATTAAATCTAATACTGACTTAGTAGCTAAAATAGAGTAATCACCAACAAGTCCATCTTTTATTGAACCAATTATTGCCATAGCTCCTATACAAACAGTAAATGATGCGGTTGAAAAACCATCTATAAATTTTTTATCTTTAGCATGTCCAGATTTAACCTTAATAAATGAAGCAAACGATTCAAACTTACCTTCAATATCAATTATTTCACCAATTATTGCTCCTAATGCAAGACATATTACTATAAACATGCTTCTTGAACTTATTAAAGAGTCAGAACTAACAGTCAACAGCCCTTCCATAGCTCCAGCAATACCTATAAACATAATCGCGACTGCACAACTATTTATTATTGTTGTTTGATTATCCTTTTTTAAGTATTTTCCAAAAATATTACCTAATATACCTCCTATCACAATAGAAATTGTATTTATGACTGTCCCCATATTTATTCTCCTTATCATAATTAATATTATCACTTTTTATTTTCTTTGTATATATAATTTACTATTTATGATATAATATTTTTGATGTTAAGAGGTGAAATATGAAAATAATAATGCCTATTTTAAAAGGAATATTAGAAGCAGTAACTTTTATACTAGCTATAATTGGAATTATAAATCTTTATAATATGGGATATAAATTAATTACTGATAAAGATATGGCTGGTTTTTTAGGTTTTTATTCATTTAGAGCAACTGAAAATAACTTATCTCCAAATATTAATGAAAATGATTTAATAATATTTGAAAAAGAAGAAAACTATATAGTTGGAGATTATGTTTTATATAATCAAAATGGTCTATATAGAATAGGTCAAATAAATGATAACTCAAATTTTATTTATACTATCAAAGATAATGATAAGGTTTATGATAACAAATTAACAAATGAAAATATAGTTGGTAAATATATATTTAAAATAAATAATTTTGGTAAAATTTATGACTTTTTAATAAGCCCATTTATGTTAGTTATAGTTGTTATAAGCTTAATATTATACTTTATCTTAACACCAGAAAGGAATTAATATGTCATTAATTAAAGTACAAGAATATTTTAAAAAATTCAATATAGATAATAGAATAATTTTATTTAATGAATCTAGTGCTACTGTTAGTCAAGCGGCTAAAGCTCTTCATACTGAAGAAAAAAGAATAGCAAAAAGTCTTTCATTTAAAATAAAAGATGAAATTGTATTAATAATACTCGCAGGAGACGCTAAAATAAGTAATTCTAAATATAAGGCTTATTTTCACGAAAAAGCTCATATGCTTCCATTTAATGAAGTATATGAAAAAACAGGTCATGAAGTTGGAGGGGTTTGTCCATTTGCATTAAATGAAGGTATAAAAGTATATTTAGATATTTCATTAAAAAGATTTGAAACTGTATTCCCAGCATGTGGAAGCCATAACTCTGCTATTGAATTAACTATTGAAGAAATGGAAAAATATTCTAATTATATTGAATGGATTGATGTAAGTACATATTAAAAAATTGATGTTTTAATCATCAATTTTTTTGTTATTTAATATTTTTCAAAGGATATTTTTTTGTTATTTCTAGAACTTCTTTTTTATATTGCTTTAATAATTTTTTATTATTATAATTTCTTAAAGCATTAATTATTATATCAGTTACTTTAACAAAATCAGTTTCTTTTAATCCTCTAGTAGTCATCGCTGGAGTTCCAATTCTAAGACCACTTGTTACATTCGGAGTTTCAGTGTCAAATGGAATAGTATTTTTATTTACTGTAATACAAATAGTATCTAATATATGCTCTGCATCTTTTCCAGAAAGATTGAAACTAGATTTAACATCAATTAATAATAAATGATTATCAGTTCCTCCTGAAATTACTTTAACACCATTCTTTTTAAACTCTTCAGCCATAGCATTAGCATTTTTAATTATATTCTTAGCATATTCTTTAAATTCAGGTTGTAATGCCTCATAAAAACATTGAGCTTTAGCACCTATAACATGCATCAATGGCCCTCCTTGCATACCAGGAAATATTGATTTATTAATTTTCTTAATTATTTCTTCATTATTTGTTAAAATTAATCCACCTCTTGGTCCTCTTAATGTCTTATGTGTAGTACTAGTAACAACATCAGCATATAGTACTGGATTTTCATGAAGACCTGCCGCTACTAATCCAGCTATATGTGCCATATCCACCATCAAATATGCTCCAACTTTATCAGCAATTTCTTTAAATCTTTTAAAATCTATTTTACCACTATATGCAGATGAACCAGCTATAATCATTTTAGGTCTTTCATTAACTGCAAGTTCTTCTATCTTATCATAATCTAATTTTTCCGTAGAAGGATCTATTTCATAACCAATAACATTATAATCATTACCACTAAAGTTTACTTTACTACCATGTGTTAAATGACCTCCTTGAGCAAGTGACATTCCAAGTATTTTATCCCCAGGACTAACAAGTGCTCTATATACAGCCATATTAGCGGAACTACCACTATGTGGTTGTACATTCGCATATTTTGCACCAAATAATTTACATGCATATTCTATCGCTTTGCTTTCAAATATATCAACATATTCACATCCACCATAATATCTTTTACCAG
Source organism: Bacilli bacterium (assembly GCA_016302505.1). Classification (GTDB taxonomy): domain Bacteria; phylum Bacillota_I; class Bacilli_A; order RF39; family UBA660; genus CAG-1000. Next base: position 17,224 of record JAEDNL010000015.1, read on the forward strand.
GATAACCTTCTGCATATTTATTAGTAAGAATGCTTCCTTGTAATTTTAAAACTGCCTTTGATACATAATTCTCACTAGCAATTAATTCAATATTATTTTGTTGTCTTTTTGCCTCTAACTTAAGAGCTTTTTCCAATTCTTTATTCATTACCTTCACCTCATTATATTAATTATAACAAAATAAAAGTAGTATTACTACTACTTAATATCATCTGGAATGTTAATTATTTGAGTTTTTTCAAGTTCAATACTAACATTACTTATATTATTTTCTTTTTTATTGTTGACACTATTATTTACAACAGTATCATTTTTTAAATTACTTAACTTTTCACTAGTAGTACCATTAAATAATTCATTTTCTATACTTGGATCATATTCTTTTAATATAGGTTTACTATTTATTATATCATTTCTTTTCTGAATTATTTTATTTTTAATAATTATTAATATAATAAATAATATAATTGTACCAATAAATATACCAATTACCATATATATATTATTCATATTATATAACTCAAATGAGTAATTTATTATAACAGTATCATTTGTAGACAAGTCCCATTCTAAAGTTTTATCCCCATCACTTTTAACAGTTGAATTACTTTCTAATACTTTATAAGGCAATTTTACTATGTATTTAAATTCCATTTCAGACATTAATTTTAATAAATCATTAGAAGAATTATTGTCATTATTATTAGTCATACTTACTGATTCATCAGCTACAGTAGTATTATTAGCGACATTATTATCGCCAACTACATTCTCATTATTTGTACTATCATCTGAATTACTAAAACTATCATCATCAACTTTAAATATATAATTTGCTGTGTAAATATTTTTGAATAAACCTTTTTCAACTCGAAATAAAACTGAATCATCAAAATCTTCACTTAAGAAATTACTAATATTTATTTCTTTTAATTCAGTAGATGATACTTTATCAATATTATCATACTTTTTAGTGACACTAAATCCACTATATCCATTAGAACTTTCAATATTTTCAATAATTATACCTTTCTTTTGTAATTTATCTTTTTCTTCTTTTATTATTAATTTATTTTTATCATCGTTTATCATGTCACTTATTAAAATGTCACTAGATAAAGACATACTTTTATTTTTATTTATAGTCATAGTTGTATTGGATTTAACACATCCACTTAATAATAATAAAGAACATATAATTATCATATACTTAGTTTTTTTCATATTGTAATTCACCTCTATAGTATTTATTTCTTTAAGTATACCACAAATATCAATAAATTAAATATTTAAATGTAAAAGTTTTAAAAAAAAGATAATTATTAAATTCAATATAAACAATATATAAACTACAAATAAAATAATACTTGATATAATAAAAACATATATGAATCTACATATATGCCTTTAACTTATCTATTTCTTCTTCTTGAAATTTTTGGAAATTTTTAGCTAATTTAATAACTTTCTTATCAGCTACTTTTATATATTGAGATATTTTGGTAGTAATTGACACTACTCCCATACTCATACCTTCTACTAACATTTGCGCTAATGCACTATCGCTATTATCTTTTATTGTTTCCATAGTAATACCAATTGAACTGCTTAACTTAGCCATTATATTATTTTTTGGTACAGAGTCATAACTCTTTAATATTTTTTTACTTTTTTTCATAAAGTCTTCATATAATTTAATTTCATTTTCCAAAATCGGTTTTATTTTATTTTCTTTAAGTTTAATCTTATTAATTAATGTAGTGGTAGTAAATACACCCATTTCAGAATTTTTATAAATATGAGTTAATAATTCTAAATTATGATTCATTTCATTCACCATTAATATTCTTAACTAAAAAAATATTTTTATACAAACAATTGATATATTTAATCTTAAATGATAAGATATCTAAAAGAGGTTATTATGATTAAAAGAAATGAACAAGGTATTTTAATAGTAGTTTCAGGACCATCTGGATGTGGTAAGAGTACTGTTAATAAGATGTTAATTAATTCAAGGAAAAATATTATAATGTCAGTTTCTGATACAACAAGAGCTAAAAGAAATGGTGAAATTAATGGAGTAGATTATAACTATATAACAAAAGAAGAATTTGAAAAAAATATAGAATCAGATAAATATTTAGAATATGCTAAAGTACATTCTAATAAATATTATGGTACTCCATCTGACTTTGTTAATAAAAAGTTAAAAGAAGGAATAGATGTTATTTTAGAGATTGATTTAGAAGGAGCAAGAAAAGTAAATGAAAAAAGAAATGATGCCGTTTTTATTTTCATTATGCCACCATCAATGGAAATATTAAAATCAAGATTAATTAATAGAAAAACAGAAACAAAAGAACAAGTAATAGAAAGATTTAAAACAGCATATAAAGAAATAAATGAAGTTTCAAAATATAATTATGTTATTGTTAATGATAAAATTGAAGATTCTGTTAAAAGAATGAGTTCTATAATTGATGCAGAAAAATCTAGAGTGGATAGAATAGAAGACATTTACTTAGGTAATGAAGAAGAATTAATTCATGAAATTCTTATGGACATATAAAAAATAATGAAAATTATTTAATAAATTATCATAATATGTTATATATATAATATGAAGAAAAAATATCTAATAATAATTGCAATTATTTTAATAATATTAATCACTATGTTTATATTATTTACTATTAAGAATAAAAAAGTTATTAATTATTATGATAACTTAGTTTTTGAATATAATCAAAAAGTAAAAGTAAGTGACATTATTCAAGTTAGAAACAATGATTATTTAGATACTTTAACACTAGGTAAAAAAAATATACAATATAAACAAGATAAAAATATCTATAATATAGACTATGAAGTAGTAGATATTACCCCACCATTAGTTTTAATAAATAACTACTATAATTTTGAAATTGGAGATAAGGATACATTAAATAAAATAATATTGTGTGCAGATAATTACGATAAAAATCCAAATTGTTATATCAAAGGAAAATATGATTTTAATAATATTGGTTCTTATAAATTAAAATATATAGCAATAGATTCAAGTAATAATAAAACAGAAAAAGATTTTACAGTCACTATAAAAGAAAAAAATAAAAATAGAAAAACCAATAAAAAAGACAATTTAAATATTAAAGATGTAATTAAAAAATATAAAAATGAAAATACCATGATAGGTATCGATATTTCAGCATGGCAAAATGATATAGACTTTAATAAAGTTAAAGATGAAAATGTAGAGTTTGTTATGATAAGAATTGGATATGGTTATAATAGTGAAAACAAAAATGTCTTAGATAAAAAATTTTATGATAATTTTAATAAAGCAAAAGAAGCTAATTTAAAAATAGGTTTATATTTTTATTCTTATGCAAAAAGTAAAAAAGAAGCAATTAATCAAGCCGATTGGATAGTAAATAAACTAAATAAACAAAGTATAGACTTACCAATCGCATTTGATTTTGAAGATTGGCAAAACTTTAATACATATAATTTAAGTTTAACAGATTTAAATAATATTGCAGAAGCATTTATGAATAGAATAGAAAAACATGGATATAAATCGATGCTTTATGGAAGCTATTATTATTTAGAAAATATCTGGAATACCAAAAATAAAAATATATGGCTAGCACATTATTCAAGTAAAACAGATTATCCAAATGATTATCAAATATGGCAACTTTCTAATAGTGGTAAAGTTAATGGAATATCCTCAGATGTTGATATAGATATTTTATATAAGTAAAAAAGAAATGACATAATAATCATTTCTTTTCTAATGTACTCATAATATATGGAACCATCTGCATTTTTCTAGAAACAACATTTTTAATAGCAATTCCCTCATGAATTTCATCAAGACTATAACTTTCTTTAATTATTTCTTCAGCATCTGTATTATATATAACATATGACATATTTTGAAATATGTCAGTTATAAATAAAGCTACCACTTTAAGATTTTCAGTTTGCGCAACCTCATCCAAATAACTAACAAGGCCTTTCATTTTTTTATTAATGTAATCAAAGTCACTTGTAAGAACTTGACCTATTGCAAAACTATAATCGTTAGCTTTAAATGACTTGTAATCTTTATGAAGTAAATTTTCAAAAGATAAACCTTTAACACTCATACCATGTTTTAACATATCCATCCCGTATTCTTTATAATTAATCTTAGCAATTTTAGAAAGATTAATTAATGCATCTGTATCTCTTATAGTAGTAGTAGGTGATGTTAATAATAATGTATCTGATACTATCGCAGAAGCCATTAAACCAGCAATATGAGGTGGTATTTTGACATTATTTTCTTTATACAAATCATATATAATTGTGTTAACACAACCAGTTCTAGAATTTCTAAAATTAATTGGATTTTTTGTATTAATATCTCCTATATTATGATGATCAACTACTTCTAATATTTCAGCTTCATCAAGTCCATCTACACTTTGAGATGAATTATTATGATCAACCAATATTACTTGCTTTTTAGTAGCATCTGCACTATCCGTTAGAGTAAGTAGTCCAGTACATTCATTTTTACTATTAATAATAGGATAATTTGAATGTTTTAATTTTTTACTTTCAATCATAAAATCAGATAAATAATCGACTTCATTAAAAGTTACAGATGTAGATTTAATCATATCTTTAATATAATTAGATAATGATATTAATTTACCAACTTCATATGCAGTATATGGTGTAGAAATTATATTAACCTTATTCTTTCTTGCTTTAGATAAAATTTCATTTGATAGTTCAAGATTACCAACAACTATTATTAGTTTAACTTTATTTTCAATTGCATATTCTAATATTACTTTTCTATCTCCTACGATTAATATAGAATCACTATCAAGTTCAACTTTATCTAAAAATGTTTCTTTTCCAAAAGTAGCAGCTAAAACTTTACCAGATATTTCTTTATCATATTTTAAGACTTTATTACCTCTTAAAACATTTATTAAGTTACCATAGGAAGTATTTATTTTATGATAGTCACCATTTACTATTTCACGAGCTAATTGTTTTAATGAAACATATCCATAATATTTATTTTTGTTTTCTACAATTGGAATACCGGTTAAATTATATTTACTCATATAATCAATTGCATCTTTAATTGATAAATTTTTATCTATAAAACAACCTTTATGATAAGTTACATCTTTTATTTGTAACTTAACATCATTTAGAAACATAGGCACTTTAAAATGAAAATAGTCTAAAGCATATTTAGTTTCAGAATTTATATTTCCAAGTACACAAGGAATTGAATTAAATCCAAGTTGATTTTTTAAATATGACAATGCAATCGCAGCACAAACTGAATCAGTGTCTGGATTTTTATGTCCAAATATATATATTGGTTTGTTATTCATTTTAATCCCTCCAACAAATATTTGTAATAATACCACTTTTTACAATAAAAATAAAGATATTTTAATTAATTTCTATTAATTCATAATCAGTTGTACCAAAACCTAATTCTTTAGATGACTCTATTGTATGTAAACCTTTTCTAGATTCTACTCTTTCAATAAAATGAGATTTTCCCTCATCATTACTATTATATACTAAATCAATACATGCTTTATCAATTGCTACTGGATCTGTAGATGCTAATACTCCTATATCTTTCATACAAGGATCTTCTGCTTTAGCACAACAATCACAGTCAACTGATATGTTTGCCATAACATTAATATAAACAATATTTCCTCTAAAATATTTGATAACACTACTTGCAGCATCAGCCATTGATTCTAAAAATTTTTCTTGAGGTGCTAAATTATCCCAAAGTTCTTTTTGATTAAGAATTTTACCAGCAGAATGAATATAACATTTTCCTTTACTTGATGCTACGCCAATTGATAATTGTTTTAAAGCGCCACCATATCCACCCATGGGATGGCCTTTAAAATGAGATAACACTAACATAGAATCATAATTAATAATATTTTTCCCTAAATAATTTTTCTTTATCACTTTACCATTTGGAATTTCAAGTTCAAGATCTGGACCTTCCGCATCTAATAAATCAACATCATAATATTTACTCCAACCATGATTATTAAGTAATTGTCTATGCTTTTCAGTTGTATTTCTTTGACCTTCATAAGCAGTGTTACACTCAACAACAGTTCCTCCTAAATACGTAATAATATCTTTATAAAATATTGGTTTTAAATAATTTTTATTTCCCTCTTCACCAGAATGAACTTTAATAGCTATCTTTCCTTTTAATTCCTTTCCTACTGTTTCATATAAATCTAATAATGTTTTTGAACTGATTTTTTTACTAAAATAAACTTTTGATTTCAAATTAATCTCTCCTTTCATAATTTTTATAATTACTTTTAATCATTTTTGCATAATACTTTTATAATCATCTTAAACAGTTATATATTGTTTATGTTTTTGATATGTTTTTAGATTAGATTTGTATATTATTTTATCATATTTAATTTCAAATATTTTTATGTTACCAAGCATAACTATCTTCTTATTTTTTCTAGTAACAACAGTAATAATTTTTTTAAAAAGTTTAACTTAGAATCATTAAATCTAACATTGAAATTATCCTCATTGAAATCTATATTCATATTTATGTTTTGATCATTTATTATTATTTTAAACATAACATTAACTCCTAATAGTATATTATAATTAATTATATCACACTTTTATTTATTTTTAATATGATTTTTGTTATAATTACATAGTGATTGAAATGAAATATGATAAAGAGTTTTTAAACTATGTAAATCCAATATTAAAATCAAAAGAATTTCAAAAAAGAAAAAAATATGTTCATCATGAAAATCAAAGTGTATATGAACACTCTTTAGATGTTGCATATAAATCATATTTATATGCCAAAAAACATAATCTTAATTGTAAAGATGTAAGTATTGGTGGACTATTGCATGACTTTTACTATAAGCCATGGCAAAACACAGGTATTAAAAAATCATTTTTCAAAATGCATGGCTTTGTTCATGCAAGAGAAGCATTAGAAAACTCTATTAAACACTTTCCTAATTTGATAAATGATAGAGTTGCAGATATTATATTAAGACATATGTTTCCACTAAATTTAATACCACCAAAATATAAAGAATCGTGGGTAGTTACTACAATAGATAAAATATGTTCATTAGAAGTATTAAAGCATCCAAAGAGTTATCCAAAATATTTTGGATTTAATAAAAAAAAGAAGGAGTAATTATGGAAAACATTAAAATATATTTTTTAATATTTATATTATATTCAATGGTTGGTTGGTTACTAGAAGTTATATCAACATATCCAGATACAAAATGTTTTGTTAATAGAGGATTCTTGATTGGACCTTATTGCCCTATTTATGGAAAATGTGCATTACTTATGATATTTTTACTTCATCCATTTAAAAATATATATATTATTTTTATTATGTCTATTATAGTTTGTAGTATTTCTGAGTATATAACAAGTTATGTAATGGAAAAGTTATTCAAGGCAAGATGGTGGGACTATTCAAAATATAAATTAAATTTAAATGGTAGAATATGTTTACAAAACAGTTTATTATTTGGGTTACTTGGTGTTGTTCTTATTAAATATATTAATCCACATGTATTCAACTTTATAAGTAGTATACCTAGTAATATTATTAATATTTTATTCTACACTATATTAATTATATATGTTTGTGACTTTATTGTTTCTTTTAAAGTTATAATGAAAGTTAAAAATATGTCGCTTCATTATGTTAATCTAGATAATACAAAAGAAATAACAGAAAAAATAAAAACAATACTAAATAACAAATTATTAACAAGAAGAATTATTAAAGCATTTCCAAATATAAAATTTAATATCAAAAAGGCAGTTGAAAACTTAAAAGAAAGATTCGAACAGTCATAGACTGTTTTTATCATGTAAAATAACTAATTTTTAATATATTTAAATTTATTTTGTTGTATAATTATTTTGGAGGTTATTATGTTTGAAAATAAAAAGATATTTATATTAGGTATGGCAAGAAGTGGATATGAAGCAGCAAAAGTTTTAGCAAAACATAACTGTACAGTTCTTGTAACTGATATGAAAGAACAAAAAGAAGAACAAGTAAAAGAGTTAACTGATTTAAATGTAAAAATAGTAATAACAAATGATCCAGTAAGTCTACTTGACAATTCATATGACTTTGTTGTTAAAAATCCAGGCATTAAATTAGACCATCCTGTTTGTTTAAAAGCAAAAGAATTAGGAATTAAAGTAATATGTGAAGTAGAAGTTGCATATAGTTTTCTGCCTAACGTTCAAATTATAGGTATAACTGGAAGTAATGGTAAAACAACTACTACTACATTAATATATGAAATATTGAAGCAAGCTAAAAAAAGAGTTCATCTTGGAGGCAATATTGGTTATCCTGTATGTTCACTTGTAGATAAATGTAAAGATAATGATATATTAGTATTAGAAATATCTGGTCACCAATTACATGATTGTTATAATTTCAAAACCAATGTAGCTGTGATGACTAATTTATCAGAAGTACACATCGATCACTTCGGAACATATGAAAATTATAAAAATAATAAAGCCAAAATATTTATGCATCATACTAAAGATGATTTAGCAATTTATAATATTGCTAACCAAGATGTAGTTGATAAAGTTAAAAACATCAATAGTACTAAAATAAGTTTTACATCAAAAGATAATATAAAAAGTGATTTATATTTAAAAGATAATTCAATATATTATAATGATGAAAAAATAATCGAAACAAAGGATATTAAATTACAAGGAAAACATAATTATGAAAATATTATGTGTGCTATTGCTGCTGTTAAAAGATATGGTGTAACAAATAATGATATATTTAATGTACTAAACAAATTTTATGGAGTAGAACATAGAATAGAATATGTTTCTACAATAAACGATATTGATTTTTATAATGACAGTAAAGCAACAAATGTTAAATCAACACAAATTGCTCTTTCTGCATTTAATAAACCAACAATATTAATCTTAGGTGGTTTAGATAGAGGGCACTCTTTTGAAGAACTAACTGAATATATGAAAAATGTTAAACTAGTAGTTTGCTACGGTCAAACAAAAGAAAGAATAAAAGAATATTGTAACTCTATTAATATAAACTGCATTGTAAAAGATAATTTAAAAGAAGCAGTCAAAGAGTCATATAAAAATGCGCAAAAAGGATATGTTGTACTATTAAGCCCAGCATGTGCAAGTTGGGATCAGTATAATTCTTTCGAGGAAAGAGGATGTGAATTTAAATCATCTGTAAAGGAATTAGAATAAAATGAATAAAAAAAATCAAAATAATAAATCAACTATCTTTTTCGCAATAACAACTTTTGTATTAATTTGTATAATAGGTACAATAACATTTATAGTAGTAAAAGAACTTTATTCTGTTAAAGAAAATATGCCAATTGATAATAATGAAATTAAAGAAGGAACTAATAATTTAATAACAGCTAATGTAAATGTTAAAATTAAAACTAAGACATTTGAACTATCTTGCGATAAATTAGAAATATCAAATAATATTGATACTATTGATTATGATTTAGTATCTTTTCATGTAAATTTAAAAAATCTTACTAATCAAAAAATAATACTACAAGATTATAAAGACTTCTACTGTTTGGTAAATAATAAATTACAAATAAATATTACAGATAAAGACACAGAAAGAAAAAGATTATCTAAATCACTTAATGCAAATGAATCTTCAAATGGCTATATAACATTTAAAGTACCAAAAAATACAAAAGTATTTAATTTAAAATATGAAGATGCTTTACTTCATATAGAATTATTAAATAATGAAAATTCAAATTTGAACTGAACACCAAAAGTTGGACAGTTTATAAATAGTTTCTAATTAAATGATTGTTAC
>JAEDNL010000056.1 GCA_016302505.1 Bacilli bacterium
CACTCATTTATTCCACCTCCTTTAATAAAAATATTAAATCATCCAATATATAATTATATTGTTCTTGTAAATAAATTGATTTTGTTCTTGCTTTATCAATTACTTCTTTGTATTTTTGATTTTCTTTTAATAAACCTAAACAAGTATTTTTTACTTCATCTAAATCACAACACCAACCTTTTTCAAAAAAACCTATAATAAGTTCTTCTTTAGTCATTTATTCCACCTCTTCCATAGGAATTATTTTTAAATATTCTATTTCGTTCATATCTAATTTTTGTGTCCAATAATGATATTCATTGTCGTAATATGTTGGTATTATATCTACACCTTTTAAAAGTATATAATTATCTTTAATTTTAATTTCTTCTAAATTATGTCCTCCAACCTTATTACCACTTTTATATTTATATTCATAAAAATATCTCATTTAATTTATTCCACCTCCTACCATTTATAAGTCCACATTAAATATAAAATGTAACTAAATATAAATACTAACAATAATAAATTGATTATTATTAAATATGCTTTTATATCTTCTTGTTTATCTTTTTTTAATATTCTTAATTGTTCTCTTTCAGTCTTACTTGTAGGGAATTCTTTTTTTAATTTCCACATTTGATATTTACTTATCTTTTCTGGTTTCATTTTATCCTCCTAAAATCTTTGCAAGCCTCTGTATTTTTTGTTATTCTTATTTTTCTATATCTACAATAATATGTAGGTATTGAATTACCTTTTATTTGCCTTTTTTCTAATAATCTGCAATTTTTACATCTGTCTTTTATTTCTTTTTTCTCTTCTGATATTATAATTCTTTCTCTAAGGCTATTTTTTTTATCATATTTGAGCATTTTCATCAAACTAGATAAATCTATTATGTTTTCTTTTTCAATTAAATATGACCTGCAAAATTGGTTTATTTTATCTCTTAATGAAGTATCTTTGCCATTATCTAATGCTTGATGACATTTAATACATAACATAACTCCATTCTCTTTGCAGCCTTTTCCACCATGTGCCCTTGATAAGAATATATGTGCTATTTGCAATGCTCCATTATTTCCACAAAAGACACACCTATTATTATCTCTTTTTTTTATATACTTTCTTGTTTCTTTATCAAACTCACACCATTGACTTCTTATACTCATTATCTTGCCTCTTCAAAAAAGTCTTTTATTTCAGCATTATTATCTATGCTTTTTGTTATAGCATATGCTGTTGTTTTTTTGCATAATGTTGCTTGATTATATATACTATTCATATACTGCCTAGTTATTCCAACTTCTTCTGCTATTTTTGCTTGATTTAATTTTATTTTATCAAACTTTTCTTTTTTAAATCTATACATCTTCTTCTTCCTTTCTCTTTAGAATATACTTTTTAAAACTGCAAGTCTTACCATAAATATTCTTTTTTGTTACCCATTCTTCATCAAACTCTATTCCATACTTATTTTTTATGTCGAATATTCTAGCACTTAACCTAGTTATAAATAATTTTGAATAACTTTCATAAGTAGTTATGCTCCCATGTTCATTTAGATATTTAATTATCATTTCATTTTGTGTCATTATATTTTGTTCTCCTTTTCTAAATATTCTTTTATTTTAGGGTCATATTCTGATAATATTTTCAATGCTGTTTGATAATTATTATAAAGAATTTTATTTTCTTTTTTTGTTTTGATTAATTCATACACTAAAGCCAACATATTGAATATACTTAATATAATTAATTCTTTCATCATTTTTCCTCCAAATATTCTTTTACTAATTTCATTGCCATTTCTTCATTTACTGGCAATTTATAAAACTTTCTTTTTTCTTCTCTTAAATGTGTACCACTTACAAATGATAATGATATATGGTAAGTTTGTTCATAGGCTATCTTATAAAGGTTAGTCTGATATGCTAAATATTCTTTATCTAATACCGATGTTCTTTTAAAATCATTTACCCCTCTTTCACCATTAATTTCTATTATCTGGTCTAATCTACCTACTGCTACTGGAACATCATCTAGAAACAAGATTACTGGTATCTCCGAGGCTATTACTTGCCATTTATAATGTTTCTTTAAGAATATGTAATTTTGAAGTTCTCTATTATTAAGGTCATTTACGCCATCTTCTTCATAATCTTGAATTGCTTGGTGCATATTAGTACCTTTTTGACTTGCTACTTCAAGTATTCTTTCATCTACCCCTTGATACTTATTTCCAAATTTCTTTTTTAATATTGTTGTTATAGAGGGAAGAATAATTCCATTAACTAAATATGTATGACTATCTTCCCAATATTCTATAACATAATTACCTATAGTCCAAGTTTGCATTATTTAATCTTGATTAATAATGAACTTTTAACAGGTGTAAACTCTACATAAGTATCATATAAATCAGGTAAATCTTTCTTGAACTTTGCTGTTCTAAATGTTTCTCTTTCTGTTGGTGCTTTGTAAGTAATACTAATATTTTCATTTTCTAATTTTAAAATATTTTTATCTTCCATTTCTTTTAATAAGATTTCTCTTATCTTTTCTTTTTTCTCTTTTAATTCTTTTTCTTCTTCATCAATTAATCTTAATTCTGATATAATTGTATCTGTTAATTGATAATTATCTTCTTTTTTTACTATTAAATCGTTCATTAATTGTCCTCCTTTTTTGCAAATAGTTTACTTAATATTTCACTTGCTTTATTAATAGACATATCTTCTAACTTTTCAATATTATTTACTTCTAATAATTTTGTTAAATTTTCGCCTTGATAATATTTTTGTATAAGTTCTATTTGCTTAGGGCTTGCCTTTTTATCTTCTTTTTCTTCTTTACTTTGAATATTAGTAGTATCACTATCTTTATTATCATCTATTCCAAATAAACCATTTAAAGCATATTTTCTAGCATAACTACTACTTGCTCCAGTTATTTGACTTCCATCCATTCCTTTTTTTGTTTCTTCTTCTCTTGCATAAGCACTATTACTTATAGTTGCCTCACTTTCGGTATCTATAAGTGTTGCTGTTGCTTTTATGTAGTATCTATTTCCTATATATTGAAGTTCATCGCTTATTGTTAATACTACCTTTTCTTTTCTTAATAGAGGTTTTACCGCCTCTAATATGTCCTCACAACTTCTGTAAGCATATTTACCAAAATCATTGTATTGTCCTTTTGGTGCTTTTAATTCTTGTTGAATATTCATTAATTTAATATTTATTTCTTTCATTTTCTTTGTTCTCCTTTTCTTTTTTTATTTGTGCGATTTACTTGATAAAAATGTAATTTTTTCAGCATGGACTTCTAAATCTTTATCTTTTAATCTTTGTAAATTTCCTCTTACACCTACAATATCACCTTGTTTACAATATTCAATAAAACTTTCAGCAACTTTATTAATTAACACAACATCTATAAAATCTGTATCATATTCTCCATTTATATTTTTATAACTTCTTGGTGTTGCTAAAGTGATTTTTGAATATACTTTATCTCCTCTTTCTTCTAATATAGGCTTATTAGTCAATCTTCCAACTAATATAACTTGATTTACCATTTTCTTTTCTCCTTTCATTTACATATTAATTATACATCTTATTTTAATTTTTGTCAACTATATTTTACATTTTTATTTAAAATCTTTTAATAATTTTTCCATTTCGTTATTTTCATTAATTTCTACTTCTTCTTTTTTTACATCAACATCAAACCATTCGGGCGTATAATCTGTTTTTTTACTTATTTTTTTATCTCTATGTCTTTTAGTTTCTTCTTGTGCTTGGCTTACACTTTTAATTCCTAATTTTTGCCAATTATAAATTATAGCATCTATATAATTAATAGTATAAGCACCATTTAATATAGCAACTTTAACTGCATATCTAGTAAGTTCATTATCTTCCCACTCTCTTGCCTTTTCAATTTCGGTAGTCGATAAGGCTCTTCCTAATTCTTTTTGCAAGAAGTCATAAATTGTGTCTTGTTTTTTTTGCCCTATACACTCTACTATACTATTCTCTTCTATACTATTCTCTTCTATACTATTCTCTTCTCGGTTGCCAATTGGTATACCAAAGTCTTTTTTTAGTTCATACTCTTCATTTTCTTCTATAGTTAGTAATGATTTTTCTTTCAAATATTTTGTTTGATGGTATCTATCTTTTCTTAAATAATTATTAATTCTCCAATGCTTAATTACTATAACACCTGTTTCAAATGGTATTATAAATCTTTTTGCTATTAATAATTTCAAATCATCTTCTTTTTTTCCTGTCATTCGCATTATTGATTTCCAATTATCGACAAATCCATCATCATCAGCCTCCATAGACAAATGAAAATATAAGTTTTGAGTACTATCAGGCATTTCTAAGAAATTATCATTATTAGTTATTGTTTTGTCAAACATTCTTTTTTGTGCCATTATTTTTCCTCCTTTTTAACTGGTAATAATTTTATAGTTTCATCATCATAGAACTCTAAATAGAATTCATTGCCATATTTATTAATTAGAAATTGTGGTATTATAATTCTATTTTTGGTCTTATCTGCTTTCTTCATAAATCTAAATAATAATTTCATTTTCTCACCTACCTTTCTTATCTAACTCAATTGTACCACCTTTAAAGGTACTTGTCAATATATAAAAAGAAGAAATATTATCTTTTTAACATCTCCCCCCTATCTTCATATTATTTTTGTTCTATCATCTCTTTAAATATTGCCATAAGCACATCAACTACTATACTATCTCCAGCTAAATGGTATAAACTTGAATTACTTTGATTTTTAGCAATTTTATAATAATCTTCATCTTTAACTCCCATAAGTCTAAAGCATTCTAATGGTGTTAATTTTCTTATTTGTAATGGTTGATAATTGATAACTGTTTTTAACAAATGAGGTGTACTACCATGTGTACCTGCTGGAATAGTTCTACATATTCCATCCGAACATTGAATTAAATCTTGTTGATGTTTTGCATATTTATTTATATTTTTTATCATATCCTTTTGAATTGTTCCACATTTGGTAGAAACATTAGTATAAATCCCATCACCATCATACGTTTCAATTTTACCACTTATTCCTTTTAATGGATTTATTACTACTCCTTCTTTTGGTGTAGTTTGTAAAGTATCACTAACTTCTTTTCCTAATTGTAATCTATCTTTACCTTTCATAAAATTATCACTTTTTGAATATTGATATGTACCTATTATAAAATTATCTGTTGCTCTATTCCCTGCCTTAGTTGTTATTGTTTGTGCTATATCTTGATTTTTTAAATTATTTATAAAATTAATGCTCCTATCAAAACCACCACTACTACTTGATAAACAATATTTTATCATTTTATCACTTAAATAATACTTTTCATCAACTTCATTTTCTAACAAATCTTTGAGTTTTAATTTAAGTGGTATAGGGTTAGGAAAACTATATGAATAATCTCCTAATATACTAACCATAAAACATCTATTTCTTGTTTGTGGTATTCCA
>JAEDNL010000057.1 GCA_016302505.1 Bacilli bacterium
TTAGTAATTTAAATACTCGCATATTACTATCCATAATAGTCACCTCTATTAGTTAATTATATTAACAAAATCATATAATTAAGTCAATCATCAAAGAATTACTTGTTTCATATAATTTAATGTGTTATAATACGATTGACAGCAAAGAGTGGGCAAAACCCACTCTTTAAATTTAATTGTTAAAGGAGGAGTAATGGAAGAGAAAATTATTACTGCCATAAAAGAACCATTAGAAAGTGAAAATATTACACTTGTAGGTGTTCATTTTGGAGAAGAGGATGGAGAAAAAACATTATTTGTAACTATTGATAGTGAAAATGGAGTAGATATGGATTTGTGTGTAAAAGCAACAAAAATTGTAGATCCTATTATTGATTCATTGGACCTTGAAATAGAAAATTATGTACTTGATGTAGGAAGCAAAGGAGTTGATTTAAGTGAAGAAGAAAGTAACTAAAGAAGAACAAACACAAATGAATGCTAAAGAATTTAAAAAAGCTTTAGAATACATTGTAAAGGAAAAAGGTATTGAAGAAGATGTTGTTATTGAGGCTATGCAAACAGCATTATCTACAGCATTTAGAAAAAATGAAAAAGCAGATTATGCAAGTAGAGTATTAATTGATAGAAATACTGGTGAAATTAAAGTATTTAAAGTTACTACTATAGTAGATGACTATAATGATGAGGATGAGGATATTTCTCCTGAAACTGGAGAGGTTAAAGTTGCTCATGATTATTTAAACGAATTGACTATTAGTGAAGCTAAAGAAATAAATCCAGATTATCAAGTAGGAGATGAAATATTAGAAGAAGTAACTCCTAAAGATTTTGGTAGAGTAGCTATTTCGGTTGCTAAACAAGTGGTCTTACAAAAAATAAGAGAAGCTGAACGTGAAAAAGTAATGAGTGAGTTTGAAGATAAAGAAGATGAATTAATGATAGGTTTCTTAGCTATGGAAGATGCTAAAAACTATTATGTTGATTTAGGTAAAGCAAGAGGAATTCTTCCTAAAACTGAACTTATTCCTGGAGAAAAGTTAACTATGGGAGATTCTATTAAAGTATATATTACTAAAATAGAAAGTACACCAAAAGGACCACTTATTTTAACATCAAGAAAAAATTATGGTTTTGTTAGAAGATTATTTGAACATGAAATACCAGAATTTAGTGATGGTACTTTAGAACTTAGAGGAGTAGCAAGAGAAGCTGGTGTTAGAAGTAAAGTAGCTGTTTCTAGTACTAATCCAAAAGTAGATCCTATCGGAAGTTGTATTGGTGAAAAAGGAAGAAGAATTGCTAATATTATTAATGAACTTGGTGGTGAAAAAGTAGACTTAATTGCATATAGTGATGATAAAGAAGTATTTATTGCTAATGCACTAAGTCCTGCTAAGAATTTAAATGTAAGTATAACTGATGAAAAGAAAAAAGAAGCATTAGTTATCGCAGATGATGATAATTTAAGTTTAGCAATTGGTAAGAAAGGTATTAATATTAAACTAGCATCTAAACTTACTAAATATACAATAAATATTAAAACATTAGATGATATTAATAAACAAATAAATGCATAAGTAAATAAGGAGGTTAACATGAAAGTAAGAAAAATCCCTATGAGAACTTGTGTAGTAACAAGAGAAAAATATGAAAAAAAAGACTTATTAAGAGTAGTAAGAGATAATAATGGAAATGTATTTGTTGATGATACAAATAAAGCAAATGGAAGAGGAGCTTATTTAAAAAAAGATAAGGAAGTTATTTTAAAAGCTAAAGATACAAAAGTATTAGAGCGTCATCTTGAAATAAAAATTCCTGAATCTATATATGATGAATTACTTAAAAAAATATAAAAAAGAAAAGGAGGAAACATATGAGTATAAAAGATTATGCTTTAGAACTTGGAGTTAGTAGTGATGTTATACTAAAAAAATTAAATGAATTAGGTCATAAATATAATAATGAAAATGAGTATTTAGATGATGATGATATTATTATATTAGATAATGAATTAGGAAGTTTAAACAATAATAATTTAACAGAAGAATTAGCTGATAAGTTTGAAATGGAAGATAGAGCAGAAGAGGCTGCTCTAGCTTATAATATAGAACTTGATAATCAAGTTAAAGTAAAAGAAAAAATTAAAAAGAAAGATTCTTTAAATAAAAATCAAAGTCAAGAAGATTTAAACAAAAAGAAAAAGAATATTTATAAGAATAAAACTAAACTTCAAAGTAATAAAGAAGAAACATCATCAGATAAAGTAATATATAAAGAAGGAATGAGTGTTTCTGATTTAGCAGATGAAATTGGTATATCTGCTGGTGAAATAGTTAAAAAACTTATAGGAATGGGTCTTATGATTTCATCAAGTCAAGCTATTTCATTTGATGATGCATCAGTAGTAGTTCTTGAATATAATAAAGAACTTATAAAAGAAGAAACAACTGATATATCTAATTTTGAAGAATATGTCGTTACTGATAAAGAAGAAGATTTAGAACCAAGACCTGCTATTGTTACTATAATGGGACATGTTGATCATGGTAAGACTACATTGCTTGATTATATTAGAAACTCTCATGTAGCATCAGGTGAAGCAGGTGGTATTACTCAAGCAATAGGTGCATATCAAGTAGAAAAAGATGGTAAAAAAATTACATTTATTGATACACCAGGTCATGCTGCATTTACTGAAATGAGAGCAAGAGGAGCTGCTGTTACTGATATAGTCATTATTATAGTAGCTGCTGATGATGGAGTAATGCCTCAAACTAAAGAAGCAGTAGATCATGCTAAAGCAGCAGGTGTACCAATAATAGTAGCTGTTAATAAAATAGATAAACCAAATATTAATATAGAAAAAATAATGAGTGAAATGAGTGAACTTGGTTTAACTCCTGAATCTTGGGGAGGAGATACTATATTTGTAAATGTTAGTGCTCATACAGGACAAGGTATAGATGAACTTCTTGATAGTATTAATCTATTATCAGAAGTATTAGATTTAAAAGCAAATCCTCATAGATATGCAATGGGTTCTGTAATAGAAGCAAGGCTTGATAAAAATAAAGGACCTGTTGTTACATTATTAATACAAAATGGTACATTAAGATTAGGAGATCCAATAGTAGTAGGATCATTCTCAGGAAAGGTTAGAACTTTAAGAGATGATGCAGGTAATGAAGTAGTATCAGCAGAACCATCAAAACCTGTTGAAGTAACTGGTATAGAAGATGTGCCAGTAGCAGGAGATAAATTCATGGCATTTGAAAGTGAAAAAGAAGCTAAAAGCGTTGCTATGAAAAGAAAAGAAACTGAAAGAGGAA
Source organism: Bacilli bacterium (assembly GCA_016302505.1). Taxonomy (GTDB): domain Bacteria; phylum Bacillota_I; class Bacilli_A; order RF39; family UBA660; genus CAG-1000. The sequence continues at coordinate 3,333 of JAEDNL010000057.1, forward strand.
AGAAATTTGCTCATAAAGCACTTAGCTTAGATGAAATTTTTGAACAAATAAAAGAAGGTAGAAAAGAAATTAATATAGTACTTAAAACAGATGTTAAAGGTAGTGAAGAAGCTGTTAAGAATGCTCTTCTTAAAATAAATGTTGAAGGTGTTAAAATTAATGTTATAAGAAGTGGTGTTGGAACTATTACTGAAAGTGATGTAGTGCTAGCTAATGCATCAAATGCTATTATAATTGGATTTAATGTATCACCTACATCTGCTACCAAAGACACTGCAAAAAGTTATGGAGTAGATATTAGACTTTATAACATAATTTACAAAGTAGTTGAGGAAATAGAAGCAGCAATGAAAGGTATGCTAGATCCAGAATATGAAGAAGTAGTAATTGGAGAAGCAGAAGTACGTCAATTATTCCATTTCTCTAAAGTTGGTAATATCGCAGGATGTCATGTAACAAGTGGTATTGTTAAAGTTGGAAGTCCATGTAGAGTAATAAGAGATGGTATAGTTGTAACTACATCTAAAGTGGCTACTTTACAAAGAGAAAAAGATCAAGCACGTGAAGTTAAATCAGGATATGATTGTGGTATGACTATTGAATCATTCCCAGATATAAAAGAAAAAGATATTATTGAAGTATTTGAAGTCAGGGAAGTGAAAAGAGTATGAGTAGTTTAAAAGGTGAGAGAGTCGCATCTGATATGCAAAGAGAATTATGTAACATATTACTTCTTGAAGCAAAAGATAAAGACTTTAAAAATGTAACTATAACTGATGTAGATGTTACTAATGATTTAAGTTTTGCTAAAATATATTTCACTACATTAGATAATAAAGAAAAAGTAGAAAAAGATTTAAATAATGCATCTGGTTTCTTTAGAAGTGAATTATCAAAAAGACTTGATATTAGACATACACCAGAATTGAGATTTATATTTGATGAGTCTATTGAATATGGTCAAAAAATAGAAAAAATAATAGAAGAGTTACATAAAGATGAATAGGGTATTTACAAATACTCTATTTTTTGTTTTAATAAAATCCAGGTGGTTTTGATGAAATTAAATATATCAAGATTTGAAGTTCAAAACAAAAAACAATTCAATAAGAATATATATGAAGAAAGTGATACTTTATATAAAATATGTAATGACTATAATAATTATGAGACACAAGATATTCTAATATATATATATTCAATGCCTAAAATAAAAGGAATACTTGGCATTAATGATTTATTATGTGAAAATGGCTTTGTATATGGTTATACTATGCCTAAATTACGTGATTCAGTATCATTAAAAAATATAATTGAAAATCAATTTACTATAGAAGAAAAATACCATTTAATAAAGAAGTTAACAGATACATTAAAACAGTTACATAATTATTTAGTAATAGGTGATATAAGACTTGATAATATATTAATTTATAATAATGAACCAATATTTATAGATCTTGAAAATGGACAAAAAATATATGAAAGAAATTATTTAATAACATTATATGATCTTAGAGATAAACCATATAGTGTAATAGATGATTTATTTAAACTGTTTATATGTATTATATCTATAATATATAATAGAGACTTTGAATATTTATTTGAGTTTGATATTACTAAAAGAAAAGTATTTGATAAATTTATTAGTGAAATACCTTCAAATGAAATACAAACATATTATGAATATTTAAAAGAATCATTAATAGAAGATAATATACATCCTATATATTTTACTGATGTATTTCAAAATTTTAATGAAGATATAATTAAAAATATAGTAGAAAAACCATTAAGTTTAAAATTATTTTGATTTAAGAAATTGACAACTTAATTAATGTGTTGTATACTCATAAATATAAAAACAAAGAACAAGAGGAGTAAAATATTATAGTTTATAGGGATGAAGAGTCTAAGACTGGAAGCTTTTCTAAATGATTGATATTTGAATGTAGCTTGGGAGTTGTATAATTGAAATAGTAGTAAATTATAATGTTAGTCGCATTAAGACATAGAGATAATAGAAATATTATAAATTAAGGTGGTACCACGATAATTCGTCCTTATAATGGTACCTTTTTTTATGGAGGAAAAAGTATGAAAAATGAAATGAATGATAATTTTG
>JAEDNL010000016.1 GCA_016302505.1 Bacilli bacterium
TAACATGTTTTAACTGGATGAAATAAAAAACTAATTGAAAGATAAAAAAAATCTTTTAATTAGTTTTCTTTTATGTTATAATTTTTATGAATAAATAATATGAATTGGAGTGATGTTATGTCATTAATTATAAATCAAATATTACCATTTATATCATTATTAGAAATAGATAGAATTATTGATGTACTTTGGTTTTTTCTATTATTATTGGACGCTATAGTTTATTCTGCCGTTGCTTATATATATAATATATTTCAAATAATAGCACAATTAAATTTTAGTGTGATTAGTTCTTGGACTCAACCATTGATAAATAGGGTTGAAGCACTAATAATGGTTTTAATATTATTTAAACTTGGAATGTCATTTATTCAATATATGATTGATCCAGAAAAATTTAATCAAAAAACAACAGGAGGAAGTGCATTATTAATTAACATAGTTATATGTGCAGCACTTTTGGTTTCATATCAATTTATATTTACTGTTTTTAATGAGTTTTCGATGCTGATTATTGGTTATCGAGATGGGTATGAGTTTACTGTTTTAAAACAAATAGCGGATGTCGAAAGTGAAAGTGGTGGTGATGAAGCTGGATTGTTGGGTAGGTTTATATTTGGAGAAAAGTACGATTCAGAGAATTTTGGAAAACAATTAGCAGCTATAACATTGTTTAGTTTTTTTAAGGACACTGTAGATTGCAATAATGGAACATTTTCAGGCGGACGAGCAGATGATACCTTAAGTCAAATTTATAAGCAGGATCCAGATAACGTTAACTTTTTTGAAATAACGAATATAGCGGATGCAATTTATAGAGATAAAAATGATGATGAAATATCAAATCACGGAAGTACTGAATATAGATTTCCATTGTTAAGTACAGCAGTTGGACTTTATCTAGTATATACATTAATAGTTTTAACAATTGAGGTTGCGATTAGGATGTTTAAATTAATTATTTTACAGGTTACAGCGCCTATAGCAATTATAACTACTATTGATGGCGGCATGAAAAATAAAACTTTTCAAAGTTTTTATAAAACTTACTTAGCTGAATATTCTGGTTTATTTATTAGAGTAGCAGTGGTATATTTAATTTCTGCACTGATTGCTATGTTTACTCAAAATTTTGATACGCTTAATATTGGAACTAGAGATTCAGTAATGGGCGCATTTGTGTTTATAATTATAATTGTTTCGTTATTTACATTTGCAAAAAAAATGCCTTCATTTATTGATAAAGCACTTGGAACTAATTCTGCTGGAAGTGGTGAAGGTGCTGCTGGATTTAGAGGACTAATGAAGAGCATGGGTGCTGCTGTTGGACTTGGTGTTGGAGCACTTGGTGGAATGGCCGCAGGTGCTGCAGTAGGTGGTGTTGGCGGTGCTGTATCCGGTCTATTTGGCGGTGGATTTAGGGGCGCAACTGGTGGATACAGAGCAAATAATGTTGCAGATTTTTTTAGAAATCAAGGTACAGGTATATCTACTACAAGAGATAATGCACTTAGAGCACGTGCTCAGGGTAATATTTTTTCAAGAGCAGGAGCAGGTGTTGAAAATCTTCTTGGGATTCCTCAAAGACAAGCACAGCAAGCACAAGAACTTGCACATGATAATGAGTTAATCGATAATGTATTAAATGCCCAAGCAAATGAAATTAAAGATAAAGAAGGTAAGTATGGTATAAAATATGGAGACAATGCAGATTCTTATGCAGATTCATGTGTTCAAAATGATGGCTCTTATTTAAAAGCAAAGCAGGATTATGATGATTTAATGCTTCAAAGACAAGAAGCTGTTAAAAACGGGCAAGTAAGTGCATGGGATCAAAATCATAGAAGTCAAGTTGATGCGGCAAAGAAAAATTTAAAAGCTAATGAAGATAGGGCAAGAACTGATGGCAAAAAAGAATGGAATAAAGCAGCTGAGGCAGCATCTGGTACTGAAGTTACTGCAGCCAAAGAAAATTTGAGGAGAGAAGGAAAAGGAACTGGCACTAAAAACGTAAGTGGTTCAAGTTCAAGAGATGATTTAGAAGCAGCTAAAAAAGCAAATGAATCTGAAAGACAACAAATTCTTAATAGTGGTGCAAGTAGAAGAGCTAATAGAAGAGGGAGTTCAAATTAAAATAAAATATAGAAGGAGAAAAGAATATGAATCAATATATAATACCTGCTAATAGTAAAAAGAGTCAATTATATTTTGGGTTATTTAGAGGAATAGACTTAATTGTATTAATGACTGGTGGATTATTGACACTTGTATTATTATTAGCTATGAAAGGTGATACGCTTTTAAGTATGGTATTGAAGTTATTACCAATAGGTACTGCAGCCTTCTTGGTATTTCCAATACCGTATTATCATAACGTTATGGTATTTATAAGGGAAATGTATTTATATTATACAAGGCCAAGAAAATATTATTGGAGAGGATGGTGTGCTACATATGAGCAAGAATAGTGTTAATCTTGAGGCACAAAAATATGCTGAAAATTGGTTACCTATAAGGGGTATTCAAAATGGTGAAATTATATTAGAAAACGGATTTAGAGTGACTGGTGTAAAAATTAGACCAAGAAATATATTTATTCTTGATTATGCATCTCAAGATGCTGCAATAATGAATCTTAGAAATTTTTATAATACTATAGATTATCCTTTTTGGTTAATGGTTGCTGATAGGCCTGTTGATATAAATGTTTATTTATCACAACTAAAATTATTATTTAATTCAGTTCAGTTTCCTGCGATAAGAAAGTTAATTAGAGAAGATATTGATAAAGCTAATTTATTTATGAGTAAAGAAGTTAACGTAACAGATACTGAATATTATATTTTATTTAAAGATAAAAGGCCTGAAATGATTCAAAAAAGAATTCAAAATTTAGTGTCAGGATTAGCTAGCGCTGGACTTCAATCTGTACAAGTAAGTAATGATGACTTGAGAGTTTTATTAGATGGCTTTATGAACGGGGGCGAAAAAAGTAATTTTGGGACGGTGATGAGTCAATGAGTTTAAGTTTTAAGAGTCAATTAGCACCAAAGAATTTAGATTTTGGGCAACCTTCTGAAATGGTAATAAGTGATAAACATTGTTGTATATTGACAATAATTAGTTATCCTAAAGTCATAGGAGAGGGGTATCTTGCTAATTTAACACAACTTGGAGGAGTTAAGATAGTCATTAAACATATTCCAATTGCTTTTTCTGTTTTATCTAAGATGTTAAATAAAGAGATTGCTGATATGAAAGCTAGATATCAAAATGAGCGTGATGTTACAATGCAAGAACAAATAAGACAAGATTATGAAAGTATTGAAAATTTTGTTCAAATGTTAACTTCTACTCAAGCTAGAATATTTGATTTTCAAATGCATTTATTAGTGTCTGCTGACTCACATGAAGAATTGGAAAGAAAAAAGGTTCAAGTTAAAAATTATTTAGATGCGATGGGTATGAGAGGAATTGTTCTTAGATTTGAACAAGAAAAAGTATTACAAAGTATGCTTCCTATATTTGAACCAAGTGATATTGAAGAAAGAATAGGAACACCAATTCCATCTGTAACTATAGCTGCTATGTATCCTTTCATTTTTGATAGTATTAAAGATCCAGGACTTTCATGTCTACTTGGAGTTGATTATTCTGGTGGAGTTATTTTATTTAATCAATTCTTATATCAAATTAAAAAAGAATTTAATAGAAATAATGCTAATATGATTATACTTGGTACATCTGGTTCAGGTAAATCAACGGCAGCTAAATTATTATTAAGAACTAATATAAGAAATGGCCATAAGATTTTAGTTATAGATCCGGAAGGTGAACTTCAAGAAATGACTAAATTATATGGCGGTGACTTTATTGATTTAGGTAAAGGTGGAGAATTTGGTATGATTAATCCACTTGAAGTAGTACTTGATGCTGATGAAGATGAAATGACAGAAGGAGTAGGGTATGCAATTTTAACTAGAACTCTTCAAACATTAAAAGCATTTATGAAATACTATAGTCCTGATATTGATGAGGATACTCTTACTATGTTTAGTGAAGTAGTACAAGATACTTATAAAAGATATAAAATAGATTTTAATACTGATTTCTCTAAAATAGCTGCACATGATTATCCAACATTTGATGATGTTTATGCAACTATTAAGGGTAGATTACTTTCAATGACTGAAAGAACTCGTGAAAGAGAAGTAATGGAAAAACTAGAATTAAAAGTAAGACCTTTGGTAAAAGAATTAAGATATTATTTTAGCGGTAAAACTACTATAGATACTGATGCTGATTTTATTGTATTTAATATTCGTGAACTTATGAATACTGATGCAAATATAAGAAATGCATTGTTCTTTAACATTCTTAAATATGCATGGGGTCTTTCACTTGATAGAACAATAAATACAGTCTTAATGGTTGATGAAGCACATATGTTACTTGCTGATCAAAATACTTTAGGTGCTGAGTTCTTAGCAAGAATTCAAAGACGTAGTCGTAAATATAACACTGGTACTATTATAATAACTCAACAACCTACAGACTTTGCTGCTCCTAATGTTTTGATACATGGGAAAGCAATATTTGATAATGCATCATATTATTTAGTCATGGGACTTAAAAAGCAAGCTGTTGATGACTTATCTAAATTAATAGATTTAAATGATCAAGAAAAAGATTCAATTAAGAGATATAGTCAAGGACAAGCACTATTTGTTTGTGGTAATAGAAGAATGAGAATTAATGTTATAGCAACACAAGCGGAACTAGAATCATTTGGAGGCGGAGGAGGTTTCTAATACTACTAGGAGAGCAGTATGAACAACGGTTACAATCCTGAACAATTCGATGAAAATGAAACAGTTGGTGATATTAACCAACTTCTTTCTAATGGAAAAGGAATTGTGAATGCTGGTAGAAGTTTTGTAGGTGGTGCAAGGTCTACTATTAATAGCGGCAAAAGTTCTTTAGATAAACTTAAAAAAAATGATGAAAAAGATGTTGATGCTATTAATAATAGACAAAAAAATGATGATGGAGTTAATAGAAAACCTAGAAATACTGACGATGAAGAAAATAAAAAGCAACAAAATACTAAAGAAACTAAAACTCAATCTTCTGAAAATAATACCTTATCTCAAAATGATAATGGTAAATTAAATGGTAAAGAAAATAATGATAATGATAAATCAAAAATAAATGACAAAATAGATAAAACAAAGAAAGATGATAATTTAAATAAAAAAGATAATAATAAAAAAGATGATAATAAGAAAAAGAAATCAAAATCAAAAAATTCAAAGACTGCTGTAGAAGTAAAGAAAAAGAACAAAATTAAATTAATTTTGATTGCTATTAAAGTGGGAGCTTTAATTGCTTTTCCTATACTTGTAATTGTTTTGATTATATTAATGATTACTGCTGCTATTAAATGGGCTGAAAATAATTTAGGATTTTTTGCTGATTTAATAATTCCAGATAGCTTAAAATTTGATGTAGGTGATTATCATTCTAATTCATCATATAGTGGTATATATGGTTCTTCATCATCATTCATTGTTAATGGTAAAGAATATAGTGGTAAAATAAAGGTAAGATTATATAAAAACGATCAATTTGAACTTGTATATTCAGATGACAGGTTAATTGATTTTGATAAATATATTCTTGGTGTAGCATATCAAGAAGTTGGTGGTGGCACTGATAGTATTAGTGAACAAGTTTTTAAAACTCAAGCAATCGCGGCTCGTTCTTATGCTTTGACAAGGGGCGCTGGTATGGGAGGAAAATTAGCTATAACTGAAGAAAATGGTTATATCGTTATTAATATTAGACAAACAACAAGTGATCAAGCTTATTGTGATCCCGATATAGGTTATAAGCCAGATCAAGTTAATAACTGTAGTTCTGGGCATCCAGCTCTTTCAAGTGATAGTCCTCTTCGTAAATGGGCTAATGAAGTCGAAGGGTTAGTATTAGTGGATTCTAAAGGAGAGGTTGTATATACACCATATTTTAATGTTGATCAAAATAAATGGAGAAGCATGGCGAATAATGGAATGAAATATGATGAGATTTTAATCAAACATTATGATTCAGCCAATAAAGGTTATACTATAAAACGAATTAACAGTGCAGTATCTAATACCGAAGCTGAAAATTGGAAACAATGTGATTCAAGATGGAAAAACTTAATAGTTAGAAAGCAAACAATATGTGAAATCGGATGTGCATTAACATCTGTTTCTATTCAAATTGCAAGAAGTGGAACTCCTACTAAAGTCAGTGGTGAATTTAATCCTGGAACATTCATGGAAGCACATAAAAGCAACGGAGGATTTTCAGCATATGACTCTATTACTTGGAATGTTACAGGAGTTGCACCAAATTTTAAACTTATAAGTTCCTCAAGCCTTAGTGGTACTAAACAAGAAAAAATGCAAAAAGTTAATAGTTATTTATCATCAGGTGAATTTGTAATATTGGGCGTAAGTCATACTTATACTGGTACATATAACATTGATCACTATGTTGCAGTTAATTATGTAAGTAGTGATGAAATATATGTTTTTGATCCAAATAGCAGTAAAAAAGGACAATTATTTTCAGATTATCCAGCTATGGCAAAAAGCAATCAAAATTTTCAAATTATAAGGTATAAATTGGAGGGATAATGGATAAAAATAAAATTAAGATAATTATAGGATGCATTATACTAATTATTGCTATAATTTTAAGACTAGTTTTATATAGTGATAATTCCAATGAAAACAATGATTCATTTGTGGAAACTAAATATTTCTTTATTGATAATTACGTTGCTTTTTCATATAAAAATAATAGTATTAAATATTTATCCTATGAAGATGAAGGAATTTTAAAAAACAAATTTAATGTATATTCAGATGGAAATTATTTAGGTAATTATTATGTTAGAAAAATGCCATCAGGATTGAAATTAGTTGATAATAATAATAATTTTATTGATTATAATGGTTATCTTATTGGTAGTAGTTACTATGATTCTACAAGAGTATCAAATATAATAACAGATACTAATATTTTAGGTGCTAATTCTATTGCTAATGGTATACTTAAACAAGAAAATATTTCTGCTACTTATGACTTTGAAACAACTAATTTTATTAGATACAGCGCAGATATTAATAATGACGGACTTAATGAATATATATATTTATTATCAAGTAAGCCTCTAACTAGTGATATTGAATATTCAATATTATTTACTTATGAAAATAATGAATATAATGTAATTTCAAAAGAAATAGATAAATCTTCTGCTGGATATCAATTAACTATTGTAGGCCTATTAGATATAAATAATGATAATCAACTTGATATAGTAGTTGCTAAATCAAAATTTAGTCATGATATAGAGTGTTATGAAATATATAAATCTAATAATATGAAATTCAAATTACTTAAAGGATGTATATAATATTTATATCTTTTTTCTTTTAATAATAAAAATATAATGAAAAAAGAAATTTTATATAGTATAATGTTATTGTATGAGGTGAAGTATGAAATTAAGATTTAGAGCTGATAAAAAAGATATAGTAATTTTTTTAATATTTTGTGTAGTTTTATTGTACTTAATAGCAATAGCTGTACTTAATTTAAATAGTTTTGCTACGGAAGGTACATTCAGAGGATTAAATCCTTTTCCTGCTTTTTCTATGGAGTTTATATTACCAACTATGCTTTTCTATATTTTATCTTTAGTTGCTATTATAGCTGGTTGTTCATCATTATTTTTTGAAAGAGAAAAAGGTTTTGGTATTACAACCGATAAGAAAAGTAAAAATGATGGTTATTCTAAACTAATGTCAGAAAGTGAAATGAAAAAGGATTACGGTATTAAAAAAGTACATTTAAAAGATGATACTTATGATGCTGGTGGTATTCCTATTATTAACAATGGTAAAGATGCATGGGTAGATGATAGTGGACAACCTCACTCATTAATTATGGGTGCTTCTGGTTCTGGTAAAACACAAGCATTTATGTTTCCTTTGATTAAAATACTTGGTAGACATGGCGAAAGCATGATTGTAACAGATCCTAAAGGTGAACTTTATGAAAAATGCGGTGAAATTCTTAAAGAAAAAGGTTACAAAATTATATTGATAAATTTCCGTGATCCTAAAGAAGGAGCTGCATGGAATCCATTTAGTTATCCATATAGAATATATAAAGAAGGAAATTCAGATAAAGCAAATGAACTTTTACAAGATTTAGCTAGTAATATTTTGATTGATCCTAATAATAAAGCTGAACCATTCTGGGAACAAACAGCTTCAAATTTCTTTACAGGATTATCACTTGGGTTATTTGATGATGCAACTGAAGAAGAAATTAATATAAACAGTATCAACATGATGGCTGAAGTAGGTGAAGATAGAATAGGGGCTTCTAAATACATTATAGAATACTTTAAAAGCAAAGGAGAATTATCTCCTGCTTATATAGCAGCAGCATCTTGTATTAATGCACCTAATGAAACTCGTGGTGGTATTATGTCTACATTCAGGACAAAGACAAGAATATTCTCTTCACAAGAAGCATTATCTGAGATGCTTTCATATAGTGATTTTGATATTAGAGACATTGGAAAAGAAAAAACAGCTGTGTTCTTAAAAGTTCATGATGAAAAAACTACTTATCATGCGCTTGCAACTATATTTGTAAAACAAGCATATGAAGCTTTAATTGCAGTTGCGCAAACATGTCCAGGATTAAAACTTCCTTATAGAACAAATTTCATCTTAGATGAGTTTGCTAACATGCCAGCTCTTAAAGATGTAGAAACAATGATTACTGCATCAAGATCAAGAAATATAAGATTTAGTTTTGTAATTCAAAACTTTTCACAATTAAATAAAGTATATGGAAAAGATGTTGCTGAAACTATTAAAGGTAACTGTGGTAACTTTGTATATATCATGAGTACAGAACTTGCTGCTTTAGAAGAAATTAGTAAATTACTTGGTGACCAAAAACCTGAAAAAGCTGAAAAAGATAAACCAGCTCCTCCAATAAGACCATTATTTACAGTTAGTGATTTACAAGCTCTTAAAGAAGGAGAAGTAATAATTAATAGATTTAGAAGTATGCCTTTTAAAACAAAATTAGCTTATGATTATAAAACCGATTGGGGTAAAAAGTATAATGAAATGACTTATACTGAAAGACCTCATCGTGACGTTAAAGTGTTTGATCTTAAAGATTTTGTAATTAAATTAAAAGAAAAACAAGGTACTAATTTTAATCCTATGGGTGGTGCTATGCCTGGCATGGGAATGCCTGGAATGGGAATGCCTGGAATGGGAATGCCTGGAATGCCTGGAGCTTTTGGTCCAATGCCTAGCGGAGTAAGACCTGTTAATAATATTTCTACAAGCCTTGATGATTATGTTAAAAAACTTGATGAAAAAATTGCTGAATTAGAAAGAGAAGAGGCAGCAGAAAAGGCAAGACTTGAAGAAAATAACAAGATTTCTGTAAATGATAAAACTAAATCTGAAAGTGAAATAACAAACGAAATAAATGATATTTTAAAAGACAATAAAGAAGAAAAAATTATTCCTACTAAGGCTAATTATTTTGAAACAATTGAGCCATTACCAACCGAGAATAAATCTTATATAGAAACTAAAGAAGAGGTTAAAAAACCAATTGTTGAAAAACCAAAAGTAAATGTTGATGTGGATAGTGTAGTAGTTAATAATAAACCAAATAATGATGATTTTTTTGATGATTTCTTTGGTGGTGAAGACGAATAGCAATTCGTCTTTTTTTTCATAATATATAATAGGTGATATTATGAAAATAATAGATGTTAGTGATAAATCTATATATAATGAAAACCATATAAACGGAAGTATCAATATTCCTTATGATAGATTAATAAATAATTATAGATATTATTTGAATAAAAATGAAACTTATTATATATATTGCAAAAGTGGAAAGTTAAGTAAAAGAGCAGTTGCTATTTTATCTTCTATAGGTTATAAAGTATTTTATCTTGAAAAATAAAATTAAATATACTAAAATTAATATGGTGAAAACATGTTAGATTTTATAATGAAAATTTTTGATGGTATTATGTCATTTATTGAATATAATGGAACAATTGGAGCATTAGTAGGATGTTTTTTAATTTTAATTGAATCAATTTTTCCAGTTCTTCCTTTAGTAGCTTTTATAACAATTAATTTTCTAGTATTTGGAAAATTAGTTGGATTTCTTTTATCATGGATTTTTACAATCGTAGGTTGTATTATGTCATATTTTTTATTTAAAAAAGGGTTTGGAAATAAATTTGAAAAATTAACTGAAGATAAATCCACTTTAAAAAAATATAAACATTTATTTAAAAATATATCCGTAACCCAATTAGTTATATTAATAGCGATGCCTTTTACTCCCGCGTTTATGGTTAATATTGCTGCTGGACTTGTTAAAATGGACTTTAAGAAATATTTAATTGGATTAATTATTGGAAAAATTTCATTAGTATATTTTTGGGGATTTGTAGGTACATCATTTGTTAATAGCTTCAAAAATCCTATTGTATTAGTTAAAATAGCTATATTATTATTACTATCATATATAGTTACTGTACTTGTAAATAAAGTGTTAAAAATTGAATAGACATTAGTTTATCTTTTTGCTAAAATTAATATGGTGATTCAAATGGATTATATAATAATTGGAATTTTAATTTTAATAGTAATATTATTAATAATTTTAATAATGAGAAAAAATAATAATAATGAACTTAATGAGAAACTTAGTAGAACAGAAATCAGTTTAATTAAAGAAATAAGTAACTTTAAGCATGATTTTGCTAGTGGATTAAACAAAGATTTTAATTTATTAAATGATCGTATCGAAAAGAAACTTAATATGATTAATGATAAAGTTAATGAAAAACTAGAAGATAATTTTGAAAAAACTAATAAAACTTTTTCAAATGTATTAGAAAGACTTGCTAAAATAGATGAAGCACAAAAAAAGATTGATGGACTTAGTAGTGAAATAGTTTCTCTTGAAAGTATACTAACTGACAAAAAGAGTCGTGGTATATTTGGAGAGGTTAATTTATACCATATACTATCATCAATATTCGGTGAAAAAAACGATAAAATATATAGAACTCAATATACATTACCTAATTCTTTAATTGTTGATGCAATAATATTTGGTCCAGAACCTTTAGGAACTATATGTATTGATTCAAAGTTTCCTTTAGAAAACTACAGAAGACTTGTTGAAAAAGGATTAACTGAAAGAGAAAAGGAACTTAGAAATAAGCTATTTGAGGCTGATGTTAAAAAACATATTGATGCAATTTCTAATAAATATATAATATCTGGTGTTACAGCTGATCAAGCTATTATGTTTTTACCTGCCGAGGCTATATTTGCTGAAATTAATGCGTATCATACATCTCTTATAAAATATGCTGCATCTAAAAAAGTATGGATAACTTCTCCCACTACTATTATGGGACTTCTAACAATAATACAATCTGTGCTAATGGGGCTTGAAAGAGATAAATATACATCAGTTATACATGAAGAATTAAACAAATTAGGCGTAGAATTTGGAAGATATAGGGAAAGATGGGATAAATTATCAAGAACTATTCAAACAGTTAATAATGACGTTGAAAACATCCATAAAACAACTGAAAAAATAACAAAGAGATTTGATTCAATAAATAATGTTAAAATAGAAAATGAAAACATTAAATCAATAGAATAATAAAAAGGAAACTCCAAAAATGTTTCCTTTTAATTTTACAAAACTACTATTACTAAAATTCCTAAAATTAAGCAATAAATACTAAAATATATTAATTTACCATCAGACACAGCTTTTTTAAACCAACGAAGTGTGTAATATGAAACTACTAATGATGATATAAAACCTAAAAAATATAAAGAAATTAAGCTTCTAACATTAAATTGACCTAACATATCTTTTACACCTAATATCATAGTACCTAAACTAATAGGAATATATAACATAAATGAATATTTTAATGCAGGACTTCTTTTAATATCTCTAAATAATGCTGCGATTAATGTACTTCCACTTCTACTTATACCAGGAATCAATGCAATAATTTGAATTAACCCAATAAACAAAGCATCTTTAAAAGTTAGGTCACTATCATTTTTTTTGCCTTTAATATCTTTAACTAAAAATAGGAAAATAGAAGTTATTATAAATGAAATACCAATTAATAAAGTAGAATTTCCTAAAACATCTTCAATAAAATCTTTAAGAAGAAAACCAGCAATTCCAACTGGTATACAACCAAGAACTATTAACCAGCAATATTTATAATCTTCTTTATATTTTTTTTCTTTTGTAAATAAATATTTAAAAAAACTATTTATTAATCTTACTATATCTTTCCAATATATGATTAATATAGCAATTAAACTACCAAAATTAACAATTATTTCAAAATTTAAATCACCAAGTGGCCCATCAGTATTTAATAATTTTTTTAAAATAAATACATGCCCACTAGAAGAAATAGGTAAGGGTTCAGTAAAACCTTGTACAATTCCTAATATTATAAATTTTATTATGTTTTCCATTTTATCACCTAATTAATTATATACTATTTTTAATAAAAGATAAATATAATTTAATGAGGTTATTAAATTGAAAAGGATATTATTTTTTATATTAGGAGTTTTTTTTACATCATATGGTCTAACTTTTATTATTATATATTTGAATTTACTTAATATGGGTTTTACACCACTAAGATATTTAAAATATATATTAACACATCATGAATGTTTGATTATTATATTGGGAATAATATTATTGTATTTATCATTTGAAAGGAAAAATAAATATGAATTATACTTATAATGTAACAGTAAATTTTAATGAATCATTAATAAATTTCTATGAATGGAATGAAAAAGACAATATAACCAAATTAAATAAAACGTTTGTATATGAAGTTGATATGAAAACATATAAAGATATATTGAATATGAATATAATTGTTAATAGGTCTTTTCTTGATAAACTATCAATATCAAATTATACATGTATATTTACAACAGAGGTTGATGCAGTATGTGTAAAGTTTGATGCTATGGGGACTATTATATTAATAAGCAAACTTTTACTTGATGAAGAAAAAGATATTTTAGAAGAATTAACAAAAGAAAATAAAATTATATTAAATTATAAAAAAATATCAAACAAGCAAATTCAATATTCAAAATTCACTCGTAATGAAAAACAAAATATAGATAAAATATTAAAGTTTTTAAATAAGGAAAAAGACAACACATCTTTAATAGAATACTTGTATTATGAATGGTTTAATAAAATGAAAAGTAATAATAAATATAAAGACTTATATTTGGATGTTATGAAAGAATATTGTGATAAACATGATAAATTATTAAAAATTATAGAACTTTTATCTTATAATAATGTATAAACTATCTATAAATGTAAATAATATTAATGGAGGAAACTATGAAAAAAATAATATTAATAATAATGTCTATATTTTTACTGCCTGCATGCTCTTTATCAAACACTCCAAAATCAAAAGTAGAAGCATATTTAAATCAATATAATAATTTATCAGAAAATGTAAAACTTGATTTAGAATCCAAAGTTGCATCAGAAAATTTATCGGATAAAAATAAAGATATTTATAAAGAACTACTTATAAAACAATATAAAAATATGAAATACGAAATTAAAAATGAAACAATTAATGCTGATGAAGCAACAGTAAGTGCAAAAATAACTGTACTAGATTATTTTAAAGCACAAAAAGAATCAGAAGATTATTTAAAAGAAAATCCAAATGAGTTTTATGATGAAAATCAAATGTTTAGTGACGAATTATATAATACTTACAAATTGAATAGAATTGGTGAAGTTAAGGATACTGTTGATTATGATATAAGTTTTAATTTAAGTAAAGTAGATGGACAATGGAAATTAAATAATCTAGATAGAATTACATTAGAAAAAATACATGGCTTTTATGATTATACAAGCGATAATTAGTAATAATTAGCTTGTTTTTTATTGATTGACTAATTTTACTATAGTAAATATAATATACTCAAGATTATTGATGTGGATGTGATAAAATGAATGAAGAAAGACTTGTAAATATTTTAAGAAACAGAAAAGAAACAAATAAATTATAGTTTTAAAAAAAAGATTAAAATTATTCATCATAGTAATTACAATATAAATATAATAAAGAAAATAACATATAATTAAATATGAAAAAATTATTATTATTAATATTACTTTTTATATCTATAAACGTTAAAGCATCTATTGTAGTTATGGATGCTGATAGTGGTAGAATACTTTATTCACAGGAAAAAGATAAACGAATGTTAATTGCATCCACCACTAAGGTAATGACAGCTATTGTTGCATTAGAAAATGCTAAATTGTCTGACAAATATACCGTTGGCGATGAAATAGATATGGCAAATGGCTCTATGATTTATTCTAAAAAAGGCGAAACGTTTACTTTATATGATTTACTTCATGGGTTACTACTTAGAAGTGGAAATGAACTAGCATGAACGGAATAGCAGTTAGAACTTATGAAATAAGATTTAATAATATAACCTCTATCAAACCTTATACTTTAACATATTATTGTAAATTATATATATAATAAATGACATAGTATATTTTATATAAATCTATGAGATACTAAATAAATTAGTATCTTTTTTGATGAAAATTTGGAGGTGGTTATAATGTCTGTATTCTAAATAGAAAAGAATCAAAATTATACTGTTATGAGTAATTATCATTTAGAGATAGAAATTTAAGTTTTAAAGCAAAAGGATTATTCTCTTGCAGGATTATGTTCAATTAGCAAAGAGAGTAGAGATGAAATCAGATCAATATTAAAAGAACTACAAAAACATCATTATGTAGAAATTGAAAAAGTGAGAGGAGATAAAGGTTATTTTGAATATAATTATTTAATATATGAAACACCACATTTTATTGATTTAGAAAATGAACAAACTAATCCATATATGGAAAATCCATACCTGGATAATCCAAATGTGTAAACAGCTACACAAATAAATACTAATATAATGAAAGATTTTTTGAAGAATAACTTAAAAATGATTAAGTTGTTTTTTATTGAACTAGTGGTTCTATAAAATACTATAAAAAGTGTCAATTGCCATGTAAATATAAAGAAAATATGCTATAATTATAATTAAGAGTAGGTGTTGTTAATGAACGATGAAATAAAACAAATAAAAATAAAGAATCTTGATAAGTTATATGAGTATAGACAAAAATTATATGAAAAACCTATATTAAAGGATTTGTTTTTAGAAGTTACTTCAAGATGTAATGCAAGATGTGAACATTGTGGAAGTAGTTGTGGAGATATTATTCCAAAAGATGAAATAAGTGCAGAAGATTTGAAGAAAGCCTTATTAGATATTTCACAACATTATAATGCTAATGATATTTTGTTAAATGTAACAGGTGGCGAGCCATTAGTTAGAAAAGATTTATTTGAAATAATGGATTATGCAAATAGGTTAGGTTTTAGATGGGGCATGACATCAAATGGAATGTTAATAACTGATGATATTTTAAAGAAAATGAATGATACAAATATGGAAACTATTTCAATAAGTCTTGATGGCTTGAAAGAAACCCACGAAAGTTTTAGAAAAGTATCAGGTTCATTTGATAGAATTATAGAAAATATCAAAAAATTACAAAAAGTACCTTCAATAAAAATCGTTCAAGTAACAACAGTTGCTAACAAAAAAAATCTTCACGAATTAGAGGATTTATATAAACTTATGAAAGAATTAAATATTATTTCTTGGCGAGTTATAAATGTAGATCCAATAGGTAGAGCAAAAGGTAATAAAGATATTTTATTAGATAAAGATGAGTATAAATGGTTATTTAATTTCATCAAAGATAAAAAAGAAGAAAATATAATGAATGTTGAATATGGTTGTAGTCATTACCTGGATATTCCTATGGAAAAAGAAATAAGAGATACATATTTCTTTTGTATTACAGGATTATATGTTGCAAGTATATTAAGTAATGGAGATATATTTGTATGCCCTAATGTAGAAAGAAGACCAGAGTTTGTACAAGGAAATATAAAAACAGATAGTTTTATTGATGTTTGGGAAAATAAATTTAAACTATTTAGAAGTGATGATAGATTAAAATGCGATAAATGTAGTAAATGCTCAAAATGGAAATATTGCTTAGGTGATTCATTTCATACATTTAATTTTGATGATAGAAAACCAAACTTCTGTATCAACGATATTTATGGAGGGTAGAAGATGAATGGTATTAGTAGAGAAACAGTTAAATGTGCTAAGTGTGGTAAAGAAAGTCAACAATTAGTCGTTTATAGTGTTAATTATTCATTAGGAGATAATGAGACTAATGATAAACTTGTAAGCCATAAACAAAAATGCCCTTATTGTGGATATGAGGCTATTAGCATAGATTCTTTAAGTAATAAATTAAAAAGGGAAGAACTAGTCAAAATTACAAAAGAATTTATTAATGATTCTAATAAATATGAAATATTCAAGATACCAAATAAACTATATTTAGATTATTTCAAAAAAATTGAAGATAAATTCAATGCATATAATTTTGAAGAAGATAGTAGATTTGTTACTTATGGAAGATTATCCTTTTTAAAAGAGGAATTAACTCAAAGACTAAATGATGATAAATTACGATATGAGGAACCTAATTCAGTTTGGGGAAAAGACAAATGGGATAATAGAATGGGTGCATTTATTGATTTGTGGGATTATATTAGAGGGGATAGACATATTGCTCCACATCAAGTACCAGAAGGAAAGAATTTTAAAGATACATTACTTGCAAATGATCAGTATTATAAAGATGGGTTAATTTGTAAACAAGAAAGAGATATATTGTTAGAAATGATAAAAGAAATTAGATCGTTTATTTTAAATAAATTCGAAAGTAATGTTTACGAATACGAATTTATTCCTTATAAAAAAATTGGTGATATATCTTTAGATAAATTAAATAAGCAAGATTTTAAGCCTTCTGGTGTTCCATACTTATATGAAAATGGTTTTAATCATGTTCTTTGCGAAGTAATAGCGATAGATCATCCAGATCATATAAAACGAAAAAATGGAAATATTGATCATGTATATATAAAATACGATAATAAAAAAATTGAATTAACTTGCTTTTTTGAAAAGTTTGTTGAAAGTTTAAATCAAATATGTGATGATATTGTTATTATTGAGAATAATGAGAACGTAAATGAAAAATGGAATACAGTTTATAGTAAAAAATTAGGTATAATTGCAAATGCTAATCTATTTAAGGATGATAAAGATTATTATATACACTCAATTCGTTTTACTGGTAAAGAAGTTTTTGATTCAATAATTACCGAAATATTTAATACACAAGTACCAATTATGTTGCAATTATCCCGTAAAGGTATTTATACATTAGAACAAACACCATGGATGGATTATTTAGAAATTGATGAAGAAACAGGAGAAAGAAAATTGCAAATTGATGCACCAGAAGAAATAAAAAAACAATATAGTGCTTTTTTGAAAAATAACATGGTTAATTATAATGAGTTTATAGGAAATAATAATACATATTTAGTTAATATAAAAAAAGATGATTATATATTCATAAGGTCTAATGACACTTTTTCAAATAATAATATTAATAATTGTTTTGTAAGTTTAAAAGAAAACAAAATTTATAATTATATATTTGATTTAAATAATAAATATGAACACTATAAAGATTTAACCAATAATCAAAAAGAAAAATTAATAAAATATATAAATGATAACGATTTGTTAAATATTTCCGATAGTAATCAGTTTAATCCTGTAAATATATTTATTGATATAGAAATTTATGGAAAGAAAAATAAGATTAGAATTTCAGATAATGAGATGTATATATTTAATGATATAATAGATATTGTTTTAGATAATAGTAATAGTAATATAAAAGAAATTAATGAAATTAAAAATACAATAGATAGTTCTAATATTGAAAAAAAATTAATGTTTAAAATAGAAAATCACAATTGGGGATTAAAAACTATATATACTTGGAATACAAAAATATGGTATATATATGATGATTTATCTATTAAATATGAAATTATAAATGGTCAAGATAGGGTAAAATCATATTCACATAGCATAAGTAAGGAAAAATTAAAACTAATTATTCAAAATATAGAATTGTCAAAATCAGATAATCGTGTTGTTGACGCTTGTGATGGAGAGGCTTGGGAATTTATACAATATGAAGATGATAATGTAGTATGGGAAAGAAAATTAGGATATATATATGGTATAGACTCATTAGAAACTGTATCTAATATACTACTTGATTTAGTGAAGAATGATTCGGATATATTTAGTGATGAAGAAATGGAGGAAAATGATATAGTGTTATTTAGTAAAAAAGATAAATATGATATAAAACCAAAAGATAATGTTCCTCAAGAAGTATATGGTATTCCTGATTTTATTAGAAATAAAGATAAATATGATATAAAACCAGAAGATAATGTTCCTCAAGAAGTATATGGTATTCCTGATTTTATTAGAAATAAAGATAAATATGATATAAAACCAGAAGATAATGTTCCTCAAAAAGTATATGGTATTCCTGATTTTATTAGAAATAAAGATAAATATGATATACAACCAGAAGATAATGTTCCTCAAAAAGTATATGGTATTCCAAATATTAGTGATATTAATTCTAGAAAATGTCCTTATTGTGGCTCAATAGAATTGTGGAAATATTTATATGGAGAACCAATTTATGATTACGATAAAAATAAATATATTTTAGGTGGTTGTGAAATTACAGAAAATCAACCAACTCATAAGTGTAAAAAATGTGGTAAAGATATATATCTAGATACTAATTTTAAAATGCTAAACAATATTAATATATCTAAAGAATAAATAAGAATTGGTAATAAAAATGATAACAATAATTATGTATTATTATTAAATCATGTAAGTAAATCAGAAATGTATGATTTGTTATTTACTGACTTAAATAACCTAGATGGAAAATCTATTTCGGATTTATCAACTAATGTACCAGAGAGATATTATAGTCAATTTGTTAGTAAATTATATAGTATTATAAGTGATTGGAAAGATACTTATTCAGGTGAAAGTAATGTTGTGTGGAGCATTAAACTTGAAACTGAAAATAATACAAGATTAATTTCTGGAAATGGTGGTTTTCCTAGTAATTGGAATGAAATTATTGATTTAATATCTAAATATGAAAAAATATTTAAAAATAAGAAGAAAATAGATATAGAAAAAATACATGATATGAAATATGAGCAGGTATTATTGGTTTTATCATTGGTGATGCACAGGGAGTACCTGTTGAGTTCATTGGTAGAGAAAGTTTAAAAGAAAATAAAAAATTTGATATGGAAGAATATGGAACACATAATCAACCAAAAGGAACTTGGTCAGATGATAGTTCAATGGTGCTAGCAACGTTAAAAGCTGTTAATTTAGGGAATGATACAGATACTGTAATAACTGGTGGTATTGCAGGTGAATTTGTTTATAAAATATTAAGGTAATAATCTTATTAATTTGATTATTGCTTTTTTGTTTACAATTTTTTATTTTTTTTTATTGTAAAATTAACAATAATATAAGGCAATTCATTGTAAAGTATGCTATAATATTATAGGAACTATACTTGTATAATACGAAGGAGGATATAGTATGGACGATAGTTTTACATCAAAAATAGTAGTCAATAATGAATATGATTATTCTAATATATTGCCAACAGTAGAGGCTATTTCATATTTGGTTCAATATTGTGATGAAATGAATAAACAATTAACAAAATTAGTTGAGGAAGATGAGGAAAAAAACAAGCAGTTTAAACTTGAATATAAGGAATATATGTATAAAAAATCTTATGGTCAACAATTAGAAGTGTTCATAAGAAAAAAATCATATAACAATATTACTTGTAAAGATTATTCACAATTCATGTCTGCTGTTCAAGGTGGAAATCTAAATGGAGTTAGTAGTATGGATATTAAATTATGTATGGATTTTCATAGAGGAAAAGGAGATAGTCCAGAAGAACACGAAAATTCATTTATAATAACATTTAAACCTTATGAGATAAAATTTACTAGAAAATCAAATCATAATGATCCATATATGAATCAGATAGAGCAACAAATTAAAGATATTTTAAAGCAATTTCCTGTTGCTAATTGTATTTTCTGTAATAAACAAAATAATAATTAAACGATTGGAGGTAATTGTGAATGTATAACGATACTATAAAAGTTGCTAATAAAATAATATCCGATACAGATTTAGCAGATATATTTCAAAGAATGGATGAAGAATTAAGAGAAAATATTCAAATATGTAAACAAGAAACAGCTCAAAATGAAAGATATGAAAGGGAATACCAACATTGGACTGCGAAAAGTTTTGATGGTACTTTTAAATGTACATTTAATTTTTATGATGACACTAATATAACTGTTGATAATTATAATGCTTTTATTACAATTTTTAATAATAGATTACATGAAGTTAAAGATATGTGGGTAAGGTATCGTTATAATTATTGGATACAACATGGTAGCGATCAAAAGATGGTAAGACAAAGTATTAATATGAATATTTATGAACATAAAATGGATATTGAAGTCAATTTAAGTAGTGATGATAAAAAAATGGATGATATTTATCAGTTAATAAAGGAAAAAATATTAAAAGCACCTGAAAGATATGATAGGATTATTAAGAAAAAAAGTTCTATTACAAATAAAATAGGTTTTGCATTGGGAGTAATTCCTAGCCTAGTTATTTGTACCTTGTTAGTATTTGTACCAACAATAAGACAAATATATGGAATGACTTATATATTATATCCGATAGCAGTAGTTATTTTAGCATTTTTAATAGGTAATACAGTATTTAGTGGGACACTAGATCGTTTATATTCAACTATAACTCCAAAACAAAAATATGCAGGTTATGATTCTACAAATCATAAAAGTATTTATAAAGATGATATAGATGATTTTGTTTCAACAAGTGAAATAATTATTGGTAAAAATATAGATAATATCAAACATAGAAAAGAAATTGTTGAATTAGAAGAAAAGTATAGTAAATATATTCCAATTGAATTAATTGTACTTTTGGTTCTATCAATAATTATGATCTTAGTAGGTAAATTAATATAGTAGGTTTGAAATGAATATTAAATTTACAAATCTTAAATGATATCACTTGAATATGAACAAAAGCACGATTTGCTCAATTTTTCAATATTCCTGAACTTATGACTTTGTTTAAAGAAGCTGCTGATATTAAAACTTCAAAGATGCTAGATTTACCTAATTCAAAAATAAATATTGCAGTAGAAAATATTTATAAAATATGGCTAGAAAATAAAGAGGACAAGTTAACACAACTTGTCTTTTATGATTTATCAACACCTAGAAATGATGGTACCTTTAATGTTTATGATGATATTAAAAATAAATTAATTGCTTTACATCATTTAGATTGTCCATTGCGACTATCTGATATAGAACAAAGAGAAGGTAGAATATTAATACAGGGAAATCAAAATGAAGAAGTTGAAATATATAGATATGTAGCTGAAGGTAGTTTTGATTCTTATTCATATCAATTAATTCAAACTAAATCAAATAATGGCTAATAGTAATTGTGGTGGAAGAACTACCGAAGATTTAGATAGGGATACACTTACTTATGCAGAAGTTAAACCTCTTACAAAATTCACTTTTTTAAGTGATAAATGAAACGAAGAAAAAAACGTTAAATATATCTAATTTAATCGGTATTAAACTTGATAGTTGAGGTTGAACAAGTTATAATCAATAAAAAATAAAACCTCTTAAAAAGGCTTTAATTCGTTGTTTGTAAGGGGATGCTTTTTTGGAACAAAAAATAACATTAAATTACTTGTTATTAGATTGGTTGATATCAGTGATAAAAGATATTATTGAAGATACCATAGAAGATGAACCAAGTAAAATATCAACTTTTATTGCAGTAAATAATATGCTTAATTAATTAGATAGTGATACTGCAAGTGATGATATGTCTAACTTAATAAGTGAAACATTAATTAATAAAATTTTTGATGAAGTAAAAAACAGTATATAGTGAGGAATGATTATATGTATATTACTGAAACTACTGAAAATGTTAGAAAATTAATTGAAAAATTAGATTTGTTTAATGAAATTATAATTAGATATGATAATGAAACATATTTTGAAAAAAAAGATTACAATAATTTCATTTGATTCAAAAGCAAATAGATTTGATCTTGCACATTTACTTCAAGAACAGAAAGTGCAATAAGCAATATGATTCGTACAATTAAATTAAAAATAATAATTTTTTAGGAGAATTGTGTAGGTGCATTCTTCTTTTTTTATTAATTTTTTTCTTACAATGTTAATACACTTAATCAGGAGGAGAATGAGCTTTGAACAATAACATTACTTATGAAGTAGTAAAAAAGGAAGTTCAAAAGAAAATATTAAATTATTTATATCAAAATAATGAAATTACTATTAATGAGTATGAGGCATTAATTTCAAAGTGTGATGAAAAGATAAATAAATTAAATGAACAAATAGAAAAAGATAAAGAGAAATATTCTTATCCAATGAAAGTTGACATAAGAATATAAAAATGATATGGAGGTGATTTATGTGGATTTATATACTATAAGAAATATGCTAAGTCAAGGAAAAAGTATTTATGATTTACCACTCCGAGTAACATTTTATGCTCGTGTATCTACTGATAGATATGAGCAATTAAACTCATTAGAAAATCAAGTTATGTATTTTGAAAATTTTATAAAAGAACAAGAAAATTGGACTTTTGTAGATGGTTATGTAGATGAAGGTATTAGTGGTACAAGTGTTAAAAAAAGAGAAGATTTTTTACGAATGGTAGATGATGCCAAGAAAAAGAAATTTGATTTGATATTAACAAAAGAAATATCAAGATTTTCAAGAAATACTTTGGATAGTATAAAATATACACAAGAATTACTTTCGTGTGGAGTTGGTGTTCATTTTTTAAGTGATAATATTAACACCTTTCAACCAGATTCTGAACTACGACTTACTATTATGTCTAGTATTGCTCAAGAAGAAATAAGAAAACTTTCTGAAAGAGTAAGATTTGGATATAAAAGAAGTGTAGAAAAAGGTATAGTACCAGGCAGTAATAATATTTATGGTTATACTAAAAATAAAGGAAAATTGGTTATTGATGAAGAACAAGCTAAATTCATAAGACTAATTTTTGAAACTTATGTATCTGAAAATATAGGAGTTCATAGATTAGGATTTAAGTTGTTTGAAGAATATGGAGTAACTAATTATTCAGGAAAACCAATAGCAGGTACAGTTATTAAAAATATAATTAGAAATCCAAAATATAAGGGCTACTTTTGTGCTCATAAAGAAACTACTGTTGATTATCACGATAGAAAAAGAAAAAGATTTAAAAGAGATGAGTGGATAGTTTATAAAGATAATGAAACTTGTCCTCCGATCGTATCAGAAGAATTATGGGATAAAGCAAATGAAATATTAGATGCTAGAAGTAAAAAACACGATCAAATAAATAAGAATAATAAATATAATAAATTCCCATTTTCTGGCTTGATGCACTGCCATTTTGATGGCGCTACATTTGTAAGAGGTACATATCAAATAGGTAAGGGAGATAGAAGTAGGAGAAGAAAATTTTGGGCTTGTAATAATTATAGAATACATGGTAAGAAAAAAACTGAAGGTTGCAATTCTCCTGTACTTTATTATGAAGAATTGGTTGAAGTATGTAAAAAGATATTAAATATGATACTTGTTTGCCAAGATGATTTAATAAGTGAAATAAATGATATGATTAGTGATATTAGAACTAAAAAAGATTATAAAAAAGAAATAAAACTTATTGATGAAAAATTATTTAAAACAAATAATGAAAAAAAAGAACTCATAATGATGCGAATGAGAAAAGAAATAGACTTAAAAGAATATAACTCTCTTAAAGATGATGTAGATGAAAAAATTAACTCATTGGAAGAAAACAAAAGAAAATTGATTGAAGAAGAACAAAATGAACAATCTAGTGAAAAGAACTTTGAAGAATTTAAAAAGAAAATAAATGATATGGTTTTATCTGATGATGAGAAGATTTTAGAAATTGCGCAGGTTTTTTTTGAGGATATAAGGGTAGAGTCAATTAAAGATGATGAAACAGATCAAAAGGTTATACTTCATGCAAAATTAAATGTGTCAAACAGGGAAGATGACACATTTGATTTTAACAAATTTTTGCTGCTTTTCTGTACACGCCAGGGATGCTGCCATGACAATAGCATCAAATGTAATGAAATATGATGATTTTATAAGAGAAATGAATCAAAAAGCATTTATATTAGGTATGTATAATACGACGTATGAAAATCCACATGGATTAAATGATACCACTCAAAATTATTCCACAGCTAATGATCTTGCAATTTTGATGAAATATGCAATAAAAAATACTAATTTTATTAAAATATCTCAAGCAAAAAAGTATAAAATTAAAAATTATATTTGGTATAACAAAAATGAACTGTTAAACAATTACAAATTTACAATTTCTGGAAAAATAGGGTATACTATGAAAAGCGGTCCAGTCTTTGTTTCATCAGCAAAAAAGGATGGAAAAACATTGGTAATAGCAAGTATAAATGAAAACGATAAATTTGAATTACATAAAAGATTATATGAAAATAATTTCAAAAAATATAAACGCTATAAAATATTAGATTCTAATAAAATATCTTTTAAAATAAAAAGTAAAAACAATGACCATTATTATATAAAAAACGATTATTACATGCTGCTTCAGAAAGACGAATTAAAAAATATTGATATAGTATTAAGTGAAAACAATAATGATAAAAATTTAAAAGTATATTATGATAAAAAACTAATTCATACAGAGAAAATATATGTATTAGAATATAAAAAAAGAAATAAGAAATTGAGAGATATATTGTTCTTTTGGAAATAATTATGTATAATCTATTTAGGTGAATTTTATGGAAAGATTGCAAAAATATTTAAGTGAGTGTGGAGTTGCTTCAAGAAGAAAATGTGAAGAAATAATTTTTAATAAAAAAGTAAAAGTAAATGGAAAAATAGTTAGTGAACTAGGTTATAAAGTTAACTCAACTGATCATGTTACGGTTGAAGATATAGAAGTCAAAAAAAAAGAAAAAGAGTATTATATATTATATAAGCCTGAAAAAGTAATATGCTCCGTAAAAGATGATAAAAATAGAACTACAGTTATAGATTTCATAAATACAAGTGAAAAAATATTTCCAGTAGGGAGACTTGATTATGATACAAGTGGTTTGCTACTTTTGACAAACGATGGTGAGCTTTCAAATATGCTAACTCATCCAAGCCACAAAATAGAGAAAAAATATTTAGCAAAAATAGACGGAATAATATCTCCAAAAGATATATATATGTTAGAAAATGGCATAATGCTTGATGGTGTAAAAACAAAAAAATCAAAAGCTAAAATTCAAAAGATAGATAAAAAAAATAATAAATCATTTGTTGAATTAACGATTACGGAAGGAAGAAATCATCAAGTTAAAAATATGTTTGGAACACTAGGTTATAAAGTTTTAAAATTAAAAAGAACCAACTATGATTTTTTAACTTTAAAAAATCTATCTATAGGTCAATCAAGAAAACTAACTATCAAAGAAGTAAAAAAATTATATAATAATGCAAAAGAAAAAAGCTTATAATTTTTGAACTTGTCAATAAAAAGTAGACAGTAAAAAGATATTTATTTAAACCCTAGTTG
>JAEDNL010000058.1 GCA_016302505.1 Bacilli bacterium
TTTTGTTTAAAACTATCAATATATTTCTTTCTCATAACAGGCATTATTTTGTCTGCAACTGTTATGGCGACATCATTTATGTCCATTAAAGAAGTATCAAGTAATAAATAATTATCAGGATTATTTTTAAATAATTCTTGTAAATTATTTAAACTATCATTATATTCATCAATATTATTTTTATTTAAAAAGTTTCTTTGTTCTAATGCTAAACTACTATTATAATCTCTTTTTATTGAAGTTAATGCATCAGCATATGTTATTACTAAAAAGTCTATTAATTTTTTAGATATTAAAGAATATTTATCTCTTAATTCTTCATATGTTTTTAAATCAATATCTCCTTTTTTATATCTTCTATAATTCCAAATTTGTCTATCATTAATAGATCTATCTATTAGAATAATTTCTTTACCAGAATTAATTATATCTTTTAATTGATTAGTTACTTCTTTTAATATAGCAATATTAAAATCACTACTAGATAAATCACTATATTTTTGTTTAAATTCTTCTTTATAATATTTAGAAGTTGTAAATTCTTCTATAATAGTTATATCAAAACCACCCTTTTTAAAAAAGTCATATAAATTATTAATAGTTGTTGTTTTACCAGTTCTAGGAGTACCACTAAATTCAATTACAAATGGTTTAGTAAGTTTACATAGATTTCTTAATCTTTCAAGTTCAACTTTTTGAGCATGTAATTTCTTTAACTTATCATAATAATCTTTATTATCATTAAATATAGTATCTTTTAAATACAAATCTTCCTTGTTATTAAATACTATATCTAATACATTTTTTAATCTTTTAAATAGAGGTAAATTTTCATCTTCATTATATATTAAACTATTATAAACATTTGTATAATACCATTTTTGTTTATCTTCTCCTCTTTTAAATGCTGAAAAATCTCTTTTTCCATTTTTTTGAAATTTAATCATTAAATCTTCTAAATTATTTATTTTATCTGCACAAATAACTAATTTATTTTCAAGAGGTAAAGTTTTAGTTTGTTCTATAGTATGTTTTTTTCTTTCTTCCCAAGATAAACTTTTATCAGGTTCTGAGGCACCTTTAACTAGTGAAGACACACGACTACCAAAATTTTCTTCAATATCTTCTATAGTGTAATTTGTATCTTCTACTACATCATGCAAGTAACCGGCAGCCACTACATAATCATCATATCCATAACTTTCAAGTAACATTCCGACACTAATGGGATGCATTATCATAGGTTTATCTGGTTCATTTTTTCTTATTTGTCCTAGATGAGCATTTATGGCAAAATATTTAGCTTTTTCTTTAATATTCATATATTCCCTCCTATAAAACAATAATATTATATCATAAGAGTATTTTTATGCAAAATAAAAAACCTAGTATAAATATAGGTAATAAAAACTCGCGCTTCGCCCGAGGTGGTAGGTCACATAGTATAATCGGGATCTTGTAATTAAATTACAATATTCAACTTCCATATACTAATTAGTCCCCCTATAATATTACATAGCCGGTTTATGAAGCTATATTCATCATCTAGGTTAATTTAATTGTATCATATTTATAAAATATATCAATAAAATATCAAAAACTTTACACTTTTAAAAATGACCAAATTTACTTCTTTCATAATATTTTTCATTTAATAGATTTAAATCATCTATTATATTTTTAGGCTCACATTCTTCATAAAGATTTGAATATTTTGAAATAGTTGCTTCATCTTTTAATATCCCTCTATTACTATCTATATATATAGCAAGTGGTTTTCTAATACCAATAGAATAACTTAATTGAATACTACACCATTTAAGATTATATTTTTTTAAATAATATACTGCGATTAATCTTGCTTTATATGCTCCGCTTCTATCTACTTTAGTAGGATCTTTGCCACTAAATGCACCTCCTCCTACTTTAGCAAACCCTTGATATGAGTCAACAACTATCTTTCTACCTGTAAGGCCAGCATCTCCTTCAAATCCACCTATTTCAAATTTACCAGTAGGATTAATCAAATACTTTTCTACTTCAATATTATATTTAGAACATATATTATTACAAATATCTATAATGATTTTATCAGTACCTTTTCTATCTTTTTCAGTATTTTGATAACTTATAGTAAATGTCTTAATACGCATAAGTTTCATCTCATTATCATAATATCCAGTTAATTGTGCCTTACCATCACTTTTGAATCTGTTATCATTTTTAACTAATTTATCATATTCTTTACTAAGTTCCTTTAATATAACCATCGCAGTTGGTAAATAATATTCATTATCATTACAAGCATAACCAAACATCATACCTTGATCTCCTGCTCCTAAAACATCATCATTCGTACCTAGTGCTATATCTTTACTTTGGATACCTATATTATTAATAATTTCATAATCTAATGGATAATGAACATCTTCTAATACTTTTTTAACAATTTTATTTACATTGACATTACTTTTAGATGTTACTTCTCCCGTTATAAATATTTTTCTTTTACCTCCTACAGTTTCAATCGCACATCTACTTTTTTTATCCCCTTTTAAAAATTCATCTAATAAAGCATCACTAATTTGATCACATACTTTATCTGGATGTCCCCTAAAAACAATTTCATTACTAAATAATCTCATATATATCCTCCTTTCAAGATTACAATTACCTTAAAAAGAAAAAATACCTAAGATAACTTAGGCATATAAGTTATCCTTATCCATCTGGGATTACCACCTAATTTAATAGGTTGGTGTAACTTCATAGAGCCAGTCTCTCAGTTACTCTTTATAAGGTAATTTTAAAAATTGTTGTTCATAAGAACAAACTAATAATAACATAAATAAATAACTTAATCAATAGATACATATAATTTAATATGTTAAATAAAATAAATAATAATATATTTATAAAATCAACTATTTTATTATTAGTTGGAGGAATACTTACTAAAACAGTAGGTTTCTTTTTAAAAATAATTATAACAAGAAAAATAGGTACTGAAGGAATAGGTCTCTATAGTTTACTTAGCCCTACTATATCATTACTTACTGTTATCGCAACATTTTCATACCCTACTGCTATATCAAGAGCTATATCAAATAAAACTCTAAGAGCAAAGTCTCTTTTGTATTCTATAATACCTATTTCATTAATATTAAATTTAATATTATTTATAATAGTATTTCTTTTCGCTAAAACTCTATCTATAGATTTACTTAAAGATGAAAGATTATATTACCCAATTATATGTATAGGATTAACTCTTCCTTTTATAAGTATTTCTTCTATCATTAAAGGGTATTTTTGGGGTAAACAAAATATGTTTCCATATATGCTTTCTAATTTCTTAGAGCAAATAACTAGAATGATTTTAATACTACTATTTTTAGATAAATTTATTCAATTGGGTCTTGTTAAAACAATATGTTTTATAATACTTATAAATGCTATCGGAGAAATTATATCACAAATAGTTATGATACAATTTTTTCCTAAATATAAAGTAAATGTAAAAGAATTTATAATAAATAAAAAAGATGTAAGAACTGTTATGAATACATCTATTCCTGCTACTAGTAGTAAAATAATTGGATCTATATCATACTTTTTAGAACCAATTATCTTAACTAATATATTACTATATGTAGGTTATTCAAAAGATTATATAGTATATGAATATGGAGTAATTAATGCTTATTCATTGACACTACTTTTAATGCCACAATTCTTTACTCAAAATATGTCAACTTCACTAGTACCAGAATTATCTAAATATTATACATTAAAGAACTATAAAATGTGTATAAAAAGAATAAAACAAATATTAATAATATCATCAACTATAGGAAGTGTTTCTACTCTAATAATATCAATGTTTCCAAGCTTTTTTTTAAATATTTTATATCATACAAACGAAGGAATAGATTATATTAAATTACTTGCTCCTTTTACTATATTATTTTATATTGAGTATCCACTTATAAATGCATTACAAGCTATAAATAGAAGTAGAGATGCTATGAAAGCAACTATTATTAACTCAATAGTAAGACTTCTTTCTATAACTATATTTTCATTTATGAAAATTGGTATGTATAGTCTTTTAATATCAATAATAATTAATTTAGTAGTATCAACTTATATATATTATAGAATGCTTAAAAAAGCATTTAATCCTTAAGTTCATTTCTTTTAATAACATAAATTTTTTTATTTTTATAAAATGCATAGAATATATCTTCTTTTAATAATGACTTATCTTTTAAATATTCACATAACCAACTCTCATCTTTTTCAAGATAATTTAATACATCTTTTTGTATAACACCATCTAATATAAGTGGAAATGGTAAACTATTATCGATACCTAAAAAACTATATTTAAATATATTTAATTTACCATTATTTTCTAAAACAGCATATTCAACATCTTTAAGATTTTTTATATTATTACTTCTAAGTTCCATCATTAAATCATCTAAAGTATATCTTTGTTTAATCATTTCTTTATAATTTATAATACCCCTATTTATTATTAAAGAAGGTTTACCATCCATAAGATTTCTAAGTTTATTAAATTTTAATGATAAATATCCAACAGCTATCTCTAAAAATAATAATAAAAGTATTGGTACAATAGTAAGCATCATAGAATCTTTATAGTTTTCAATACTTATTGCAACTAATTCAGCTATTAAGATACTTACTACTAAATCTTGTATAGATACCTGACCTATTTCTCTTTTACCCATTAATCTAAATATAATTAGAACAAAAAAATAAAAAAATATAGTTTTAATTATTACTATAACAATATCCATATAATCACCTACTATTATTATGATATATTATTTATTTTTTTAAACATAATATTATAAAATATAAATATAATTAATTAGGTGATTAAATTGAATAAAATTATTAATTATTTAAAAAATATATCTTTATTTTTTATAGTGCTTTTTATCTATTTATTATTAATGTCTATTATATATTACTTCGAATTATTTAGTTATAAAACTATTAATATTATTAATTACATTTTTATGATTTTATTATTTTTCTTACTTGGTTTTAAAACAGCATATAAGGAACAAAGAAAAGGCTATTTAAATGGATTTCTAGTATCATTAGTATTAATTATTGTTTTCTTTATAATCACTTTATTTTTAACGAAAATTACGTTTTCTAATATAGTTTATTATATGAGTTTAATTTTATCTTCTATTATAGGTGGAATTATTGGTGTTAAAGATAAAAATAGCAATTAAAAAGAACTTCAAAATATGAAGTTCTTTATTTTATTAGTTCTTTTTTAATTTATATGTAATTCCAGCAACTGCAAGTGCACTTAATAAAAGTCCTAAAGCTACGTAACCAATACCAT
>JAEDNL010000001.1 GCA_016302505.1 Bacilli bacterium
CCCCCTGAAGAGGCCGAAAGGCCTCATTTTTGTTTATTTTAAAGGATTTGAGGCCTATTAAATTATTTTAGGTACTAAGCTAGGTACGTAAATTTAAAAAAATACATAAAAATTGATTATTTTAGAGTATTGGAAATAAATTTCCAAAAGTAGGTAAAAATACTTAGTTCTGGAAAAATATTTCCAAAACTTTTTTATTGTATTTGACAAAATTACTGATAAATGATAAAATATCAGTAGATTTGTCAAGGAGGAATATATATGGAAAGGATGACAATAAAAGAGTTTAAAGATCAAAGCAATATAGAAATTATTGAATCTATTATGAAAATGAATAATGGATATGTTACTTCAAAAGAACTATCTAATCTTGGAATTCATAGAATGTATCTTAATATTATGAAAGAAAAAGGTATGATAGAAAAAGTAGGTAATGGGATTTATATTGATTCAAGTAAAATAGAAGATAGTTATTATGTTTTTAATCTTAGTATGCCTAATACAATATTCTCACATATGACTGCACTTTATTTTCATGGGCTTTCTATAAAAGCTCCAGATGATAAATACGATATAACAGTAAGAAAAACATATAATAGTAAACATCTGAAAAAGCATGAAGTTTTTTATGTATCAGATGACATTTATGAACTTGGACTTACTGAAGCAGAAACTCCAATGGGGAATAAAGTAAGAGTTTATGATATTGAAAGATGTATATGTGATATTATAAGATCTAAAAATAGGATGGATCTAGAACACGTTAAATATAGTATTAGAGAATATATAAAAAGAAAGGATAAAAATCTTATGAAACTTTCTAAATACGCAGATAAAATGGGGATAAAAAAAGAAGTAATGGATTTTGTGGAGGTATTTTATGAATAGCATGCAATTAAAAGATAAACTAAGAAATATTTCTAAAGAAAAGAATGTAGATTTTAATACATTACTTAGACTTTATATGTATGATAGATTTTTAGAAAGACTTTCAAAGAGTAAATATAGAGATAATTTTGTTTTAAAAGGTGGATTCTATTTAAGCACTTTATTTGGGGTGGAGAATAGAGCGACTATGGATATAGATACTGCATTTAGAAATGCTAGCTTTGATGAAGAAACGATTATTAAAATGATAAACGAAATAGTATCCATAAAAATAGATGATAATGCTAAACTATCATATTTAGGAATAGAATCAATCAGAGATGAAGATGAATATGGTGGTTTTAGAGTAACTATTCAAGTAGAATATGAGACTATGAAACAATCTTTTCATATTGATATAGCTACTGGCGATCCAATTACACCAAAAGAAATAAGATATAAATATTTACCTTTATTAGGCGATTATTATGTGGATTTATATGCTTATAACATGGAAACAGTTTTAGCTGAAAAAATAGAAACAATGTTAAACAGATTAGAGTTGAATGGAAGAACAAGGGACTTTTATGATATTTATTTAATTTATAAAAAGGAATGGCGAAGTATTAATATAGATCATTTTAGAAAAGCGATAGATAAAACATTTACTAAAAGAAAATATAATGGTAATCCATTTGAGGCTTTAGATATTATAAGAAATAGTGAAATATTAAAAGAGAGATGGAATAAATATCAAAGAAGCTTCTCTTATGCAGAAGGAATAGAATTTGAAGATATAATGAATTGTTTAGAAATAATGATTGAACAATTTGAACCTGTAGGAGTTTAGGAGGTGAAGTTATGGCTAATGAAGTAGGTGGAAGAACGGATAAAAATGGAAATAGATATGAAATGAATTGTATTATAAAGGCAATTTTAGATGTTGTAGATGAAAAGATAAGTTCCTGCATGTTTGAAGGCTTAGGGAATGATGAAATTGCTACAGATATAATTGTTACAAATTTTGATGGTTCGAGAAAATATATTCAATGTAAGCATAGAAATGGAAGCAATGACAATTGGACTTTTTCTGGACTTAAATCATACAATCTTCTTAAACGATGGAAAACACATTTAGATGGAGATCAAAGTTCAATAGTGTCATTACAATCACCAATACCATTTACAAGCCTTACTGATTTGAGTAAAAGAGCCAAAAATAATAATGGCGATGTAAATGTATTTTATGATAATCAAATAAAGAATAGTAAAAAAACATTTGGAGATTTTAAAAAGTATTGTTCTGAGCTTGACTTGGATTATGAAAATATAGTTGATGTTCAAAAGGCAATGAATTATCTCAAAAGAACAGAAGTAGAAGACATGTCAGATAATATAATAAGAGATTATCTATTTATGCATATAAAACTACTATTTTTTGGTGAATCTAAATCCAATTATGAAAAAATTCTAGATTTAATATGTAATGAAGAAATTATGGGCGTAGATATTGATAAACAGTTTTTATTTAATTTTTTTAATAAAAACAATATTATTTTAAATAATTTATCAAACGATTCCTCAAATTTTGATAATATTGAAAATTTAAATTCTATTTTTAAAAAAAACATTAAATTAATAAATGATAATTATATAAATAGAGATGAATTAAAAAATATAATTATAAATATTAATAAAGATAAATCAATTATGATAACAGGAAAAGCCGGATATGGAAAAAGTGGAGTAATTCATGGATTAATTGACTATCTAGAAAATAATAAATATCAGTATTTAGCTTTAAAACTTGATAAATATATTCCTGAATATAACAGCCTAAAATGGAGTGAAAATCTTGGATTTAACACATATTTATCAGCAATTTTAGATAAATTTTCTTTAGACAAAAAATGTGTATTAATCCTAGATCAACTTGATGCATTAAGATGGACTTCTATGCATAGTAGAAATTCATTAGATATTTGCAATTCTATCATCGAGGAAATAAAAAATATCAATGTTGGAAGGAAAAATAAAATATCTATTATTTTGGTGTGTAGAACATTTGATTTTGAAAATGATGCATCAATTAGAAAAATCGTAGAAGATGATATCAATAATTGGTTAAGGATTGATATTAATATATTGAGTGATAAATGTGTAAAAGAAATTATTGGATCTGATTATGATAGATACAATGCTAAGCTGAAACAATTACTAAAAATTCCGAGTAATCTATTTATTTTTATGAAGATTCGAAAAGATAATGATTTGTCTGAAGTACATTCAACTTGTGACTTAATATCTTAATGGTGAGTCGATTGAGTCACTTATAGGAAATCGCAATGAACAACTTCCAAATAAAAGATATCAGTTGCAAATGTTTTTAGAAAGAGTTCACGAACTTGATGATCAAAAATTTTTAGAATGTATTGACACTATTATTAATAATCAAAATATTAGGATTTATTTAAAATATGTGGCTTTTGAAGTTTTAGGAACAATTACAAATATGTCAGAATTAATCAAGCAATATATTATAAATAATTATTTAAAAAAAGATTTTTTTGATATTTTCATTAATATTGTATTTATGAATCATCAAGAAATAATAGAATTATTAATAGATGATGGCATTTTTGATAAATGGATTAATGATTCAACAAAAAAACAATATGTTATAAATTTATTAAAAAGTATTAATTATTCATTTAATGAAAAAGAATACAAATTTATAAAACGATATATTATGATAAATGAACAATTAGATAGAGAATTATATAGTGTTTTTCCTTTTGATGTAGTATACGATACTGATGAACTATTTGAATTACGATTAGAAATATATGCCAAATTTAATGAGCTTTTGATAAATTCTTATTTGAACTTAGATGAATTATTGGGTATTAATGAATGTAGAGGAATCAAGTATATTGAATTTTTGGCAAATCATTTGGATTTGAAGAAAAGGCATATAAAATATTCTGATAATTGCTCTATTGAATATGAAGATAAGATTGAAATTAGAGAAAATGAATTGATTATTGACAATCTTTTACCACTAATTCCTGAAATTCATGATAAATATGGATTATATGATTGGGAAGATCATGGTAGACTTGAAATGAATGTACAAAGAATAATAATATCATTAATTAAAAAAGCAGCTAAAAATATAGTAAATAGTGATTATAATAAATTTTGGACAATATTTGAGAAGTACTTAAGCAAAGGATTTAGTATTCATAATGAAATAATATTAGATAGTATACTTTTTATGCCTCAATCTGCTTCAAATCAAATTCTTGAATATTTATTTAGTGATATAAATAATAATTGCTTCGAATATACTAGTAATAATAATCAATCATTGAGTATGCTAAAAAAAATAATAGAAAAGTTTATTAATAAGGCAAATAAAAAAACAATTACTTATATTATTGAAAGAATTATTGAGTATAAACCAGATGATTTAATTGAAAAATGCAAAAGATGCATTGAATATAAAAAGGAAAATTTCGGTAGTGCAAATTATATTAGTTTTTGGGGTGACTTTCAATATGAAATTTTAAATTGTATTCCAGACAGTTTATTAGATGAAAAGAGTATACAATTAAAGAAAGTATTGAATAGAAAATTTAGTGTATGGAATTACTCTATTTATGATTTGAATCACTCTAAAAGTGGTAGTGTTATATCACCGATTGCGAATAAAAGAATTAGTTTAAAAAGTTGGATTGGTATATTAACTAACAAAAAAATTACTAATAGCCACAAATCTAAATATGATGAAGAAAAATCTGTATTTATAGATAGCAGTTTATATGAATTTCAATCATCATTATCATTAAATATTCAAGAAAATCCAAATCAATTCATTGATTTGTTTATAAACAATTCATCTATTATTATGCCCGATTATATCTACACATTATATAATTCATTAGCATATTCTAGCATAGTAAATGATATTTCAATTCAAAAATTAGAATTAATATTTAATACCTTTAAGTATACAGATAATTATAAATATGCTCCACTAATTTGTGAAATAATTGCTAGAAAAGAAGAAACAAATTGGAATTCTGAAACAATTGATATGTTGCTAAATATTTATTCTGATATTATATCAGGTAAAATTGAAAATAATTCAATTATAGATAATAGTAAAGAAGATAGAGATATTGCAGAATCGTTTGAATTGGTAGTAATTAATTCATCAATTTATAAACTTGCTTCAGCTGTTTCTAAAATATTATGGAGTAATGTTGACTATGCAAATAAATTTACTAAAATGACTGAAAGTATGAGTAAATCTAGTGATGAAATAATTAAATATTCAAGTATGTGTATTTTAAATTGTCTTTTAAATTATGATTTAGACTGGGCAAGTAAGATTATAATTGAACTTTTTTCAAATGATTGTATATATGGTTATAGATCAAATAGAAATATATTTAATTATATATATGCTAAAAAAAGTAATTTGAGAGATAAAATAATAAAGATAATATTATATGGGGTTACTATTAATAGTAAAGAAATAAGAAGACTTTTTTCATATTTGATGGTTGATTTTTATCTATTTTATGATGAATTTAAGGATGAGTTATTGAATAGTAAAAATGATATTATAATAAAAGATTCAATA
This sequence comes from Bacilli bacterium, assembly GCA_016302505.1. Classification (GTDB taxonomy): domain Bacteria; phylum Bacillota_I; class Bacilli_A; order RF39; family UBA660; genus CAG-1000. The sequence continues at coordinate 5,519 of JAEDNL010000001.1, forward strand.
ATGGAAATGTTTATGGTATATATGAAAGAAGATGAATATAGAGAAAAATCAAAAGATATAATAATTGAATTATCAAAATATCCTGATGTCAAAATAAACCCATATAAATTATTTGATGATGAAGAATTATTATTGAACGATGATAAATTTATTATTGAATTGTTTCAATCATCTGATTCACAGGAATTTATTGAACCATTTATTCATCTCTTGAGGAAAAGGGGAGATAATATCCTTGGATATAGTGAATTATTGTTTGATATTATTAGAATAGCTTTAGAACAATATGATGAAAATAATCCTACCCATTATTATTCATATGATGATCTTAATTACATTGTAATTATGCTATTTGATTATGCTTACGATAATAATAATAAAGAAATGCTAATAAAATGTTTAGATATATGGGATGAAATGTTTTCTAAGCAAATTGGATTAATAAGAAAGCTAAGTAAAGATATTTCAGAAATATAAAAAATGACCTAGTCCACTAAAGGACTAGGTCATCTTCTTTTGTATTATCTAAATCTTCATCATAATCATAATACTCAGTATCCTCATAATCAATAATTGTTTCTTTAGGTTCAGGTAATTCTTTTTGTTTGTTTTCTAATAATTTAGTATTTTGAACTTCAATTATTTGAACTATATTCTCAAGTCTATTTTGATACATATGAGAGTAGGTATTAAGTGTTTCATCAATTTTAGAATGTCCTAAATATTTAGCAACTAATGTTATATTAGCACCACTATCAATTAATAGTGATGCACAACTATGTCTAAAATCATGTACTCTTATATCTTTAACACCAGCTTTAAAAGCATTTTTAGTTTTTCTATCTCTTAATGTAGTTTCAGGTAATGGATCAATATTACCAAATACATACCAATTATCATTGAAGTTATAGTAAGAACTACAATCATCATATAGATCTTTATAGTATTCTAATAAGAAATTAGGAATAGGTATAGTTCTATAACTAGACATTGTTTTAGGACTTGATACTGTATATGGCTTACCAGTTATAGGATCTGGTGTTTTAGTTATATTTTTATTAACAGATAAACAGCTTTTTCTAAAGTTAATATCATTCCATGTTAATCCTCTAAGTTCACCATTTCTAAGTCCACAATAGAATAGTGTTTGAAATGCACATATAAACTTAACATCATTTTCAACAGATAAGAATTTTTGAAATTCTTCTGGTGTATAAAATGACATTTCTTTTTTTCTTTCATTAGGATTAGTAAAATTAGTCATTTTATTATAAACTTTAACAAAGTTTAAATCATACCATTTAGTTCCAAAATTCATAACTGCTTTTAAATATTTATAAACACCATTTTTATATCTAGTAGATATTTTCTTTTCATTCATGGATTGTCTCCATAATTCAAAATGTCTTATATTAAATGATTCAACTTTAATATTAAATAAAGGTTCAAGATAAGGCATCATATTTCTATAATTATAGAGTGTAGTAGATTTAACTTTATCTTGTTGATATTTATAATGTTCATCGATTAATTGTTTAAATGTTAAATCAGTAAATTCAGTCATATTTTTAATATTAACTTTATATTCCGCTTCATGATCTTTAGCTTCTCTTCTAGTAGCAAACTTTTTAGAGTGATATCTTCTAGGTCTACCTAAGTAATCTCTATAGGTTATATCTACTACCCAAGTTCTACCATCTTTAGTAGCGTATTTACTTTTAACTTGTCTTATAGCCATATATCTTCTCCTTTCTTATTAGCTTCATCAAATTCTCTTTGTGCTTCTTCATCCATTTCACGAGCTCTTTTACCAGCCATAACAGATTCTGCAAATGATATATAATTATGTACATATGGCATTGGTCTTCTTTTCGTAATAATATCTAAAGCACGAGTTACTTTACTAAATGCATTTTTATAATATTTAAGTTCTTCATCCTTATTAGATAATTCTTTAGATTGTTCGTGTCTTATCTTTTCACTTTTAATAAGTTTTCTATTATTTTTATAAAAATCATTTTCTATAGATAAGGAAGTGATTTTATCATCTTTATCTTTTGATTCATATGTCTTTATTGTATTTAATCTTGTAAGATTATCAAAATCATTCATAAGTTTTTCTACTTCTTTTTTGCTATATCCAATGATCTTTTTCTTTAAATCTGAATTAGTATCTTTTAAAGATGTTTCTAATACGTTTTTAGCTTCATTTATTTTATCTTTATAATTATTCAAATCTTTACTTAATTTCTTTTCTTCAGCCTTTAATTCATTAATATGATACTCTAGTTTAGTTTGATGATATTTATTAGCACCAATTTCACCTCTATCTAAATTAAAACCTTTACTTGTTATATATTTGCTGAATCTATCTTGTAGTTTTGAAAAAGAATTTCTACCACCTAAATCTTTCCAAAATTGATCGTTATTTAAAAATTTACCTTTAACTGTTTCATATACCATCTCACCATTTTTATCTCTGAGTAGAATAGGTACTTCTTTATCTTTTCCATTTCTATCTTTTTTAATTTCTTTTATCAAATTACCATCTTTATCTCTTTGATAACATTTTCTTTTTACTTCATTTACCACAGGTAAAAAGTAAGCTTGTAGGTGAGGAGTGTCTTCATCAAAATGTACTTGAGCCATTACTATATTTTCTTCACCAACTAATTCTTTTAAAAAGTTATAACTATCATCAAAATATTTAATTACTTCTTCAGGAATGTCATCTTTACTTTTAATATCAGGTGTCCATATATTTTGGCCTTCTTTTTTACCTGATTTATACTTTCTATCTGTTTCTTTAAATGGTAAACCCAGAGTCATAAAAAACTCTGGGCCACTTGATATAGTTACACCATTTAATAGATTAGTTTTAGTTTTGTGAAGATATTCTATATTTCTAATCTCTAATTTATATTTAACATCTTGATATAAATTATCCTTTTCTAGTTCTTTATATTTAATATTAAATTTAGTTCTTTCTTTATCATAATTACCTGTACCAACTCTATTATTCATCTCATTTCCTATAAGATATAAATCTTTACTTTTATAATTGTTTTCAAATCTTAATACTTGATATCCATCATACATTTAAAACCTCCTTTGCAAAAGAAAAACAACCATTATTGGTTGTTTAACTTAATCGCCTTTCTTGTGATGATGAGTTTTCAATGATGTTTTATTCTTAGGTGTTAACTTATTATCTCTTCTTCTGCGATCTAACTTGCCAGTACTTTTTGCCTTTGGCTTAAGCCCTGGTTTAATTGGCATATTTGTCCTCCTCTCATAAATTTGAGAACAGGTACAAGCTTAATACTAACCTAAATTATCATTTTTTATACCATTTGGCTTTGATACTGCTGTTTCAATGCCATTAATTTTTCTGACATAGTAATTGTCGTGATAAACTGAGTTTTCATTTTTAATTCTTGAGATAAACTCTTTATCAGTCATTATATGATTATTTCTTGTATCTTGAAATACTTTGTTTCTACCACTATCTGTTTCAGAAATTACTTTAACCATTTTCATGATATCATCCTCCTTATTTTTGAAATTGTAAACTAATAATTTTTCATGTTGTAAAAATAATTTAAAGATGATATAATTATATTACAATAATAAAATTAGTAGTTTGTTATTGTGTTGAGTATTGGCTTGTACTCGTTCTATATACTATCCTGCAAGATAGTATTTTTTTGTCTCAGAAAATACCTCTGGGACTATGTACATTTTACCATATAAATCAACATCTGTCAAAAGGTAGGACGAATATATGTTTGTGACTGAAATAGAAGTCATTTTATGACTTATCTCACTAGGTCATAGACCAAATGTGAGTTAGGATAAATCCTAAAACCTTATTCATCTAAAGTAAGTGGATCTATAAACTTAGCTTTGTAATTTCTAGAAGTAGCAGTTCTATTTAACTCAACATATATGCCTTCTTTTTCTAATCTTTTAATATTACTATTTAGTAATCTTCCAAAACGAGAAGGGGTAATTAGTAGATTTAATTCTGCTATCATTTCTGCTGGAGTAAATATTACTTCTTTCTTCTTAATTACATATCTCATAAATACGCTAAGATTAAAATCTAATTCAGTATTATCTTCATTAATAATTTCAAATTCAAGTTTATCATTTCTTATAAGATTAAGATTTTGTTCTTCAAAGTCTCTATTGATTATTTTTAAAGTATAAGTATTATCTTTATTATTGATTAATGTTAATATACCATTCATATTACCATCAATACCTGTGCTACCTAATGTTTTACCTTCTTTATTTAAATGATGTATTAGAAGAAATGTAAGATTATATTTTTTAGCAAGTTCTCTATATTTATCAAACATATTCTTCATAACATCACTATAATTATTAATGTCAGTTTCATATCCATAATCTATACCACACATAATATCTATAATTACAAATCTCCCATTATAAGTTTCTGAAAACTCTTTTAAATCTAATAATAGATCATCTCTAATACATAATTTATGTTGCTCATCTTTTTGTACAAAGAAAAATGAATTAGGTTTAAAAGTGTATCCGGTTATTTCTAATCTTTCTTTAAGTTGTAATTCTGAGATTTCTGTGCTAACATATAAAACGGATGTGGGATTAGTATTGAATCCTAAGAATTGTTTATTATTTGCCAAAGAGTTGGCAAGCTGTAATGCTAAGAATGACTTACCAACTTTTGGTTCTGCTACTAAGCAATATAATCCATTTGACTTCATTATTCCATCAATAATGTTGTCTTTTTTTATGGTTATATTTAATTCTTCTATAGGTTTCATTTATTTCTCCAGTTCTGCCATATCTTTAAGGTAAGGAACATTAATGTTTAGCTTATTAACTACTTCACACATAGGTACTAAATTACATGGTAGTTTATAACCTTGATCTGTAAGATCTGTTATTATTTCTTTTCTGATTTTAAGTGCTGAGTTTCTACCAAGACTAGTTAATTTCATTAAATCTTGTAGAGTACACCATTGTTTAGATAATAATTCTAATGTTTCAACTGCAGTCATATATCAAACCTCCTATCTGCTATTTATTTTTTCATTCATTTTATATAATGCATTTATTAATTCTTCTCTTGAATTATCTTCAATATCCTCATTAAGACCATATTCTACTTTAACATCTTCACGATCTTTATTTTCTATCACTCTTAATCCACATAAGTGATTATGAACTAATTCAACAATATCATTAGTATCCATAGTAGGTAATATAGAATCTAATACTTCTTTATTCATATGTTTCCTCCTTTCTAACCCTAAATAGGGTAGTGCGATTATATTTGAGATTTTAGTTATCTCATAACTCCCGTGCCAATAGGGTTATAATTTCTGCCTTGCCTTTTTTGAGTTACGGCATATCGGCGATTTCCGCAACTTACAAATTTTCAAAGAACTTGTAGTTCCAATTTGTCAAATTATATCTTAAAATAAAAGTTCCAAATTGGAAATACAATTATAATATATCACCCTGGTTCCATAATGTCAATATTAAAATGATAAAAAATTGACAAAATGGAATTTTTATGTTCCAAAATGGAAAATGTATGCTATAATGGTATCAAGAAGATATTAGGAGGTATACTTGTGGAGAATCGTAGAAAAAGTGACATAGCTATAGGTAAAAATATGGCTGACATGCGTAATAAATTTAATTTAACACAAAAAGAAATAGCTCAAGTTGTTGGTGTTAATGTTTCTACATATAAACATTATGAGTTAGGCGATAGATGTACACCATTAGCAGTTATTAGAGACTTAGCTAACTTTTATAAAATATCAACAGATTATTTTTTTGAAAATATGCCAGAACTATCTACAAAAGAAGAATTAGAAGTAAGAAGATTTGCTTTTGATGTATCACAAAATAAACAACAATATATTGGTGATATTATGAATTTTTCTGAAGGTATGGCAAAATTAGAAGAAAAAGTTCAAGCAAGAGCTAGATTAAGAGTAAAAAAATATAGATTAGATAATAAAAAATCACAACAAGAAGTTGCAGATTATTTAGGTATAGATATTTCTACTTACAATAAATATGAAAAAGGTAGTAGAAAACTTAACAATGAAGTAGTAAGAAAGATAGCTGAATATTACAATATTAAAGTTAGCGATATATTAGATTAATGACAGAATGACATTAGATTTAGGTGTGGACTACACCGATAGTTAATGTCATAATGTCACAACAAGATAAGGAGAAGTATATGAGTAAATATAATGTTTTAGATTTGTTTTGTGGATGCGGAGGTTTAAGCAAGGGATTTGAAATGGCCGGATTTAATATTATTGGCGGAGTTGATTTTAATAAAGAAGCAATAGATACATTTAATTTTAACTTTAAAGGATCAAAAGGAATTCACACTGATATATTAAATATTGATGAAGAAAAGATAAAAGAAATATTTGAAAATAAAGTTGATATCATTATTGGTGGTCCACCTTGTCAGGGCTTTTCTTCAGCAAATAGAAATAAAGTAGATGATGATCCTAGAAATAAATTGTTTTTTCAATTTGTAAAATTTGTAGATGTTTTTAAACCAAAAGTTGTTGTAATAGAAAATGTTAGGGGAATTGTTACAGAAAATAATGGATATGCAAAAAAAGAAATATATAAAATATTTGAAAAAAGAGGATATAAAGTAACTCATAAAATTCTTGATGCATCAGATTATGGCGTACCACAAAAAAGAATGAGAAATTTCTTTGTTATGTCGAAAGATTTTATTTTTGATTTTGAAAAGATTAATAAAGTATCAAAAAAAGTAACAGTTAAGGATGCAATTGGTGATTTATACAAACTAGAAAAAAATGAAAAAGAAATAAAAAATGCAAATTTTGAAGATATGTCATCATATGCAAAAAAGATGAATAAAAAATCAGATATATATAATCATGAAGTTAGATACCCGGCAGAAATTGTTCAAAAACGAGTTTCTTATGTTAAACAAGGAGAAAATTGGCAATCAATACCTAAAGAATTATTTTCTAATCAAAGAAATAATAGGCATTCTTCAGCATACAAAAGATTAAATGAAAAAGATGTTTCAGTAACTATTGATACAGGCAATTCTCATAGTAATTATTTTCATCCGTTATATAATAGGATACCTACAGTAAGAGAGGCTGCAAGAATTCAGTCATTCCCAGATAACTTTATATTCTGCGGTTCTAGAACTAGTCAATATAGACAGGTTGGTAATGCTGTGCCACCTTTACTTGCTAATTCAATTGCTAAACTAATAAAGGAGGATTTGGATAATGAATAATATTATAGATCTTTTTTGTGGATGTGGAGGCCTAAGCAAAGGATTTGAAATGGCCGGATTTAATACAGTTTTAGCAATTGATTTTTGGAAAGATGCAGTTGAAACATTTAATAATAATCATAAAAACAAAGTTGCTATATGTGATGATGTTTCAAAAATATCTAATGATTTTTTAGATGATTTTACCAAAAAAAATAAAATAACTGGTATTGTAGGTGGCCCACCATGTCAAGGATATAGTACGGTTGGTAAAAGAGATATAAATGATGATAGAAATTATTTATATCTTCAATATTGTAGAATAGTTGAAAAAGTTAAACCAGAGTTTTTTGTTTTAGAAAATGTAAAAGGATTATTAACTTTAAATAATGGTAAATTTAAAGAAGATATAGTAGAAAGATTTACAAAATTAGGATATATAGTCGATTATAAAATTTTAAATTCTGCAGATTACGGTGTACCTCAAAATAGAAATCGAGTTTTCTTTGTTGGAATTAAGAATAAAAAGTTTAAATTTCCTAAGGAAAAATTAAAAAAAGTGACTACATATGAAGCAATATCGGATTTAACAAGTTATGAAGATAAATATACTACATCAGCTCAAACAAGTTATCAAAAAAATATGAGGGGAAATAATAAACAACTAAAGAATAATGAGTTCACAGTTCATACTGAGAAAACTATTGATGTTATAAGTAAAATCCCAGATGGAGGTAAAATAACAGATTTACCAAAAGAATTTTGGGAGATTAGAAAGTACAATAAAGCATTTCAAAGAATGAATTCTAAATTACAATCAAATACCATAGATACAGGACATCGAAATTATTTTCATTATAGTGAAAATAGAATACCAACTGTTAGAGAATCAGCTAGAATTCAGTCGTTTCCTGATAACTTTATTTTCTATGGTTCTAGAACTAGTCAGTATAAGCAAGTAGGTAATGCTGTACCACCTTTATTGGCAAATGCTATTGCTATAGAAATAATGAAACAGATTGGAGGAGATGAAGATGGAAAAGATTGTTCTTAATCAAGTATCTAATCCAGGAATTAGTTTTACAAAAGATGTTAATGAAAAAATATTAGCATTATATGATTTTTTAAATTCTAATAATAAGAATTGTACTTATCAGCAATTTCAAGAAGACTTGATAAATAGCCAAATATTTACTGGATCATATATTAGATCTTTTATTCCTTTTCTATATAATGCAGGAATAATTAATGATTACAATAATGGAATTGCTTATAATGACCTATTTACAAAGAACGGATTACTATATGTACAAATTGTTAGAAATATAAAGAATGCTAGTGACAGTAATATAGATTTATCTAAAATGCTTGTAATTAAAAGCGATTTACTCTGCATGTCACTTGATTACATGATAAAAAGCAAATATAAATTTTACGATAAATATTTAGACATTTTAAAATTTATAAAAAAATATAGAACAATTAATAGAGAAGAGTTTTATATAATGGAATATTGTTTACAAAATAGTTATAACTATGATGATTATATAAATGCGTATAGAAATGAAAGTAAACAATATGATATATATATTAATTCAAATAATGATGAAGTATTAAGCTACAGAAGTAATAATGCATTTAATTATTTAATTGCATTTTTATCAGAAGAACAATGTAATTACTTAAAAAAATTGAATCAGGGTGATTATATAATTAATGAAGAAAGAGAAAAATTTATAGATTTAGTATTAAATAGTGAAGGAGATGTTAAATAATATGGATAACTATGAAGCTTTAAAAAATGATATAGAGAAGAATATAAATGAAATGGTTAATGATTTGAATTTAAACGTTGATTCGAATAATCAAATGAAAAATCGTTTTGTTGAATGGATGCTAAAAAATCAATTTGAACAAAAAACTGTTAATAATTATACTAATGCTATATCAGTTGTATCAAGAGAAGCAATAAACGAAAATCTAATTAATAAACCTATCTATGATATAGATAACGTTAAAGAATTGGATGAATTGTTAGAAAAGCTAAATCAAAATCAAACTTACATTGAAAGAAGAGTAGCCAGTCATAATACAAATTCAGCAGCTATGAATCAATATAGAAAATTTTTAGAAGATATTAATATGACTACAATAGAAGAAGACAATATCAATATAATAGAAAAATTTAAAAAATATTATTTTGATAATATAGAAGAATATAAATTAAATGAAGAAGCAATTAATGGAATTAAACTTAGAGAAAAATTTAATGTAGAATATCCTATAACGAAATTAAAAAATATGTCTCTAGAAGAATATGCTTTAGGTACTGATAATTTTGTTAATTCTTTATCATATAAACTAGAATTTGGTGAGTATAAACATGCTGGAATGGGTTGTGGAGGCGGAAGCTCTGCAAAACATGGAATATATTTTAGTAAGGATAATGTTTATAGAGGATATAAAAATGAAGTTATTGACAATCCTGAGGAATATTGGATTAATTTTAGAAATCAATTATGTGATTTTTTAACTGAAATAGGTGAAACAAATGAATTCCCTAATGTTGAAGAAAAATACCCTTTAATACAAACAATCCCATTAATAGCTGCAAAATTATGCTTTCTATATTATCCTAATTATTTTATTTCAATTGGTTCAAGAGGAAAGTTACAAACAATTACTGAATTATTTGAAATACAATCGCAAGACGATGGTATATCTGCAAGAATTTCATTTAATATTTGTAAATTTTTTAAAGAGGCCTTTCCAGAAAGATTATCTGATGATCCTCAATGGCTTGGATATGCTTTATGGAGATTCATAAATGAATTTGAAAATGACGAAATTGAAGAAGTTGAACAAGAAAATAAAGATGAGAAATATGATAAAAATGATTTTCTAAATGAAGTGTTTATTGATGAAGAAAAATATAATTCAATAGTATCCGTTCTTGAAAAAAAGAAGAATATTATTTTGGAAGGTGCTCCTGGTGTTGGGAAAACCTTTATGGCAAAAAGATTAGCTTATTCTATTATAGGTAGAAAGGATAAGAGTCAAGTTCAATTAATTCAGTTCCATCAGAGTTATTCATATGAAGACTTTATCGAAGGTTTTAGACCAACCGAAAACGGATTTAAACTTGAAAAAGGTTTATTTTATAAAATATGTAAAAAAGCTGAATCAAATCCTAAAGAAAAGTTTTATTTAATTATAGATGAAATAAACAGAGGAAATCTAAGTAAAATATTTGGAGAATTATTAATGCTTATTGAAACTGATAAGCGTGGTGATGAATTAACACTGGCATATTCGGAATTAACTTTTAGTGTTCCAAGTAACTTGTTTATAATCGGTTTGATGAATACTGCTGATAGATCACTTGCTTTAATTGATTATGCCTTAAGAAGAAGATTTTCGTTTATAAGGATTGAGCCGGCATTTGATAGTCCTAAATTTATAAAAGCATTTAATGATAAATTTGATCAAGATTTTAATAAAATAATTGAAATTATCAAGAAAATTAATGATGCAATAGAAGATGATAAATCACTAGGCTCAGGATTCAAAATAGGTCATAGTTATTTTTGTCCTGATATAAAAGATAGAAAAGGGAATAAAAGAGATATTGAAGACATAATTACATACGAAATAATTCCTTTATTAGAAGAATATTGGTATGATAATCCTGACTCTATTATCCAATGGAAAGATGCTTTAAATGGTGTATTAAATGATTAATGTTGATAATAAAGTAAAAAATATATATTATATGTTATGTTATTCATTTTATGGAGAATTGTTGAATGAAAAGGATGAGGCTGAGTTAGGCTCTGAGGCATTTGATAATATATATAATTTATTTTCTTTATTATTATGTCTTATTTTAAAAAAAGAAGTTAAAAAAGGATTGCACAGAGAGTATATAGGTACAAATGATGAACTTGGAACTATTAGAGGAAAAATAAACATAAATGAAACAATTAACAAGAATTCACTAACAAGAAAAAAAGTATATTGTGAATTTGATGAGTATAATGAAAATTGTTTATTAAATAGAGTAATAAAAACAACAATGTATTATTTAATTAAATCTAATAAAATAGGTAAAGTGTCAAAAGAATCTATAAAAAAATTATTAAACTATTTTAATAAGGTAGATATAATTGAAATTAAAACAATTAAATGGGATCGGATTAAATTTAATAGAAATAATATGTCATATAAATATATAGTTGATTTATGTAAGCTAATATTAAATGGATTGATAGTTAGTGATAAAAATGGCAATAACAAGTTTAAAGAATTCTTAGATGATACTAGAATTAGTGCAATATATGAAAATTTTATAAAGGAATATTATAGAAAACATTACCCTGAACTAAATGCTTGTTCAAAGAAATTATATTTAACAAATAAACCACTTACATCTTATATTCCAATGATGAAGACTGATATTACATTAACATATGAAGAAAGAATGTTAATAATTGATGCTAAATTTTATAATAAAATATTACGAGATAATTACCTAAATGCAAGGTGCAAGACAATTTCAAATAATAACTTGTATCAAATATTAACTTATGTGGATAACCAAGATCCACTGAAAAAAGGTAACGTTTATGGTATGTTACTTTATGCACAAACAACTGATGAACCATCTATATCAATTACCGATACATTAAATCAACATAAAATAATGGTAAAAACATTAAATTTAAATGATGATTGGCAGAGTATAAGAGAAAGATTAAATATCATAGCAAATTGCTTTAAAACTGATACTTTCCAATAAAAAAAGTGGCAATTATTTGCCACTTTTATGCTATAATAATAGCTAAAATGTGGGGTGATTAATTTGACTGAAGAAGCAATAGAAAAAATAAAATCAGAATTAACAGATGATCAAATAATGCAACTAGTATATTTATTACAAAAAGATAAACTTGTTGAGTTAAAAGAACTAGCACGTAAAAAATGTAAGACTAAATTTGTCAATGTAATGAGAAGATATGTTAATAAGTTTTTTAAAGACTTAGAAAATGATAAAGAATTTAAAAGACCAGAAACAGTAAACTTATTAAATCAAACTAGAAAAACGTTGAAAAATGTTTATAAATTTATTAAAAATAAAGAAGTAGTTGATGCTAATTCATTATTAAGATCTGCATTTGAAAACTTAATAATGGGTATGATGATTAATGAAAGTGAAGATACCTATAAGGAGTTTATTAATTTATCTATAGATGATACAACTAGACAATATACTAAACCTCAAAAATTAAGAAATGATTTTAGAAAAGTATTACGTAAATTAGATGGTGATTTATTTATAGATATGAATAGTAGAGATTTAAAGGATTTTCTTGATGAGTTCTATGATAAGATGTGTTTATTTACTCATAGTACTATATTAGTCAATGCTATGATAGAAATAGAAAAAGATGATGATTTAGATATATATGTCGTAGCTTTAAAACAGAATACTTATTTTGTAGAATTGCTATTATATTTATGTTTAAAGTATCTTTGTAATTATAAAAAAGATCCAATTGATATTACATATTTATTATTAGGCTGGTATGTTTTAATTAGTGATGTTTCTAAAGAAAAAATCACACCAGAAAAGATGAAAAAACTAAATAAATTGTTATATGCCGATTTTAATAAGGAATATTTGGAAAAGAATAAAGAAAATGTTGATTTTTTGACAGAAGAAGCAAAAAAATTACAAGAAGATATACAAAAAAATCCTACTGGATTTGTAGAACTTCTTACAACATTAGTTAAATAATTTTAGGTACGTAATTAGATGCGTAAAGTACCTAAAAACATATAAATTTGCATAAACTTAAATAAACTGATATGTATATAAACCTTTATAAATAAAGGGTTTTATATATTTTATAAATATTGACAATATGGAACTCAGTCGCCCCCTGAAGAGAGCGAAAGCTCTCATTTTTGTTTGTATTAAAGGATTTGCAATAGTCACAAAAATTTTAGGCGACATTTTTTTAATTTTTACTTTGCTATGATATAATATTTTCATAAGTAGGTGATGTTATGGATAAATTAAATTCGGCTTTATCTTATTATAATGGAGTTAAAGCTTATTCGTTTTTTTTACTTAATCAATTCGGAGATACTTCCTTTGATGGAGGTTTAATTCTAGAGAAAAATAATTATAATGCGGCAAAGGTTGCATTTATAAGTAGTATACTTCTTGGGGCAAAAGAGGATATAGTAGAAAAGTTACCTAATTTAGAATTTGGTTCTTTAATATATGAAGATGATCTTATTAAGAATGTTAAATTAATAGCAACGAAAGATAAAGATGATTATGTTATAGATAATTATAAATTTAGTTCAGCTGCTGAAGTGGTAGCAATGATTAGAAATAAGTTTGCTCATGGAAATTTTGAGCTAGATCTTGAACATAGTAGAATAATATTTGATTTTGCTGGAACTAAAGTTAAATTAAATATAGATAAATTAACTAACTTCGTGGTAATTGCATTAAATAATTATTATGAAAAATCTCAAAACAAAAAATATTATAAGGTTATATTAGAAAGTGATAAAGTTCTTGCAGATCGTAAAAAAACTTTTTCTAGTCCTACTGATGTTAAAACCTTTATATTAAATTTAAATAAATTTTCGGTATCATTAAAAAGAAAAGATGGAGAAATTATTCCTCATGATTTGAAGTCTATACTTGATGGGGTTGTTAATGGATATAAAAAAGATATGAACCTTAAGGTATTTTTAACTTTTAAACATTTTATTAATGATGAATATGATTTGGATTGGGGTAAAAGCAAAGTAGTAATTGATGATATTGATGATTTTTCTATGGTTATGTATAATCAAGTGAAAGAGTTAGATTATGATTCTGCGGTAAATTTTGTAATGAATTCTGTCGCTGATGTAATACTTAAAAATAACAAGACATCTCACATGACTTCGTCGCTAAGGAACTTATTACTACTAGATGCGACTTATCATACTAATTCAATTTCTAAAGATAAGTTATTTAATTATTTGAGTGATAAATTTGGTAATTACTTTTTTATAGGTAATAGAGAACTAGCTTCTTCTAGTATTTGCTTGTTTCAAACATTATTTGCATACTTGCATGACGATTATTTTGATAATGATAATAAATATACTAGTTTACCAAATAATGGTCTTAAATATGCTGCTTTAGATGTGTCTTGTTTTAATATTGATTATTTAAAAGCAGATAGAAAAGTAATTAATCAATACTTGGAGGTTTATAATGGTGCTAGCAAGAGATTACTAGAAATAAGAAATAAGATTAACCAAAATACTTTAAGTTTAAATGTTGTTAAGCAAAAAGGCAATTTAAAAGCAGTAAGCGTGTTGAGTCAAAATATTGCAAATGAAAAACTCTTGGAAGCACAGTATGCTCAAGATGAAATTAATGCTAAGGCTAGTTATGATGAGGCGATTTTATATGAGGCAAATAATCTCGATTTAATTAAAAATAGAGCAATCATTAATGGAATAAGAAATAGCATAGCTCATGGTAATTATACATTTTATGTAGAAGATGGGGTTTCTAAAATATTATTTGAGGATTTATATGAGGGTGAATGCACTTTTAGAGCAAGTGTTTCTGTTGTTGATTTTTTGAATTTTATTTATGCTAGTGAAGCAATTGTAACAAGTTTTATTAATAGTAAAATTAAGGTAAATGACGCTTCTCTTTAAGTAGTGAATAAAGGCTAATTTATTGTAAATAATAGTAATAGATGGTATAATTTTATTGATTGTAGGTGGTATTTTGTATAGAAAAACTTACGCACTCATTGATTGTGATGTAATAAAAAGTAATATTGAAAAAATAAGAGAAACTTATAATGATTATAAATATTATTTTGGAGTTGTTAAAGCTAATGCTTATGGTCATGGAATATATGTTATTAATGCGATGATTGATGCAGGAATAAATTATTTGGCAGTAGCCACATTGGAAGAGGCTTTAAATATTAGAAAATTGAATAAAAAGATTTCGGTTATAGTACTTGAACCAATAGATGCTTCTAATGCCAAGGTTGCTGCACTAAATAATATAACTATTACAATAGATGATGTAGAAAACTTTAAGGATATCTTAAATCAAAAAGTTAAACTAAAATTTCACATGAAAATTGATACTGGGATGAATAGATTTGGTTTAAAGAAGAGTGAAGATGCTGATTATATTTATAAGAATTCAAATAATATACTTGTTTTGGAAGGAATTTTTACTCAGCTTTATTCAGGATTTGGAGAAGAATTAAAAAAAGAGGAAAATAGATTTTTGGAAATTACAAAAAATATTGATTTATCAAAAGTGCCAATTGTTCATTTGGATCGTTCATTAACTTTAGAACAGCACGAAAGGTTCTCTTTTGCAAATGGCGTAAGACTAGGAATAATTATGTATGGATTTCCTAAGAGAGTGTATCAGCCATCTTTAAAAAGACGAATATATAATTTTGTACTTAGAAAAAAAACGACTAGTGAAGAAAGCGTTCTTAAATTAAATACAGCATTTAAGTTTTATACAACTGTAATGGAAACAAAAAGTGTATTGCCTGGAGAAGTAGTTGGGTATGGTGGTATGTATGATAGTAAAGAAAATAGTAAGATTGCTATTTTACCTTATGGATTTGCTGATTTTACGTTTATTAAGCCAACTAACGTGTATATTAAAAATAGGAAATATAAAATTATAACTAATTATATGGATATAACAAGTGTTATAGTTGATGATTCAGTTAAATCAGGTGACATGGTAGAAATATTTGGTGATATAATTAAAATTAGAGAAGCAGCAGAAGAAGCAGGCGTAAATGTTTATAAGCTTCTTTGCAGTGTTACAACTAGAGTACCACGGGTTTATAAGTATCAGAATAAAGAGGTAGAGGTTAATTATTTAGGAGGATTAGATGAAAAAATTTAGAGCTTTAATTATTGGAAATGATATAAATGCATATTATTTGGCGAGATGTTATCATGAATTTACTGGAGAAAAAGCTGATTTACTTGCTAATTATATTGCTGGGGAAAAACCATTTTCATATACAAGATATACGAATATTTTAAACATTAGATATCGTGAAAATCTATGGGATGAAAAAGTGTTTTTAGAGGAATTAGATTTGTATTTTAATGAACATAAGAAAGAAAAGATTTTACTTGTTAGTAGTAATGAGACTTACGGTGAGTTTATTGCTAAAAATAAAGCAAAGTTAAAAAAGAAATTTTTCTTTAATTATCCTAGTGTTAAGTTACAACATACTTTAGTAAATAAAGAGGATTTTTATAAGACTTATGCTGATTATGAAATAGATTTACCTAGATCAATTTATTATGATTGTACAAAGGATGAAAAAATAAATGAATGTGATATTACTTTTCCAGTAATTGTTAAACCAGCAAATGTAATTCTTTTTAAGCATATTAGTTTTGCTGGGAAAAAGAAAATTTACAAATTAGAAAATATGGAAGAACTTAATGATGTTATTAATAAGTTTAAAAAAGGAAATTATACTGATACGATAATTATTCAAGAGTATATTCCTGGAGATGATTCTCATTTGTTTGATGCTGTGGTTTATGCTGATAAAAATAAAAAAGTTAAGATGGTATCATTTGCTCAAATTGGCTTACAAGAACATGCACCAAGAATGATTGGTAACGCAGCGGTTATTATTAATGGGTATTCTCAGTATCCAGGAGTAGAAGAGCAAATTGAAAAGATTAGAAAGTTTACTGAAAAAATTGGTTATCAGGGTTTTGCAGAATTTGATATGAAATATGATGCAAGAGATGGTAAGTATAAAGTTATGGAGATTAATGCAAGACAGGGAAGATGTTCTTATTATATTGTGCCTGCTGGTTTTAATTTAATAGAGTTACTTTATAAAGATTTAATTGAAGGCAAAGATTTAAAATATAAAGTTTGCAATAAAGAAGTTTTAGAGACTTTTGTACCTAAAAAGGTTGTGAAAAAATACATAACTAATGAAGAATATAAAGCAAAAGTATTATCTATGTGGAAAGATAGAGTTGAGGCTTTAAATTATAAAAAAGATACAAGTTTTTTAAGAAAATTATTATTAATTAAGATTAGATATAACTATATTAAAGATTATAAAAATTTTAAATGGGACTGGAAATAGTTCCTTTTTTTTGCTTGCTTGTAGGTTTATAATTTTTGATTTTGGGAATAATAATAGTGATGATGTTTATGAAGAAGTTTACTATTTTCTTTTTTTTATTAAATTTATGTGGAGTGGTTATTGCCAAGGGGATAAATCAGTCCTATGCGTTTGATAATAGTTATGTTGATTATCCAGTAGGAGTAACTACTTTAAATGGGATAAATTATATTAATAGTAATAATGTACTTAAAGTTTGTTCTTATGAATATTGCTATGATTATAAGGGTGGCGAAATGCAAGCGTATTTAAAGAATTTTGCTGTTTATTTAGATTCTGTGTATGATGATGATTATAAGATTTTAGTCTATTTTAAGGGGTATCCGATTACAAAAATATACTACGCTAAAGATTAATAATTTCTATGTAGTCTTTACCGTATTTTTTTATTTCTTTGATAAATACGGATTCATTGTTGTTGGGAACTACTAAGTAAGTGTAATTTTTGGAACGAGTTAGGGCGACATAAAATAGTCGTCTTTCTTCTTCGTCTTTAAAAGTATCACCTTTTATAATTTTATCTAATAATTTAGGGTTAGGGATTCTGCTAGGCAAACTGTTTGATTTATTTTCAAGGTTTACTATGATAGTATTGTCAAATTCTAAACCTTTTGATTTGTGAATGGTTAAAAAGCGAATGTTTTCAGTTTCTTCTATGAAGAACTTTTCTTTATCTTTATTATTTCTACCCATTATTAATATTGAGCCTTCAAGAGTGTTTACTATTTTGTTAATAATATTTTTGGAGTTTTTATAGTAAACTATTTTGATTGGTTTAGTAAGATTTTTTTGGCAAATAGTATTTTTAGGAATTTGATGTTTATTTTGCATGATGAATTTA
This sequence comes from Bacilli bacterium, assembly GCA_016302505.1. Classification (GTDB taxonomy): domain Bacteria; phylum Bacillota_I; class Bacilli_A; order RF39; family UBA660; genus CAG-1000. The sequence continues at coordinate 23,892 of JAEDNL010000001.1, forward strand.
TTAGCTAGGTTTATAGTTTCTTGGTTGTTACGATAATTTTGTACTAGTTTTAATATGTGAATTGTTGGAATGTACTTTTTTATATTAAGAAATATGTTTAAATCTAGACCACTAAAACGATAGATGGATTGATAGTCGTCACCAACAAAGAATACTCTAGCATTATTCGCTTTTTTAATTGATAGAATTAAATTTAATCTGGTGTAAGAAGTGTCTTGAAATTCGTCAATAATAATAAATTTATAGGGTACACTTTTAGATTTGTTTTCTATTTGTTGTTGTGCGTTAATTATTAAATCATTAAAATCGTGAGTGCCAGAAGATGATAATTCGTTTTGATAGATTAAGTAAATCTCTATTATTATTTTTAAATAATCTTTATTTATAAAGTGAGATTTTTGATATAGAACATAAAGACTGTCAATGGAAGAATAATTGGCTTTATATAGATTTATAAATGTTTTGATGTAGTTTTTAAGTTCATAAATGGGTGTTTCTATTTTAATTCTTTGAAGAGATTTATATGTATTTTTATTACTTTTAGCGTAACTTTCAAAATATTCGTTTATTATAAAGTTTAGCAAGTATTCGTTTGCTAATGTAAAGTTTTCATCTTTGATGATATTCATAGCTAGTTTATGAAATGTAAATATATCAATGTTTTTTTCGCATTTTTTCTTAATATCGTTAACGGATTCGTTGGTAAATGATATTACTAGTATGTCTTTTTCTTTGTAGATGTTGTTTGCTAATAAGTAGTTAATTTTATTAATTATGGTAAATGTTTTTCCGGAGCCAGCGCCAGCGATTAGGAGGGTGTCATCTAGACTTTGGACGGCTTTAATTTGTTCTTCATTCATGTTTGTTAATATATAAAATGATTTTGTTTTTGTCAATAAAAAAGAACATTAATCTATTTTAGTTAATGTTCTTGTAGTAAGTGAATATAGGTAGGTGAATGTTTTTTTGTGGGTTTTAGACTCTATAAAACTTTTGTAACCTTCTAATTGCTTTTTGTAAGCTGGATCATCTGTATGTTTTAATTTATAATCTATTATGTCAATGTGATCGTCATATTCTAACATAAGATCAATAACACCGACTTTTTCTTCATTTTCTTTAATATCTATAAATTCGTATTCTTGATATATTTTTGCATTCTTTATATTTGAGAAAATGCTGTTTTTCAATAAATTAGAAAGAATACTTTTTTCATTGTCATTTAATATATTGTAATTAGGTTCTTTAAGATTTATGTTTTCAAGTATGTAGTGAAGCTTTGTACCAAATTTCATATTTTCTTTTTCTTCATTAGTAATTAATTTATTTTCTTCTTTTGAAAAATGATTTTCTTTTAAAGTTTCTTTAGCAAGTTCTTTTTCTTCTACATTTATTATTTCTTTACTATTATTTAAGTCATTTAGGTTAATATTTTTTGCTATTTTATATTCATTGTTAATTAAAGGTATTGGTATATTTGTTATGTATTTTTCAATGTATGTATAGACAGAATTTAAGATATCTTTAAATGATTTATATTTCATTCTATCTAGATCATCTATGACGTTTGAACTGTTTGTGATGTAAAATTTATCATTGTCCAAACTTGTTACAATAATCATTTTTTCTTTTGCTCTTGTTAAGGCAACGTATAGTAATCTAATTTTTTCAGAAATTTCGTTTTTGACATTATCTTCTTTAAATATTGTTTTAATAAATGTATTAGAGAATCCTTCGTTGTAGCTTGGCATAATTAAGCCGTAAGCGTTACTATATAAAATTTTATCTTTCATGTCTTGTAAATTAAATTCTTTGTGAAAACCTGAAAAATAACAAATTTTGTATTCTAAGCCTTTTGATTTATGAATATTTGTAATTGTTACAGAATTAGAATCACTTATGATTGCGGGAAGTTTTATTACTTCTTGATTTTCCATTAAATTTTCAAAAAATTCTTTCATATCATAGATGTTCATACCAACGTCATTTAAATTTTTGGCTTTGTTTAGTAGATTATTTAAAATGATGGTTCTGTAATTAAGATTTCCAACAGTTATCATTTTATTATAGAAATTAAATTCGTTTATTATAGTTTCTATGATTTCGTAGTTACTCATGCTATCTATGTTTTTACTAATTTCAAGACACTTTTGGTAGATATTGGTTTCTTTGATTTTATTATTTGTTATTGTTTGATAGATTGTTTTATCTTCTATACTATACAAATAACTTCTTGCGATGCTGGTATAATAAAATTTGTTGGATGTACTATTGACTTCTTTTTTTATATTTATTATTAAGCCTAGTATGTTGTTTATTAAACACACTTCATCAGTAAATAGAATGTCTTCATCTTTATAAATATTTAGTGGAATTTGCAAGTAGTCAAATATTTTTTTGTAGATGTCAAAACTACTGGTTCTATCCATTAATATGCAAAAGTCTTTATAAGTAATATCTCTTTGAGTTTCCTCATCTAGCACTTGATATTTTGCATTAATTTTATCTTTTATGTCATTACCAATGATAAATGCTTCTATTTCTTCTTTAGTGTGATCTTTATCTTTTTCATAATTATAGATTTCTAAGTTATTATTATATTTATTACTTCCAAAAATATAAAATCCTTGATTTCCAAAAATAAGTTTATGTTCTTTTTGATAATTTGCATTACCGATAAAGTCGTCCATTATGTGATTGAATATTTCATTTATGCTGTCTAGGACTTGCTCTCTTGAACGAAAGTTTTTATTTAAGTCTATTTTTATACCACCATCATTGTTTTTATATTTGTTATATTTTATTTTGAAAATATCTGGATTAGCGTTACGGAAACGATATATAGATTGTTTAACGTCACCAACCATATAGACATTATTATTTTCAATAAGTGATATAAATGTTTCTTGCATGTCACTGGTATCTTGGTATTCATCTATCATAATTTCTTTAAAAGAGTTTTTTAAATTTTCTCTAACCAATTCATTACTTTTTATTAATTTAATAGCTAATTTACTTATATCATTAAATTCAAACATATTTTTTGAATATTTATAATTTTCAGTTTTTTGATGCAATTCCTTAATTATTTCAATGATGATACTAGCATCATTTTTAGTGCTTTTTAAGTTATTTAAAAGAGCTTCTTTATTGTAGTAACATAACTCTTTAATTGATTCGGAAATTTCACTTATTTGTGTTTTATAATATTTAGCTTTTTCAGTAGAGCCATTGGGTAGTCTTGGCATTGTGAAATTTATAGATGATCTAATTTCATCATAAGAAGTAGATTTAATTAAGGGTGATAAAACAGTATAAAATTTTTGATAGGCTTTTTCTTCAATTTCATAACCCATATTTTCTAGGCTGTTTTTGATAGAATTTACTTTATTTAGTATAAGGGATTCATAGGATTTAAATAGCGAGTTTAGATTATCTTCACTATAATAATTTTCAATATAATTGGAAATGTATTCTTCTTTATTAATTATTAAATCTAGGGAACTATCTAAAGATAAGATTTTTTTTCTAAGAATTTTATCGTTTTTTATGCAGTATTTGGTAACAAAGTTAATAAAGTTTTGATTGTTTTCTTGGTATTTGCTTACAAATATCTGGTCAATTATCTTTTGTTTTTCTAATTTGATAATTGATGAGTCTATGATGCTTAGTCCAGCGTCTAAGTTTAGATAGTAATGATATTTTTTTACAAGCGATAATACGTAGGCATCAAAAGTTGTGATACTAGCACTTTCAATCAGATTCATTTCTTCTGATAATTCAGGAATTTTGCTGATTGCTTTTTTTATTCTTTCTTTCATTTCGGCAGCGGCATTGTTAGTAAATGTTAGTATTAATAATTCATTAATATGAGTGCCATTTTTTAATTTTGTAATTACACGCTCGGTTAATACAGCAGTTTTTCCAGAACCAGCACCGGCAGAAATAATAATGTTACTTCCTTCAGTATTAATTGCTAATTCTTGTTCTTTTGTCCATTTAGGCATTATTATCACCTCTTAAAAATTCTAATTTATCATCAGGATAAATATATTTATTGTCTTTTTCAGTTTTAAAGCAGATACTTTGATATTTGCAAAATTTACAACTAATGTTATCTGTACCTTTTATTTTGGGTTCTATTTTAAAATTAGCTTTGTTTATGTTATAAATCATTTCATTTATTTTTTCTTCAGCAAAGGCACCTAAATCATTAAATTCTTTTTCTGTAAGTAGTTTAGCAAATCTGCTGAAGCCGTTTTGAGTAAGCGATAAGCTTTTGATGTACTTGCTATTTTCATAAGTTGGGTCAAATTCACTTATTAAAGTTTCATTACCAAGGGTGTATCCATTTAATTTTAAATGGTCGTCTATTTGATCTAGTTTTGTTTTGTCAGGAATGTAGTTAATTATTGGACTTATGATATTTTGTAAGTAAATACCTACTATTTGAGATTTTGGATATAAGTATTTTATTAAATAAATATAAATTGGTAATTGGAGTTTTAAGCCGTATGGTGCTAGTCTTAAATCAATATCAGTTTCTCCAGTTTTATAGTCAATTATGACAATTTTATCGTCGTATTTCATTATTTTATCAATAATACCAGTAAATTTAATCTTACTATTTTGAATTTCAATATTTTTTTCGCATTCTATTTCTTGGTAATTTGTTAAATTTAAATGAGTGTTAATGTGACTTATTACATGTTTGAGTTCTAAGAGTATTTTTTCCATAAATATTTTATTTTCTCCTGTAAGCTCATAAGGGTTTTCTTGAAGATAATTTTCTTTGCATTTTTCAAAATCAAAATTCTTATTAAACATATTTTGTAAGATGTAATGACACAGTGAGCCAATGTAGGCATCAAAAGTTTGTTGATAATCATCTAGTTTTAAAATATATGAGCAGTAATATTTAAATGGACATTCATAAAATGCATTTAATTTAGTGTATGATAAATTTAGAGAGTTATATTGAAAGTCTATATTATGATAAGTGTTATCGTAAGTCATATACTTATTGTTTTGGTAAGTATTTAGTAGTAACGGTATTTGGCTATTATAGCTTCCATACTTAACGTATTCATCAAGAAGAACACCTAAATTATAGATGTTATTACTGTTTGAAAAATTACTTGGTTCATAACTTTTTTTAACAACGTCTAGTTTGAGTTCTTCAATAAGGGGGGAGGTTTTTGTCCCACCTTTAAGGTTTTGTTTTGAACTTGTAATAATTAAATTTTTGGTATTTTTTAAGATGTTTTTCCAAATAAAGAATTCATTATTGTTTTTTTCATAAGTTTTTTCTAAATAAGACAATTTTTCACTATCTGAAATATAGTCTTCATCTTTATAGTTGTGTGGTATAGTTTCTTTGTTTAGGTTTATTAAATAAATAGTATCTTCATCTGATGGAATGTCATTTTTTAAATCTATTTCACTAATTGCGTTTTTATATTTTTGTTTTTTGATTTTAGTAATTTTAAATTCTTCTTTTAGAATATCACGAATTTCTTCTATATTTTTAACAAAACTATATTTGTTTAAAACTTTTATAATGCTATTTTTGATTTCTTCATTTTTGATATTTTCTAAATTTAATTCTTGTAAAAATTTTAAGCCTTCTGTGGTTTCGTACAGAGTTTTTGCTTCATTTAGGTTGATTACAAGATGATAATTTTTAAATATTCTTTTAATTGTAGAGATATTATCATTATTTATATTTGCAAGGTATACTTTATTTAAGTCTAAATTTTTACTTATTATGTCATTGGCAATAAAATTAATTTCATTATCTAAATTTGAAAACTCATAAACTGGATGTGTATATTCATTTTCTTTTAGAGGTATTATCTCTACGTTTGAATATTTTTTTAGTATTTCAATTATGTGATTTGTCCATTTATCAATGTGGATAAAACCATAGATATTAACATTTTTATTTTGTATAGCATTTTTAAATAGATTATCTTCTTTTAATAATTTTTTTTCTAAAAGTTCATTTTTTAAAGTTACTAAATTATTTAATTTTTGATTTTGATAATCTTTATTTTCTATATAATACATATTTGTAAGTAGTTCTTTTGCATTTTTATATGTGTAATTTTTTTCTTTAACTAAATAGTATATAGCTTGCTCATCATAATCAAAAAATATTTTCTTTTGAACTTCATTAATAGTTAAGATTTTATAATTATATAGTTTGTTTTCTTGGCTTAATTGTTTGATTAGTCTTTTTTTATAGTTTTGAGGAACTATTAAGTAATCTGCGATTATTTCCATTTTATCACCAATATAATTATATCATGAAGCTATATAGAGTTCTAATAAAATTCATAATTTTTCGTACATTTGTATAACTTTTTTAAATTTTAATATATTATGTAAAGCTGGTAAGTTTTAAAGTTTGTCTTCTTATTTTCAACTTTTCATGTGTTATAATTCTTATAGATAGAATAGGTGAGAATTAGTGATTTTATGCAAGATGTTAACTATCGTTGACAAAGTTCCTGTGTAAGTTGCTAGACTTACTTGAACGGAAATGATATTATTGAGCCATTAAATTTGATTCCGAATTTAATATCAAAAAATGTAGAAGGAGTGTTTATATGAAATTTGAAGAAAAGATGATGTTATTGCGAAAAAAAAGCATGTTATCCCAAGAACAATTAGCAGAAAAATTAGATGTAACAAGACAAACAGTTTCTAAATGGGAATTAGGACAGTCAAAGCCAGATATGGATAAACTAACATCAATGAGTAAACTTTTTAATGTAAGTATTGATGTTCTTACTAATGATGATGAAATTATTGATAGTGATACATCAGTAAAAAATGAAGAAAAATCCAAACTGGGAGGTAGTGTAGTGAAAAGAAAATATGTTTTGTATATTTTAATTGCTATTTTAATAGCTGCATCAACAACTTTAGCAGTTAGAATAGGTAATAGTATTAAAGCAGAAAATGAAAAAAGAGCACAAGAAGAACAAGCTATTAAAGATGATATAAAACGTCGTCAAGAAGAAATAGATAAAAAAATTCAAGATACTCAGAAAAAAAATGAAGATATGAAAAAAGAAAATGAGAAAGCAAGTTTTAATAGAACATATGAAATTGCTGCTGGAACTGCTTCTAAATCAAGAGTATCTTGGACTTTAGATGATGTTATGACTAATAATAAGAAAAATAGTGATAGATTAATTGAGGTAATTTTTAATGAAACTTCTTATGGTACTTCATCAAATGAAATAGTTAAGATTAAAAGTTTATTAAAAAATTTTGAAGGATATAAGATAGTTAATTATGAAGTATCTTTTGATTATAGCGAAGATGGCTATATAAATAAGATGACTATTAAGGAACAGTAAGGGGGAATAGAAATGATATTTAACATATGTTTAGTAATAGTAATAATTTTAACATTAGTAATGATTTTGGGGTATAATCGCTTTATAAAAGCAAATAATGCAGTTAAGGAGTCTACTTCAGCTATTGATGTATTATTAAAACAAAGATTTGATTTGTTACCTAATATAATAGAATGTGTAAAGGGATATGCAAAACATGAAAAAACTACTTTAGAAGAATTAGTAAAATTAAGAAATAGTTATAATAGTAATGGATTTAGTGTTTCTGAGGCTGAAAAAATAGATAAAAAATTTGTACCTATTATGGCACTTGCTGAAAACTATCCGGAGCTAAAAGCTAATGAACAATACTTAAGTTTACAAAATAATTTAGTAGAAATAGAAAACAAAATTAATGATGCAAGACTTCAATATAATAGTAGGGTTACAACATTTAATAATTTAGTTGAATCAGTACCTTCAAATATAGTTGCAAAAACTTTTGGTTTTGAAAAGCAAGAATTATTTAAAGCTAATGAAGATGAAAAGCAAAATATCAAAGTTAGTTTATAAGGAATAGAGAGATCTATTCTTTTTTTTGTATTTGAAAAAGACTATAAACAAGATTTTGCTTTGCTTATAGTCTTAGTATTAGTCATCGTATTTTGATGTAATTCCAAAATAGCTTTCCATTGTGATCCAGTCGCCGCCGTTGTATAGTGCTTTTGCTAATTCTTTGCCAACATATCTAATATGCCAAGGCTCAAAAATATATCCTGTTTCGTCGGTTTTGTTTTCTGGGTATCTTATAATATATCCATATAGATAAGCGTTGTTAGCAACCCATTTGCCTTCTGCGGTGTCTTTAAATGATGTTGTTATAGTGTTTAGGTCAAAGGCTAATCCAGATTGATGTTCAGAATGTCCTGGTCTTGCTGATGATTTGTCTGCTGCTGCTTTACCCTTTTTACTGACATAGCTTTCGTATAGTTCTTTTTGATAATCATAAGAACGATAGCCACTTTGAGCCCATAGGTTTAGGTTTAGGGCGCTAGCATCGTTTTTCATAAGCAGCCATGCATCATAAGCTTCCTTATTTAACGGTTCTCTAGCAAAGCCACTATTTGGAACGCTTTTAAATGTATTTTGTGGCTTCCAATCACTTGATAAGGCATAAGTTTTATTAGCTATTAAATAACCATCAACGTAATAAGCACCATTTTCATAAGTGATTTTATATCCTTTAGAAGAAACGAATTTATCGCTTTGGTCAACTTTTTTTGTTGTGGTTGTTGCTTTTGTAGTTACTTTTGTTGTTGTAGTTGATGTTGAAGTGGTTGTCGTTTCAGTCGTAGTCGTTGTTGTAGTACTAGTTGTAGTGGTGTTATTGTTAGCAATTTTGTTATTTTCTTCTTGTTTATTATCTTTTTTGTCCATATAAATATTGTATGTTAGAAAACTTATTAGTGAAATTATTAAAATTAATAATATTATACATTTTGTTTTATTTTTCATTTTTCCTCTTCTTTATATATTATGTTAGAATCCTTTAAAATAGGAATACTATTGATTAATTCGTTATAAGCTTTTTCATAATTATCTGTTGCTATTTTTAAAACATTAATATTTGCTTCTTTTAGATTATCTGCTAACTTTAAGTAAGTATTTTGCTGATTAACACTGCTTTCAATAGAAAATGCTTGATATTGGTGATGCTGACGTTTTAATCTTTTTTCATAAATACTAGTGTCATTTAAATATAAAACTACATAGTAAATGTTAAAATCTAATGCGTTCAATTTTTGGACTAATCTTTCGTAGACATCATCAAATCTATATTCTTTAAAACCTAATAAACAATAAACTTGTTCAGTGAAGAAAGTTCTATCAAATATTAAATTTAGTTCAGTGTCTTCTAATTCTTCCATATAGTTTAATAGATTTAAGTACATTCTTTTATTTTTATCATAGCCTGTTTTTGTTTTGTCTTTGATTCCTGTCAATCTATATAGATTGGATGATGCTAAGTTGTCTCTTAAAAAATTGGCCATAGTGCTTTTACCAACACCTTGTGGGCCTTCAATTATTATTATATTGCCTCTATTTTTCATTTTTTACCTCTTCATATTTTATATTATTTTCTTTTAAAAATTCTATTATTGTTTTGGAGTCTATGCCATAGCTGAGTTTTCTTGGACCTATATTTTTATTGCCAACAGCTAGTCCGATAATTTCTCCTTTAGTGTTAACAATTGGTGCTCCTTGCATACCAAGTTCTATACCATCTGACATTTCAAACATAGTGATGCGATTTTGATCATCGTAAATGTTTCTCGTAATCATTGCACTTATTGGGAAAATTGGAAAGTTCATAATTTCATTTGTAGCAATTAATTCATAATTTGCTTGTTCTTTAAAGGCTTTATATTCAGGAAAGGCAAAGCCAACTATACATACGCTTTCGCCAATTTCTTTACTTTGATAGAATTTAGGCATTTGACTTTTAAAAGTATTTTCTTTATTTTCAATTTGAATAATTGCTAAATCTAAATATTTGTGACTTATTATTTTTACTTTTCCAGGATTTTCAGCGATATCAATTAAAATATTTAAAACGGTTATTAGAGTTGTGTTTTCAATACCATATTTTTTTAAAATCTTTGCTTTTTTACGTTCGGATGTGTTTTGAATTTCTGTTAATATTGGTTTAAAAACGTCCCTTAATTCATCTTGCATTGCAAATAATGAAGCAACTTTTTTGGTAGTTAGTAAATCACCATCTTCATTTAAAAGTATCGTTGTTGAAAGACTATTAATTAGTTTGTGGTCATAATATAGATAGCCAGAAGCTAGCGGTCTAACAAAATTCAGGGCTTTTTTTATGGCTTTTTTAAACATTTTTATCACCAATATTATTATACTTTATTTTCAAAATAAAAGATACCTAATTATTATAAGTATCTTTAATAATTTGAAAAAGTCCATATACTTCTATAACTAGTGAGATAATCATTAAGATTACACAAAATACATCATCTATTTCTAAATAACGATTTACTAATAATGAACAGACGAGGGCAATGGCACCAATAATTAATGTTATAATACCTTTTTTGTTTTTTTTCATGAATATTCACCCCATCCTTGCTAGCTAAATTATATCAAACAAGTGTTATTTTTTGCAATAATAAAGTTTAAAAAATCTTACTTATGATATACTATTTACAGAGGCGATTATAAATGGCAGAAATAATTAACAAAGGTGAAATTTTTGATATGAGTCTTGCTACTAACATTATAGATATTGTCTATGTACTTGTATTTAAATCTTATAATGAAATATTTTTAAAATTAAATTATGGAACGTATGAATTTGTAACTCTTTATAATGATTTTGATAATATTTTAAAGTATGGTAAAGAAATAGTTACTATTATGAAATATGAAAAGGATTATCCGACTTTTGATGATAAAACAGTTTATCGTAAGCATTATGTTATTGATAAAAATTATAATAATTATAAAAATGATAATTTAGAGTTAGTTTTAGTTAATGATTTAAAAGAAATTTTAGAAAAGAATATGTTTGATAATCCTAGCAATAGAGATAAAACTAAAGAAATGCTTGAAGTTATTGAGTATTTATAAATTTATAATTTTGTAATTTTTTTATGCAATAAACTTAGCACTTTATATTGACAAGTGCCAAAAACGTGATATAATTTTTTCATGAAAGGTGGATAATTATGTCATTAATTAAAGTTAAGGAATATTTAAAACAATACGGAATAGAAAATAGAATAGTAGAACTTGATGAATCTAGTGCATCAGTTAAAGAAGCTGCGCATGCGTTACATACAACTGAAGCTGCGATAGCAAAGAGTATAGCCATGATGATTGATAATGAGCCATCAATTATAGTTCTTGCTGGAGATATGAAATTAGATAATCATAAATTTAAAGAGGAGTTTCATGTAAAGGCAAAGATGTTACCATTTGAAGAAACAGAAGCAATTGTTGGTCATGCGCCAGGTGGAGTTTGTCCTTTTGGTGTAAATGAAAACGTAAAGATTTATTTAGATGAATCACTTAAAGCACATGATTTTGTATATCCAGCTTGTGGAAGCTCTAATTCAGCAATTAAACTTTCTTTAGATGAACTAGAAAAAATTTCAAAACCAGTAAAATGGGTAAATGTTGGCAAAGGAAAGGATGAATAGAATGAAAAAGAAAGAGTTTAAGAGTTCATCAAAAAGAGTACTTGATTTGATGATTAATTCAATATATACAAATAAAGAGATTTTTTTAAGAGAATTAATTAGTAATGCTAGTGATGCTGAAGACAAACTAGTGTTTAAGGCGCTTACTGATTCTTCTATAAAAACTGCATCAAGTGATTTAAAGATAGTTATTGAAAGAGATAAAGATGCGAGAATTTTAAAAATTACTGATAATGGTATTGGTATGGATGAAAAAGAATTAGAAGAAAATTTAGGTACAATCGCAGAGTCTGGTTCTTTAAAATTTAAAGAAGAAAATAAGGATCAGAATGATACTTCAATAATAGGTCAGTTTGGTGTTGGCTTTTATTCAGCTTTTATGATAGCTAAAAAGGTTGAAGTGCTTAGTAAAAAATATAATTCAGAAAAAGCATATAAATGGGTAAGCGAAGGCACTGATGGTTATACAATTGATGAGTGCGATAAAAAAGATATCGGGACAACTATCATTATGCATTTAAAAGATGATACTGAAGATGAAAAGTATTCTGAATATTTAGAAGAGTATACTATTAGAAATATAGTTACAAAGTATAGCGATTATATTAAATATCCAATTATGATGGAAGTAGAAAATTCAAGACTTAAAGATGGGTCTAAAGATGAATATGAAACTTTTAAAGAAATGGTTACTTTAAATACTATGGTACCATTATGGAAGAAAGCTAAGAAAGATATAACTGAAGAAGAGTATAATAATTTTTATTCATCAAGATTTGGAGATTATGATAAACCATTGAAAGTGATTCATACTAATGCTGAAGGTTTGACTAGTTATAAAGCACTTTTATTTGTACCAAGTCATGCACCATTCGATTATTATTATAAAGAATATAAAAGAGGATTAGAACTTTATACTAATGGCGTTCTTATTATGGATAAGTGTGAAGAACTGGTTCCTGAGTATTATAGTTTTGTAAAAGGTGTAGTTGATACTGATGATTTATCTTTAAATATATCTAGAGAAACGTTACAAAATGATAGACATGTAATTGCTATTGCTAAAGCTTTAGAAAGTAAAATTCATAGTGAACTTAAGGATATGCTAGAAAATGATTTTGAAAATTATAAAAAATTCTTTGAGGCTTTTGGATCACAAATTAAATATGGTATTTATAGTACTTATGGTATGAATAAAGATAAATTACAAGATTTATTAGTTTTCTATTCTCATGAAAAACAAGATTTAATAACCCTTGATGAGTATGTAAAGAATATGAAAGATGGTCAAGAAGAAATATATTATGCTACTGGTGAAACTACTGATAAAATAGATGGATTACCACAGGTTGAACAGATTAAAAATAAAGGCTTTGATATTTTATATTTGACTAATTATCTAGATGAGTTTACAGTTAATGCTTTAAGAGAGTTTGATGGTAAGAAATTTAAGAATGCTGCTGATAGTTCATTAGATTTAGAAACTGAAGAAGAGAAGAAAGAAATTAATAAAATTAATGAAGATAACAAAGATATGTTAAAAGAAATAAAAGAAGCGATAGGCGATGATATTGCTGATGTAAGATTTACTAAAAAGTTGGTTAATCATCCAGTTTGTTTAACTAGTGAAGGTGATATTAGTGCTTCTATGGAAAAAGTTATTAATGCAATGCCTACTGATGAAAAAGTAAATGCTAAGCTAGTATTAGAAATTAATGAAAGTCATAGTATTTGTAATAAGTTAAAGGAATTATATAAAACTGATAAAGAAGAGTTAAAGAAATATGCGAAGATTTTATATAGTGAAGCAAGACTTATTGAGGGATTATCAATTGAAAATCCAACACAGATTTCTAATTTGATTTGTGAGATAATGGCAAAGTAAAGCAGTTAGAGCTGCTTTTTTTTGAGAACAAATAAAAAAGACTAAATTAATAGCCTTTAGTTTCCACAACAAGTACGACGTACAGGTTTATTACAATAGCATCTTCCGGTGATTTGACATGGAGTAAATTCTACTGTTACAAAGCAACTTTCTTCATTTAAGCAAGGACATGTATTTTCGTTAGGGATAATTTCACATGTTCCTTCCAAAGTTACGACTTCTACTTTGTTATTGCATCTATTTGTGATTTGGCAACAACAATGATTATCGTTTTGAATTAGTTCAGCTAAGTGTCCGTCTACGCAAGTTTCAAATAATAGTTTTATATTTCCGCAAAAGCAATCGCTATCATAGATGATTGGTGTACAAAATGGAGTGCCGTTATCACATAAAGTTAGAGTACATAAATCATTATTTTGAATTATTTTCATTGCTTCTTGCATTTTTAATCTTGTAAAATTTGTGTTCATAATTCCTCCCACTTTATTTTATGTAGGACTGCTTTTTAGACATAATGTAAATGACCTAGTTTTTAAGCGTTAATATATTAGTGATGAATTTTTTACTTGAAATTGGTATAATATAGTTAGGAGTGGTTAGGATGTATTGTACAAATTGTGGAAATAAATTAAATGGAGATGCTTATTGTTCTAATTGTGGAAAACAGATTAAGACTCATAGTAGTTTTGGTTTTGGCGTTCTTGGTTTTTTCTTTCCAGTAATAGGACTAATTTTGTTTTGCGTGTGGATAGGTAGTAGAAAGAAAGATGCTAAAAGTGCGATAATTGGAGCGATTATAGGTTTTATTTTGCATGTTATTTTATATTTATTTATATTTTATTTTGTTGTGAGCATAATTGATAATACTGATTGTTTTTCGGTTTGTAATGGCCATTTTGAGTATAGAGATGGTGTGTGTATTTGTCAGGATGCTGTTTATTAACATTTTATAATTAGATGATCTTTTATTTACTTTAGTGCTCTTTTAGTATATAATAATTATCTTGTTAGGTGGTACAAAATGAAAAAAAGCAGTAGAGCACTTAATTTAATGTTTAGATTTTATAAGGAGCATAATTTTGATCCTTTTCATTTTTTAATGGTTGGAGATTTACTTGCTAGTTATGATTTTGATGATAATTTAGTTGCTAGTGGTTATTTACTTCCTTTAATTAGAAATAAGATTTTTGATGCTTGTGAATTATCTAGTTTAGTTGGCGGGGATGTTTCTAGTATATTATTATTAAGCACAATTCCTAAGGATATGAGTGATATTAAATTAAAAAAGTTTATTTCAGATTTACCAGATAGAGTAAAATGCTTGATTTGTGCGGATTTAATAGTTAGCTTAAAAAACGAACACGAATTGGATTTAGATTATTATTATTTACTATTTGATGCTTTGAAAAATGATTTTGATAATTTTATTATTAACTATTTATATTTTGCTTTATTAGATTATCAAAATGGTACTATAAGTAGTAGTCAAGAGGTAAAATTTGCTTCACTAAATGAGACACTAAGTAGTTTAAAACCATATGTTTTATTAATTGGTGAAGGAATTGATTCTTTTGATAGTTTCTTTTCTGAACTGTTTGTTAACGATTTTTTGATTAGAGTAGGGACTGAACCGTATAGAAGAGGAATTTCTTTAGAAGAAAGAAATAGACTTATTAGTTATGCTTTGGATGATAGTCTTTTTTATCAAATGTTTGGTGATAGAAGGATTGTACTCCTTCATGAAGATGTTTATGATAGATTAGTGTGGTTAAAAATTTTGGTTAATAGAAAAGAGTATACTTTACTTGATATTAACAAATACTTTAAGAATAGTGCGGTTCTTTTAAAAAAGAACATGAATTTTTGTTATTTTGATTTTATGCAATCTATTGATGTAAATATTGATGTGAAAAGTGCTGATTTTGAAGTTGATGTTGCTTCTTTGTTTTTGCCAATAATGAGTGTTAAGAGTTTATTACTACTAAAAGCTAAAATAAAAAATAAATAAGAATCGGGTATCTCGGTTCTTATTTATTTGTGTTTTCATAGTAGTTGCGTTCTGATAATTCGTCTAATACTATGTTTAAATCTTCGTCTAAAGTTTCTTCATAAATTTCTTCGGCAACGTAAATTATATCTTTTAATTTTGTGTAAAGACTTGGGTCTATATCAAACCTTTTTAATACTTCAATTTGATAATTGGTTAGTGTGATGTAGTCGTTAACTTTTTGAGTTTTGTACTGATCTATATTTATGTCATTTAATAGAGATTCTATTTTAGAATTATTCATTTTCGTTTACCAGTTCGTAAGTTGTACCACCATAGTTAATAACTAGTGTGCGGTTGTTAAACTTACCTAAGAAAGTTTCATTTGTTTCGGTTGTAAATGTATAAGAATTTTGAGCTATATCATAAGTAAATGAGCCAGTTAATGCTTGTTTAGTACAAACGTTGTCAAATATAACAAAATTAAATGTGTTTTCTTGATTGTTGATTTCTATCTCTGTGGTACCTAAAGAGCATGTTGTTGATTTTGCTTTATAGTATACAGAGTTTTCATTTCTTTTCTTGGTGGTTGTCGTTGTTGTTGATATTTGATCCATTGGAATAATTGGGTTTTCATTTTTTATTTCAAATGGATTCGGTAAGATGCCCTTACTCATTAAAAAATAAATACCAAAGACGATAATAATTAATATAAGCAAAGATGATAAAAAGTTGATAATTTTGTTAGCTTTTTTTTCTTGGTTTGGGTCAGGTAATTTAATTTCTTCTTCTTTTATTAATTTCTTTTTTAATTCAATGTTTTCATTGTTTGGTTCATTTTTCATATGAGCTCCTTTTTATACTTTTATTATTAAAATTAATTATATCATTTTTTACTTGCTCAATCAACAATTCTTTTGCTCTTTAAATACGAAAAAAAGTATGGTAAAATGATTATTGTAAAGAAGGTGATAGAATGAGTGCTGTTGCGATGTTTTTAGAAGAACTTCAAAAGAGAATAGATAGTGCTGCTTTACAAAAAACAAGTTATGATAATAAGCGAAATGCTTTAATTGAAATAGATAATATTATTCTAACGTATGGGTTAGATAAGAAAATGATTACTAGTGCTGATTTAGGAACACTAGCAAGCACTAATATTGTTCATTTAGATAAACTTTTGGATTTTACATCAATTGCTACTGAACCCGGTGATAGGAATCTAATTAAGAATTATCTTGCTGTTTTAGAGCTTGATAGAAGAATAAGAGGAAAATATGAAGGTGTGGGAATGGAACCTTCTATTATAAGAACTAAAGAATATATAGATAGAGTTGCGATGGAAGTTACTCAAAATTTAGCTGTATGTTTAAAAAAGGAAAGAGAAGTATCAGAAAGAGAAAAAGAGATGCTTGACTTACCTAGAAATGTTTTGGCTTTGTTTAAAAATGGAGTTTTGACAAAACCAATATTTGATTTTAGTGATATTGATAAATTGTCTCTTGGAATGCCTTCTAAAGAAAGAGGCGAATTAAAATTAGAGTTATATGTTCAAAGTTATAATTTAGTCGCTTTTAAAATGAGTAAAGAAGATGAACTTTTTTTAAATAAATTTAAAGAAATTGTGAGTACTAAAAAGAAAAAATATGCAGCTGCTTATGAAAAAATAGTTAATGAAGATATAAATTTTAGTGATATGGATGCTGCTATTTCACTTTTTGAAGAACAATATGGTCTTAGTTTTGCAGATGCTAAAGGTGCGGTAACGGTTTTGCTGTTGGAAAAAAATATAACTGATTATGAAAATACGTTAAGAAGAGCTGATGTTCCTGAAAACTTTAAGAAGGAAATGATTCAGACAATTAAAGATGAAATGGAAAGTGTTTTGGCATTTTCTCGTAAACATGAAAAAACTAAAAAAGTAGAGGTTGAGGAAAATACAGAACTATCTAATAGTAAACTTTTACTAGATGAACACATTAAAGAGGCAGAAGGCATTATAAAAGCAGAAGATGCTTTGATTAAAAATGTAGATGGTGAAAAACTAGGAATGTTTCTTGCTCAAAGTGCGAGTGAAGACACCAAAGAAGCCTTAACTTATAGACTTGCCTCTATTTTAATTAGTTTAGTTAATGTTTTAAATGCGATTAAAGATAAAGAAAAATTATTAGAAGATGATGAAAATGCCTTAATAAGAGAACGAAAAGAAGCGATTGGGAAGATAAATGATTGTATTGAAACTTATAGAGTATTAAGAAAGCAAGAACCTTTAGAGAAAATTCCTGAGAAAGAAGAAGATATTTCGTTTAAAGTATTATATTTGACTGATAATAGTGGAAAAGATTATTTTTCAGCAATTACTGCTGGTCAAGAAAAAAAATATATTAGTGATGTATCAAAGTTAGTTCATAAGTTGGAACAAGGTATGTTTGCAGGTAGTGAGAAGTGTGAAGGGTATAGCCAACCAATTTATAGACTTGCTTCAAAAAAGAGTAGAATTATATATATGAGATTAGCTAATAATTATATTTTAGTGCTTGCTCCTGCGATAAAAAGTGAGGAAACTAAGAGTGTTTTAGATAAAATTGTTAGAAACAGTGATAGAATTGATTATTTTATTAAAACTGCTAAAGATGAAAGTGTAGCATCAGTGTTGTATGATGAACAGGCTAGTATAAGACAGAGTTTAAAAGCAAATGATGTAGTAAAGAAGGTAATGTAATGGAAGGTAAAGAAATTTTATTACAAATTTTAAATAATGGAGCACTTGCTTCTGATTCTGCTTTGCTTGAAGGTTTAAGAGAATTAACTTTAAAAATAGATAAGGAACTTGCTTTAGTTAATGAAGGTAAAGAGCATTATGTCAAAGTTCTTAGTGATGCTATAAAAGATGGTGAAGTTTTTGATAAAGTAACTAATCTTTTGGTAGATGCTGACAAAAATGTTTTTAAGGCAAGACTAGAGTTTATAAATGGATTAAGTGAGATAAGTGGGGAAAATCAGTTTATTTTGACGGCTGAGCAAGAAACTGAATTAAATAAGTTTATTTTACTGTTAAAAGAGGCTTCAGAAAAGTTTAAACTTAGACTAGAACTTATGGAAAAAACTGATGTTTCAGGAAGCGAGATAGAAAGAATTAAGAAGCTTCTTGATGCTGATGAACTTTTTATGCCAGATGATTATTATGCAGTAATGAATATTGTTAGGTCGTATAATCCAGCACTTGCTGATACTAATTGGGATAAGGTTGTTACGTTTTTAAATAGTTATAATGGTGAAAAATTAAAGAAATTTTATGAAGAGAAACAAAAAGATGACGGACCAGTTAGAGCTAAATTTACTAATCCGGAAGAAGATATTTTTAGTCATAAGGATGTATTGAAGAGACCTGCTAAACCAGTAAGCGAAATAGAAAAAATTGAAAATAGACAAAAAGTTAAAGAGATAATGGCTAGTATTGGTTTTGATTTTGATAAGTTACCACAATATTATCAAAATAAATTATTAATAGCGGATGTAAACGAACTAAAAGAGATGGCAATATATTTAAATGATAATGGTTATATTAAAAAGATTGGTGTTAATAATGATAGAGGAATTTGTGAGGTTTTAACCGGAGCTAACGTTAGAGATTTTGTAAGTATTATTGATGCACTAAAAAATGGATATAAACTTCAAGATAGAGAGATTAATAATATGTTAGTTCGTGGGACAGTTATTTTTACTAGAAGAGGATTTAAAAATTTTAGAGGTAATGCTAATCTTTTAACTCAGTATGGTGTTGGTTTGAATTTTATGATTTATAGAGCTATTACTTTCTTGTTTGGCAATGCTAAAAATCAGGCTAATTTACTTGAATATTTAGGTAATATAGGTATTAACTGTAAGAAATTTTTAGAAAAATGTGGTTCTGTATTAACTGATGGAGGCGCAAAAATAAAAGAAAATATTAATACACTAGTTAATTATGGCTTTAGTTTAAGTGAAAGTGATGAAAATAGTTTAAATTCTTATACTGTGTTAAAATCTAATGATTTAGCTACTGCACTTGATCAGTTTATTGAGCTAGGGTTAAATGAGTATATTCATAATTCACCAACGGCTGCTGTAAAGTCTATTAAGGAGTTAATTGTTAAGAGAATATATTATGCTTTTAAGAATAATTTGCCGGTTTGGAAGACTTATAATACGGAACAAAGTCAATTAAATGGTGAAATAGTAAGACCAGATGGTTACAGTGAAGAAGAGGTTAATGCAACTATTTTAGAACAGTTTTATTCACAAAACACTAAGTATAATAGTTGGATTGCTGAAGAAAAAACTCCTAGTGAAGAGGAAATACTAATTTTAATTGCTGATTATCCTAATTTAGAAATGCTTGAAGAGGGGCATAGATTAGCTATTTATACTGATAGTAGATTTGCACAAATAAAGCGTAAGACTGAATTTATGTTTGGAAATAAAGTTATTTCTAGATTAAAGACTTATAGGGCATTTAATGCTTTAATTAAACATGAGGTTGATCCTAATGAGGCTTTAAAGTATGCTATAACGTATAATTCTATATTAAGTGATGGAGATTTAGAAATGATAAATAAGTCTTTATATGGTGGTAATGAGGAAGTGAAAAGCTTATGATAGATTATTTAAAAAAATATAATTTAACTGATGATGATATTAATTTATTAAATAGTCAGTTAAGTGAAGATCTTAAGAATAGTTTATTTGTGATGAAAGAAAATGCAGAAGCAATTTTAGATTATTTAAAGGAATTAGGCGTTACTAATTTTAAAGATTTGTTATTTGAGAGAACTGATATTTGTTTCTTTGATTTAAATTATTTAAAAGAAAAAATAGAGAAATATGATAAGAAGTTAATTAAATTTGTTATAGATAATTCTATTGGAGATTTACTAGATTTTGATATCTAGTATTTTTTTTATTTTCCTGTACATAATAATTAAGGATATTAATAAAAAAGTTAGCACTTGCTATTGACAAGTGCTAAAATAGTGATATAATTATAATTGTGAAAGGAAGATGAGATTTATGAATTTAATCCCAAGAAATTTTTTATTTGATGATGATTTGGA
Source organism: Bacilli bacterium (assembly GCA_016302505.1). Lineage (GTDB taxonomy): Bacteria > Bacillota_I > Bacilli_A > RF39 > UBA660 > CAG-1000. The sequence continues at coordinate 44,426 of JAEDNL010000001.1, forward strand.
GGATTTCTTTGTGACAAAACCTAGTAAAAGAGGTGAAATGAAATGTGATATTTATGAAAAAGATGATAAATATTATATTGAATTAGATGCACCTGGTTTTGATAAAAAAGACATTAATATTGAAGTAAAAGATGGATATCTTACTGTAAGAGCACATAAAAAAGAAGTAAATAAAGATGAAAAGAAGAATTATATTAGAAAAGAAAGATATTATGGTGAGTATTCAAGATCATTTGCTTTAGGTGATGTTGATATTGAAAACATAGATGCTAAATTTGAAAACGGTATTTTAAATATTACTGTTCCAAAGAAAGAACTTCCTGAAAATAAAAAATATATTGAAATTAAATAATTAGAACTAGCAAAACCGCTAGTTTTTTTCTTGACTTAAATACTAAAATGACCTTATACTTTTGTTGATTGGAGAATAGGTATGGGATTAATAGTAAAAAATGTTAATAAATATTTTGGAGATAAACATGTTGTTGATAATATTTCTTTTTCTTTAGAGGAACCAGGGGTATTTGGACTTTTAGGAACTAATGGTGCGGGAAAAACAACAACGATTAGAATGATTTTAGGAATTATTAAAAAGGATAGTGGAGAGATAACTTGGAATGGTAAAGCGGTTACTAGAGGTAATGTAAATTTTGGATATTTGCCGGAGGAAAGAGGGTTATATCCTAAGAGTACGATATATGATCAATTAGTTTATTTTGCTAATTTAAAAGGATTAGATAAGCGAGCAGCTGATAAGGCAGTTAAAATGTGGCTTGATAAACTTAACTTAATGGAATATATTAATAGTCCAGCCGAAAAACTTTCAAAGGGTAATCAGCAAAAAGTACAGTTTATTACGTCTATGCTACATGATCCTGATTTAATTGTTTTGGATGAACCTTTTAGTGGACTAGATCCAGTGAATACAGAAATTCTTAGTAAAATAATGAAAGATCTTGTAAAAAGTGGAAAATACATTATTATGTCATCTCATCAAATGAGTGTTATTGAAGAATTTTGTTCGGATTTAGTTATTTTAAATAGAGGGAAAACGGTTTTAAGTGGCAATTTAAAAGAGATAAAAGATAGTTATGAAACTAATAAAGTTTTAATTGAAACAACCGATGAGATAGATGGAATACTTAAGAAACTTAAAGTAGATGTATTAGATAAGAATGATGATGAGTATTTAGTTAGTGCTGATGCTGATAATAGAAGAAAACTATTAAAGGAACTCGTTAAAAATAATATAGATGTTAAAACATTTAAAGTGATTAAACCTACTTTACATGAAATTTTTATTGAGAAGGTTGGTGAGTAACAATGAAAGAAATGTTGATTGTTTCAAAGTTTACGATTAAGGATATGATTAAAAGAAAAAGTTTTATAGTTAGTAATATTATTTTTCTTTTGATTATATTAGTAGGGACAAATATTCCAAGAATTTTAGAAGCATTTAATAGTGATGATGAAAATTCTAGATTACTGATTGTGGATAACGATAATCTTTTGGGTGAGAGTTTGTCAGCATTAAGTGACAATAAAGATTTGAGATATGAAATTAGTTTTTCAAGTGGCGAATTTTTAAAAAGTGATGCTCAAGAGGCACTGGATAATGATGAGTATGATGAGATTATAAGTTTTAAATTGGATGGCAATAAAATAATGTTTGAGGATTATCAGACTGACATGAATTTATCTTCTACTAATACTGAGGTTGTTGTTAATCAAATTACGAGTATTTATTATAATAAGAAATTAGTAGACTTAGGTCTTACTAGTAAACAACTTGAAGATTTAGATGTAGGTTTTGAACTTAATAATAATTATTTATCTAATTCGGATAGTGGCAATAGTACATTTGCGATGATGATGTTTTCAATAGTGCTTTTTTATGCAGTTTTCTTTTGTGCTAGTCAGGTTTCTTCTTCAGTTACGACTGAAAAAACCTCTAAGATTATTGAAAGTTTAACAACATCAACTAGTCCTAAGAATATTGTTTTAGGAAAAACTTTAGGAGTAGGTGTAACTGGTTTAATTCAGTTAGTTGTATTACTTGGGTTTGGAATTATATGTGCTAAGATGTTTTTACCAAGTGAAATTTTAAGTGGGGTAATTAATTTAAGTTCTATTAATTTTGCCGTATGGGTAATTATAATTTTATATTTTGTTTTGGGTTATGCTTTATTTGCATTAATATTTGCACTTACCGGTTCTTTAGTACAAAAGCCTGAAGATATACAAAGTGCTAATAGTCCGGTTTCAATGCTTTCAGTTTTTGCGTTTTATTTAGCTTATTTTTCTATGATGAATCCAAAGAGTAGTGTAAGTGTTTTTGCTTCATTATTTCCATTCTCTTCACCATTTAATATGCCTTCAAGATATATGCTTGGGATAGCTAATGTATGGGATGTAGTTATTTCAATTGGATTATTAATTGTAATGTGCGTGATTATTGGATTTATATCTGTTAAAGTCTATTCTAATGCGATATTAAATTATGGCAGTAAATTTAGTTTAAAAGATATAGGTAAGTATTTGAAACAAAGATAAAATTATTGCATAAACATTATTTTTTGTGTATAATGTTTGTTGCAAGGCCTATTGGTGAAATGGTTAACACATTGCCCTCTCAAGGCAACATTCATGGGTTCGAATCCCATATAGGTCACCAATTGATTGTTAAGCGAGTTATACTCGTTTTTTATTTATAATAATAATGTTCAGGGAGTGATATGATGCTTATTATTGATGGTAAAGAGTATAAAATAAATGAAGCTGTTGCTTATGTTGGAAAACATATTTGTAATAATGTAAAAGGTTATAATATTAATTTTGAAATTTCCTTTAATGATGGAGAAGATAAGGGTTATTTATATTTAAATGTAGGTTTTGTAAAAGAAAAAGATATTAATTTGTTTTTAAATAAAAAATTTACTGGGTTTAATTTTGGTGAATATCCGTTTATGTTTTTGGAAGTATGCGATACTAAAAAATATTTAGATTCAGAAATTGAGAGTGAGATTACTGTTGAAATTAAGGATCTAACTGATGAAAAGATAGGAGTTTCTATAAATGTAGATGATGACTTAATTAAGATTAAGTACGAGAAAAATATGAAATTAATTGAGAGATTAAAATGCTAGATAGTAGTGAAATACAAGTAGATTACATTGGTTTATTTGATGATTTTAAAGATTCTGTAAAAAGACGTTTCAAGGCAAATAAAAGATAATATGATAAATGATATGTTTTATTGTGAAAGAAAATTACAGAATCAATTTCTAGTGCTGAGCAAGTTGAAGCAATTGTTAGACGCGTAAACAGAGAGCTTGGGGATGCGGATATAGATAAGAAATTTCAAGAAATACTTTTATTTGATTTAGAAGAAAAACGTAAAAGTTTTAATTTGGAAACTGAGGAAACTAAGAAGATATAATTTTCTTTTTTTTTTGCTTTACAGTTGAACAAGTATTCAACTATAATGATAATGGAGGCTATATGGATTGTAAATGTTTAGAATGTGATTGTAATGTTATTCATGACAGTGTAGTTAAAAAGACTTTGAAAGAAATGCCAAAAGATGTAGTAATTACTAAAATAGCTAATTTTTTTAAAGTTATTGGTGATAGTACAAGAGCAAAAATTTTATTTGCTTTAGATACCAATGAAATGTGTGTTTGTGATATTGCAAATGTATTAAATATGACTAAGTCGACGATTTCTCATCAGCTTTCAGTTCTTAGAGAAGAACGAATTGTTAAGTGTAACCGGGTTGGCAAAGAAGTTTATTATTCGTTAGATGATGAACATGTTAAAGATGTTTATGAGGTAGCATTATCACATGTAAAGGAGATAATAAATGAAAAAATATAAGTATAATATAAATAATTTAGATTGTGCAGGTTGTGCTAAAGAGGTAGAAAATACTTTAAATAAAAATAGTAATTTTAAGAATGTGGTTGTTAATTTTAGTACAGGAAAAATTAGTTATGAGTCTGATAAAGATATTGCTTTAAGCGAGCTTAATAGGTTAGTAAAAGCGGTAGAACCTGATGCTAGTGTAAGTATTAATGAAGAAATTAAGAAGGAAACTAATATTTATTTTTTGATTATTGGACTTATCGTCCTTGTTGGTGCTATGTATTTGCCAATTAGTAAAAATTTTAGGATAGTTCTTTATATTATTAGTTATGGATTTCTTTTGGAAAAAACATTTATTAAAGCGGTTAAACTTTTATTTAAAAGCCATACTATTAATGAAAATATGCTTTTGACAATTTCTTGTGTTGGGGCGCTTTGTATAGATAAAGTTATGGAAGGTGCGATGGTTATTAGTTTGTATACTATTGGTAAAGTGTTAGAAGAGAAGGCATTAAATAACAGTAGGAAATTAATTAAGGGTATTTTGGAACTTAAACAGGGCTATGCTAATTTAGTTGATGGTAAAAAAATAGTTAAAACTAATGTTGAAGATATTAAACCGGGTGATGAACTTGTTGTTAAAAAAGGAGAGCGTATTCCTGTTGATGGCGTAGTTTTTAAAGGGGAGACGTATTTGGATGAGTCAGCGCTAACTGGAGAAAGTGCACTTTGTTTTGTTAAAACTGGTGATAAGGTGCTATCTGGGTCAATTAATAAAGGGGATGTTATTCATGTTAAAACTACTACTTTATATGCTGATTCAACGGTTGCGAAAATATTAGAGCTTTTGGATAATGCTACGGATAAGAAGACAAAGTTAGAGACTACTGTTAGTAAACTTAGTAAATACTATACGCCAATAATTTTGGGATTAGCAATTTTAGTAATTTTTATGCTTCCGATTTTTGGAGTGTCAATGAAAGAAAGTTTTTATAGAGGGTTAACATTTTTAGTTATTTCTTGTCCTTGTGCTATTGCTATTTCTGTGCCACTTTCCTATTTTACTGGGATAGGGGCAGCTAGTAAAAATGGTATTTTAATAAAGGGTAGCAACTATTTAGATGGTTTATGTGATATAAAAAATATTGTTTTTGATAAGACTGGGACACTTACTAGTGGTGAATTTAAAGTTAATGATGTAGAAATTGATAAAGATAGTAAATATAGTAAAGAAGAAATTATTGATATTGTTGTTAGTGGGGAAGAGATGAGTAATCATCCGCTTGCTAGTTCGCTTAAAAAACTTGGTAAGAGTAGTGGCCAAAAAATTACGAAATTTAAAGAATTAGATGGTAAAGGAGTTAGTTTTGTTTATAATAAACATGCGGTATTAATTGGTAATAAGAAGATTTGCGATTGCAAGAAAAATGCAGATGTGCATGTTGTGATAGATGGTAAACATGAGGCCTCTATAATGCTTACTGATGGTATTAAAGATAATGCTTTTGAGATTATTAGAAATCTTAAAGATTTGGGAGTTAAAACTTATATGTTTACTGGAGATAAAAAAGAGATAGCGCTTGCAATTGGAAAGAAACTTGGGATAGATGAGATAGAGTATGAAATGTTACCAACTGATAAATTTAACGAGTTTGATAGTGTAAATAAAAGTGGAATTACGGCGTTTGTTGGTGATGGAATAAATGATGCGCCAGTTTTAAAAAGAGCAGATATTGGAATTTCCATGGGGGGAATTGGTTCGGAGTCAGCTATTGAGGCAAGTGATATTGTTCTTATGAATGATGATTTAGCTAAGATACCACTTGGAATAAGAGTTTCACAGTATACGAAAATGATAATTAAACAAGATTTGATATTTGCGATTTCTGTGAAAGTAATTATTCTACTTTTGAGTGTATTTGGTCTTGCTAATATGTGGTTTGCCGTGTTTGCTGATACGGGAGTTACAATTCTTGCAATACTAAATACTTTAAGAATTACAAATAAATTTAGAATAGAGAGGGAAAAATAATTATGTGGATTAGTTTTATTGTAATATCTATTGTTGGTACACTTTTACATTTTTTGTATGAAATGAGTGGACATAACAAAATAGCTGCTATATTTGCAGCTGTGAATGAAAGTACTTGGGAGCATATTAAAATTGCTCTTACGCCAAGCTTTATTTGGGGATTGTTTGATGGTTTTAAATTTGGAATGAATGAAAATTATTTTATTGCTAAAACTGCTAGTTTATTGGTAATTGTGATACTTATCCCGCTTATTTTTTATACGTATACATTTATAACTAAAAAAGCGATATTGTGGTTTGATATTATTTATTTCTATATTACTATCTTTTGTTCACAATATTTATTTAATTATATTATAAACATGAATTCTCTTGGTTTTATATATCAATATATTGCAGTTGTTCTTTTATTTGTATTATTTGGCACTTATATGGTTGCAACATTAATGCCTCTTAAAAGACCAATTTTTAAAGATCCAATTTCTAAAAAATATGGAATTGATGGTCACACAGAAATGCATAAGCATTAATTTGGAGTTTTTATGAAGTTTTTAAAAAGATATATTTTGGCATTTTTGATTTTTGCAATTTGTGGTTGGCTATATGAAGAGTTTCTTTTTATAGTAGAGGATCATGTTTTGGTAAATCGTGGGTCACTGTTTGGACCATGGTTACCCATATATGGATTTGGTGGACTTGCTGTAATTTTATTGTTTTATAAATGTAAAGATAAGAAAGTAATGATTGGTAAGGTTAATATTAGACCTATTATTTTGTTTTTTGAAACGACTATTATTTGTGTATTATTAGAACTTATTGCAACTTATATAATTGATTTTAGACCGCTTTGGGATTATAGTGATAAATTTATGAATTTTGAAGGGCGAATTGCACTTATTCCTGGTCTTAGATTTGGAATTCTTGCTTTATTTGGATTATATTATGTATATCCATTTGTGATAAAATTAGCGAATGTGAAAGATAAGAAAATTAACTTTTTGTATTTACTAATTTTTACATTATTTATAATTGATGCTTTAGCTAGAATTTGGCTGGACAATAATTATAGTATGTAGTTGATTTTAAGGGATTATTTTGTTAGAATTGTAGGGAAGAAAGACGGGAGATATTTATGACTGATAATGAAAAACTTGCAGAGCTTCTTTATCCTGATGTAAGGCTTACAATTGATGATTTGGAAAAGAAGTATCCTAAAAGAAATCTTGATGAAAAAGCAGAAGTTTGTCGTTTTGCACCTAGTCCAACGGGTAGAATGCACATGGGAAATTTATTTGCTTCTTTTGTTCCTGAAAGATTTGCTCATCAAAGTAATGGTGTATTTATTTTAAGAATTGAAGATACTGATGATAAAAGAGCAATTGATGATGGAATAAATTTAATTATGCAGGATTTAAAAGAATATAATTATAAAGTTGATGAGGGACCTAATTCTGGTGGGGAATATGGACCATATATTCAAAGTCAAAGAAAAGAGATTTATCATACTGTTGCTAAGTATTTAGTATCTATTGGAAGAGCTTATCCTTGTTTTTGCAGTGAAGATGATTTAACTCACATGAGAGAACATCAAGAGCATAAGAAAGAAAGAATAGGTTATTATGGTAGGTATGCTAAGTGTCGTAATCTAACTTATGTTGAAGTAAAAGCTCATATTGATAATGGCGATAAATGGGTTTTAAGGTTAAAGTCAATGGGCGATTTTAATAAAAAGATTGTTTTTAAAGATTTAATTAAAGGAACAATTGAATTACCAGAGAATGATATAGACCAAGTTTTAGTAAAGTCTGACGGAATTCCGCCTTATGCTTTTGCTCATGTTTGTGATGATCATTTTATGAGAGTAACTATTGTTACAAGGGATGATTCATATATTTCTTCTGTTCCTTATCATTTAGAGTTATGGGATGCTTGTAGATTTGAAAAACCAAAGTTTGCTCATTTATTACCACTTAATAAAAAAGATGGAGAAGTGGTTAGAAAACTTAGTAAGCGTAAAGATCCAGAAGCAGCAGTAGCTTTTTATCACGAAAAGGGAATACCAACAGAAGCGGTAAAACTTTATTTTGCAACACTTTTAAATTCAAATTTTGATGGTTGGTTCTTACAAAATCAAGATAAAGATTATAATGATTTTACTTTTAGTTTTAATAAAATGAGTACAAGTGGGGGTTCTTTATTTGACATAGAAAAACTATTAAATATTTCTAAAAATTATTTAAGTAGATTGAAAGCTGAAGAGGTCTTTGCAAATTTAGATAATTGGTCTAAGGAGTTTGATAATGAGTTTAACCAGCTTATAAAACAATATAGAGATTATACTATTTCAGTTTTAAATATTGAAAGAGAGCAAAAAAAACCAAGAAAAGATTTTGCTTGCTATAGTGAAATAAAGAAGAATATTTGGTATATGTATGATGAATTGTTTTCCGATGTAGATTTTGATTTTAGTTTTTTGAAACATGAGGAAGATGCGAGGAAAATAGTTTCTACATATTTAAGTGACTTTTTTGATATTAATGATGATAAAGAAACTTGGTTTAATAAGATTAAAGAACTTACTGAAAAGATGGGTTATAATACTAATATGAAGGAGTATAAAGAAAATCCTGATGAGTTTAGGGGAAGTATAGCCGATATTAGTAATGTTATTAGGGTATCACTTACTACTAAGTTAACTACTCCTGATTTATTTGAAATTATAAAACTTCTTGGAAATGAGCGAGTTTGTGAAAGATTTAAAAGAATTTGTGGATAATTTGTAAGTTATTCACATTTTTTATTGACTTTTGGGATTGTTTTTCATATAATTCATATTGGTACATTTTGATTTACTCTTTTATTTGGCGACGTGGGAAGTTTAAATTTATGAGAGTAATGAAAGGAATTATTTTATGAAGACATTTATGCAAACAAAAGAAACAGTTGATCGTAAGTGGTATGTAATTGATGCTGCTGAGTTACCTTTAGGTAGAGTTGCTACTAAGGCTGCTACTATTTTAAGAGGAAAACATAAAGCAACATTTACACCACATATTGATTGTGGAGACTATGTAATTATTGTTAATGCATCTAAAGTTAAATTAACTGGTAATAAGATTAATGATAAGATGTATTATAATCATTCTGGATTTCCAGGTGGACTTAGAACTCGTAATGCGAAGACTATGTTAGAAAATTATCCAGTAGAAATGGTAGAAAGAGCAGTAAAGGGAATGCTTCCAAATGGACCTTTAGGTAGACAAATGTATCGTAAGTTATTTGTTTATGCTGGAGCAGAACATAAGCAAGAGGCTCAAAAACCAACTGCTATTACGATTGATTAGGAGAGAGATTATGAAGAAAAGTGAAGTTACTGCAACAGGCAGAAGAAAACGTTCTATTGCTCAAGTTAAGTTAGTTACTGGTAAGGGTAATATTATAGTTAATGGAAAAGATGTAAATGAGTATATGCCTTTTCCTACACTTGTTATGGATTTGAAACAACCGTTAGTATTAACTAATAATGAAAATACATTTGATGTTTTTGTTAAAGTTAATGGTGGTGGATTTTCAGGACAAGCTGGAGCTATTAGACTTGCTATTACTAAGGCTTTAGTTGAACTTGATGCTGATACTGACCAATCAAGAGATGATGCATATAAGAAAATTCTTAGAGAAGCTGGTTTCTTAACTCGTGATCCAAGAGTTAAAGAACGTAAAAAATATGGACTTAAAAAGGCTCGTAGAGCACCACAATTTTCTAAACGTTAGTTTAAAATGTTTCTTTTACCCCTTAATTGGGGTTTTTGTTTGCAATATTATTCTTGATTTAAATTAAATATTAAGATAGACTATTTACTTAAGGAGATTTGTATGAAGGACGTTGTAAATTTTTTAGAAAGTTTAAATATTTTAGATGATGAACTCGTAGTTTTGGCTTGCTCTTATGGGCCTGATTCTATGTGTTTATTAAATTTACTTTTGGATTGTAATTTTAATGTTGTTGTTGCTCATGTTAATCATATGGTGCGTGAAGAGTCTTTTGAGGAATATAGGCTGATGAAGGAGTACTGTGAAGAGCGTGATGTTAAATTTGAATATTATCAGTTTGAGAATAAAATTACTAAGAATTTTGAGGCAACGGCTAGGTTAAAAAGATATAATTTTTTTGAAGAAGTATTAACTAAATATCATTCTAGATACTTGTTTACAGCTCACCACGGAGATGATTTGGTAGAAACAGTATTAATGAGATTATCTAGGGGAGCATCTTTTAGAGGTTATGCTGGGTTTAGAGAGATTAGTGATTTTAGAGGTAAATTTTTAGTTAGACCTTTATTGTTTGTTGCAAAAGAAGATATTAATAAATTTAATTCTAAGAGGAATATTCCTTCTTCTTTTGATTATACTAATGCTGATAAGAGTTTTACACGAAATAGGTATCGTTTAGATGTTTTACCAATACTTAAAGATATTAATCCTAAAATTCACAAGAAATTCATAAAGTTCAGTCATACTATAAGTGAATATGATGATTATGTTGAAAATGAGGTTAAAATTTTATATAGTCGTTTATATTCATTTAATAGATTAGATTTGAATGAGTTTGATGTTTTACCCCTTCTACTAAAAAAACGTTTACTGTGTGAGATATTTTCTAATTTATATAATGGTGAAATTATTAATATTAATGATAAGCATTTAAATCTAATCTTTAATTTGATTGATAGTAAGTCTTGTGGACAGGTTAATTTACCTAAGAAGATTATGGTTGTAAAGTATTATAATATCTTAGAGTTTAAAGTTAATGATGCCGGTTTAAAAAGATTTGATTATATATTTGAAGATAAAGTTATGCTTCCTTTTGGTTATATTGAAAAGTTAAGTGAAGATATTAATTCAAAAAGTAATTATATTATTAGATTAAGTTCTAAGGAGATAAGTTTACCACTACATGTAAGATCAAGATGTAATGGTGATATTATGTTTGTTAAAAATTTAAATGGTAGCAAGAAAATTAAGAATATTTTGATTGATGAAAAGGTTCCTTCTGATAAAAGAGATGGGGTGCCAGTTGTTACTGATAGTGATGGTAAAATTTTATGGCTTGCAGGCGTAAAAAAGAGTAAATTTGATAAACAAAGTGATGAATATTATGATATAATATTAAGGTATGTAAAAAAGGAGAAAGAGTTTGATGAAGAATAAGAAAAGTTATACTAAACAGTCAGTTCCGTATGCGATATTATTTATTGTTATTATTGGAGTATTATTGTTTTTTAATTTATCTCAATATAAGGTTTATGAGTATTCTTATGATGAGTTTATTAAAAGATTATCTGAAGGAGAAGTTACTAAGTTAGAGATAACACCAAAGAATGGTTCAGGTGTTTATGTTATTGATGGTGCTTTAAAAGATTATAAGAGTACTGAAAGCTTTAGAGTTAATGCACCTTTATCTGATACTGTTTTAGAGAAAGTAATGAAGTATGTTGATGAAGATGATATTGAGGTTATTACGAATGCTAATCCAGAAAATAATGGATTTGTAACGGTTTTAATCAATGTTGTTCCAACTGTATTATTAATTGGTGCAACTATTTGGTTATTTTCAAAGATTAGTGGAAGTAATAAAAATAGTATGGACTTTGGAAGAAGCCGTGCTAAATTAAATGAGGAAGCTAAGGCTAAATTTAGTGATGTTGCTGGTCTTGTTGAGGAAAAAGAAGAAGTTGCTGAGTTAATTGATTTCTTAAAAAATCCAAAGAAATTTCAAAAACTTGGTGCTAGAATTCCAAAGGGAGTTTTACTTGTAGGGCCTCCAGGAACTGGTAAAACATTACTTGCTAAAGCTGTTGCTGGTGAGGCAAATGTACCATTTTATTATATTAGTGGTTCTGATTTTGTTGAGTTATTTGTTGGTGTTGGGGCTTCACGTGTTCGTGATATGTTTAAACAAGCTAAACAATCAGCGCCTTGCTTAATATTTATTGATGAAATAGATGCTGTTGGTCGTCAAAGAGGTACTGGTTTAGGCGGTGGCCATGATGAAAGAGAGCAAACTCTTAACCAATTATTAACTGAAATGGATGGTTTTGGTGCTAACGAAGGAATTATTATTATTGCTGCAACCAATAGACCTGATGTTTTAGATCCAGCTTTACTTAGACCAGGTAGATTTGATAGACAAGTTACTGTTAGTCTTCCAGATCAAAAGGAAAGAGAAGCTATATTAAATGTTCATGCTCGTAATAAAATATTTGATAAGAGTGTAAATTTATCTAATATTTCAAAACGTACACCAGGATTTAGTGGGGCAGATTTAGAAAATTTACTTAATGAAGCAGCACTTCTAGCGGTAAGAAGAAATTTACCAGCAATTACGATGGCTGAAATTGATGAAGCAACTGATAGAGTTTTAATGGGACCTGCTAAGGTAAGTCATACAATTACACCAAAAGAGAAAGAATTAATTGCTTTACATGAAAGTGGTCATGCAGTAATTGGAATGAAAGTTCCTGATGCTGAGGTTGTTCATAAGATTACAATTATTCCTAGAGGTGTAGCTGGTGGTTATACAATGATGCTTCCTAAGGAAGAAAAAATTGCGATTATGACTAAGAGTGAACTTCTATCTACTATTACCGGATTGCTTGGTGGTAGAGTGAGTGAAGAATTATTCTTTGGTGAAATAACTACTGGGGCTAGTGATGACTTTAGTAAAGCCACTAAGATTGCTCGTTCTATGGTTACTGAGTACGGTATGAGTGATTTAGGACCTGTACAATTAGAACAAAAAAGTGAAGGCGTTTTCTTAGGACGTGATTATAATAAGAGTAAAAACTTTAGTGATGCTGTTGCTTTAGAAATAGATCAAGAAGTTAGAAAGATTATGAGTCAGTGTTATAAGGAAGCTACAAGAATTTTAAAAGAAAATGAGAAATTAGTTAGATTACTTGCTGATACTTTAATTGAAAGAGAAACTATTACTAAAGAAGAAATTGAAGAATTAGTTGAAACTGGTCATATTTCAGATGGTTTTGAACCAAAAGAAGAAGAAATAGATTTAAAAGAAAGAGCGAAAGTTTTAGGTATTAAAGGATACAATAAAATGAGCTTGGAAGAATTAAAAGAAGCAATCAAAGATGCAGAGAACTCTTTAAAATAGAGTTCTTTTTTGTTATACTAATTATAGTAAAGGAGAACAGTATGAAATATAAATGCGAAAAATGTGGACAAATAATAGATTATGAACATAATTTTTGCCCTTATTGTGGACAAGTGACTGCTAAGGGATTTATGTTTTTTAAAGATCCCCATAATCAGGAGTTATTTAAGGGTGCTGGTTTTGCTCTTAGGAAAAGAATTGGTATGTATTTTTCTTTATGCGTAATTATACTTACGATAGGTGCTGGTTTAGTTGCGTATAGACAAATGGATTTATTTAGACCTTTTGCTTATTTAAATCAGAAATATTTTTATTACAAGCACGGCTATTATAGAACTTTACTGGATAATAATATTTTATATGTAGATGAAATAGATTCAGAATTAGAGGCAAAAAGTTTAATAAAAAAAGATACTAGTAATCAATCTTGGAAGTGTGTTTATGATGAAGAATTATCTAGAAAACAGGTGGCTTACGAAGAAAAATACGGTATTATGAATATTAATTTATGTGATTTAGATTTAGAAACATCAGAAAAAATTTTTAATGTTTTAGATGTTTATGATGGATTATTTCCAAATACTTTAAATAGACTAACTAATTTAACACTTACAAATTCTGATGATGATAATGATTTTATAGCAGTTTTTAATCCGCTTAATAATATTTTAAAGAATTCGGATAAACTTGTTAATAAGACAGAGATTTTGCTAAATAGTTATTTCTTTTTGAATAAAGATATCATGAATAGTTATAATATAAGGAGCCAGTGGTATGTTAGGAATGCTTCTTGGGAGTCATTGTTAGCTCATGAATTGGGACATTATTTACTATATTACTATGCTTTATCAAGTTTTGGTAATAATTCGTTTTTATATGTTAATGAAGATAATATGATTGAGTTTGCTGATTTTGAAAATTTGTTTTTGAATGAATATTTTGCGAAAGGAATATTGGATAATTTAAATATTAGTGAAGTTAATATGTCAGAATATGCGGCTGAATCTTTCAACTTAGGTAATTATAGTGAGGTAATTGCTGAGGCAGTTCATGACTATTTTGTTAATAGGGAAGATGCTGATAGTGATAGTTTACGGATAGTTTATTATATAAAAGGAGCATTATAATGAGATGTCATAATTGTGGAAAGAAATTAGTAAAACATAGCAAGTACTGTTCATATTGTGGGCTAAGAAGACAGTTTGTTTTTTCGTTTTTATTTGTTAGGGTATTTCTTGTTGTGTTGATATTTCTATTTATTTTATTATTAATTATGCTTGGTTTATCATTTGTATTGTAAAGGATGTGTTTTATGAAAGAAGTTTATAAAAAAAGTTTACAGGAGGTTTTTGAATATTACGAGAGTTTTGAAAAAGGACTATCTAGTAATGAAGCTTTAAATAGATTATATAAAAATGGAAAAAATAAGTTAAAAGAGCCAAAAAAACAGTCTCTTGTTTTGATGTTTTTGTCACAGTTTAAAGACACTATGGTTATTTTGCTTTTAATTGCTTCTTTATTTTCAGCAGTTATTTCATTTATTTCTCATGAGTCTTATGTTGATACGATTATCATTTTAGTAATTGTTTTTATTAATGCTATTTTGTCATTTATACAAGAAAAAAAGGCTGATGAGTCAATCAGTGAGTTAAATAAGATGTTTACAACTTTTTGTTATGTGTTAAGAGACGGCAAGAAGGTAAAAATTAATGCTGAAGATTTGGTTGCCGGCGATATTGTTGAGATAGAAGCTGGAGATTATGTTGCTGCTGATGGAAGACTCATTCGTGAAAATGATTTAGCGATAAGTGAAGCGACATTAACTGGTGAATCTAAGGGAATAAAAAAAGAGGTTTGCGATATTTCGGAGACTACTGAACTATATGCTAGAAAGAATATGGTGTTTGCTGGCTGTAATGTTTTAAATGGTCATGCTTTTTATATAGTAACTGCAACTGGAATGGATACTGAGCTTGGCTTAATTGCGGATAGTTTGATAAATAAAGAAAAGGACATAACGCCACTACAAAAGAGAATAAATCATTTGAGTAAAGTGTTATCTTATATAATTATTTTTATTATTCTTTTAATGATGATTGTTGGGTTTATTCTTAAAAATGATTTTGTTGATGTACTAATGTTATCAATTTCTTTAGCGGTTGCAGCTATTCCGGAGGGGCTTTCTTCAGTTATAACTATTATTCTATCTATTGGTATGACTAGCATGGCGAAGAAGAATGTTATTATTAGAAAGATAGCCAGTGTTGAAACGCTGGGGTCTGCAAATGTAATTTGTTCTGATAAAACGGGAACTATTACCCAAAATAAGATGGAAATTAAGTATTTGTTTTATGATAATGAAGAAAAGAGTGATGTATCTTCAGATAATGAATTAGTAAAATGTGCAGTGTTATGTAATAATGTTATTTGTTCTAATGGAAAATATTTGGGTGATGAGACCGAGATTGCTATTTATAAATATTTGGAAGGCAAACAAACTAGTGTAAGTGATTATGAAAGAGTATTAGAACATCCTTTTGATTCTGAGAGAAAAATGATGAGTGTTTTGGTTCGTCATGGTAAAGATTTGAAATTTTATACTAAGGGTAGTTTAGATTCGGTCTTAAAGAAGTGTAAGAGTTATTTATTAAATGGTAAAGTTTTAAAGCTTGATGATTCAGTAATTAAAAAGATAAAAGATGCTGAGGAAGAGGCAGCTCAAAAGTCACTTAGAATATTAGCGTTTGCATATTCGGTTGATAATGCAGAAGAAGATATGATTTTTATTGGACTTATGGGAATGATGGATCCACCAAGAAATGATGTAGGTTTTGCCATAGATTCTTGTAAAAAGTTTGGAATAAGACCAATTATGATTACGGGGGATAGTTTAAATACAGCTATTGCGATTGGTAAAACAGTTGGAATTATTAGTAATGATAAAGAAGCTATTTTAGGTAAGGATATTGATGATTTATGTGATGATGAGCTTGCGTTAGCGGTTAATAAGTATAGCGTTTATGCAAGAGTATCACCTAATACTAAGTTAAAAATTGTTAATGAATTACAGAGAGAGAATAATGTTGTAGCAATGACGGGTGATGGAGTTAATGATGCTCCAGCTATCTTACAAGCTGATATTGGTATTGGTATGGGAATTACTGGTACAGAGGTTGTAAAAAATGTTGCTGATTGTATTTTATTAGATGATTCATTTGCAACCATAGTTGATGGTGCAGTGGAAGGAAGAAGAATTACTAGTAATATTAAAAAAGTCATATTGTATTTGCTTGCGGGAAATATTATTGAAGTAATTTTAGTATTTGTTTCTATGATTATGAATGTTGAAATGTTTACGACAATACAGCTTCTTTGGCTTAATTTAGTTACAGATTCAATTCCAGCGATAATGCTAGCTTATGAGAAAGATTATGATAATGATAATAGAGTATATATGCAAGGCAACTTTATGACACCATTTTTAGTTAGTAAAATATTTATTGGAGCATTTTTAAAATCAGTTTTGATGATGGGATTCTTTATTTATTATTCTAAGAGTCTTGGAGTAAATGCGGCAGGAAGTTTGATGTTCATATTCTTAATAGCTCATGAGTTATTGTTTGCTTTTAGTTGTAAAAATCCTAAAAGAAATGTGATAAATAAGAGTTTTTTTGATAATAAGTATTTAAATATTGGAATGCTTATAATTCTTTTTGTTCAGATACTTATATTAACAACGCCGCTTTCTAAGTATTTTATTGTTACAGGATTGGGTTTAAAAAATATTTTAGTAGTAATATGTGCATCTTTAATAATGTTTTTGGTTGGTGAATTATTAAAACCAGTTTATAATAAATTTTTTAAAGATTATAGGGGTGATGTTAATGAAAAGTAGACTTCGTGATTATTATATTATTACAGCAATGTTTATTTTAGGAGTGTTTATTGCTGGATCATTTAAGTTATTTTATGATAAGAAGAATGATGGGTATTATGCGACAGCGGTTAGAGATGTTGATAAAATGATTAGTGATATAAAACTGGATGGTAATGTTCTTACTTTTAATAGTAGTGCTAGTTATTATTGTTTAAAAAGTACTAAAAGTGATCCAAAAGAAACTTCAATTTGTTTTAAGAAAATAGAGGATAATCATGTTGAAGAAAAAGTAATTGTTAGTAAGCATTATTATTTGTGGATTATGGATGGTAAGGGGAATATTAGTAAGATGATAACACTTAAAAAATAAGTGTTTTTTCTTTAGACAAATATCATTATATATGATAGAATATTTTATAGAAGTAAAGAAGGCAGTGATGATAATATGACAAAAGTTATATCTTTAGTTAATCAAAAGGGTGGAGTAGGTAAAACAACAACAAGTATTAATCTTGCGGCATCATTGGGTAAATTATGCATGAAAACTCTTATTATAGATTTGGATCCTCAGGGAAATGCAACAACTGGACTTGGGGTTAATAAGGGAAATATTAATTATAGTGTTTATGATGTGCTTAATGGGTCTTGTGAGGTTAAGAAAGCAATTAGAAAGACTGGGTTTACTAATTTATCAATTATTCCAGCAACAATAAATTTAGCTGGTATTGATATTGAGCTTATGGAAAAAGGTTATCAGGATGCACAGTTTAAGAAGAATGAGCAACTTAGAAATGCACTTTTAGAAGTTAAAGAAAATTATGATTATATTATTATTGATTGTCCTCCTTCTTTAGGTTTACTTACAACTAATGCACTTGTTGCTAGTGATAGTGTTATTATACCAGTGCAATGTGAGTTTTTTGCTTTGGAAGGAATTACTCAGCTTTTAAATACGATTATAATGACTCAAACTAGGCTTAATCCAACGTTAAAAATAGAGGGAGTTTTATTGACATTATTAGATTCAAGAACTAATCTAGGGTTAGAGGTTGTTGAAGAAGTTAGAAAGTTTTTTAAAGATAAAGTTTTTAATACAATAATTCCTCGTTTAATTAGATTGGTAGAAGCGCCAAGTCATGGAGAACCTATAAATGAGTATGATCCAACTAGTAGAGCAGCTGAGGCTTATAGTAATTTAGCCAAGGAGGTTATTGAGAGAGATGGAAAATAAGAGAAAAGCTTTAGGAAAGGGATTAGAACAGCTATTTAATAGTGAACAAATTAATTTTGATAAGATTGAGCAAAATATTGTTGAGTCTACAAGTGAAAATGATATTAAACATATTCCCGTTAGTGAAATTAGAAGTAATCCATATCAGCCAAGAGAACATTTTGATGAAGATGCTTTAAATGAACTTGCTGAATCAATTAAAGAACATGGGGTTATTGAACCAATAATTGTTAAGAAAAGTATTCACGGTTATGAGTTAGTGGCTGGTGAAAGAAGAACAAAGGCTAGTGTAATTGCTGGAGTTAAGACGATTCCAGCTATCGTTAAAGATTTTACTGATGAACAAATGATGGATATTGCTATTTTAGAGAATATTCAAAGAGAAGATTTGTCGCCAGTAGAGCTTGCCGTAGGTTTTCAAAACTATATAAATCATACTGGTTTGACTCAAGATGAGATAGCTAAAAAGTTTGGAAAGAGTAGAAGTTATATTACGAATTTATTGGGATTACTTAGATTACCAAAGAGTGTAATAGAGCAGATTAATAGAGGAAAAATTTCTATGAGTCATGCGCGAGTTCTTTCTAAATTAGAAGATGACGATTTAATTTTAACGCTTGCGGAAAGAGTTGTTTCTGACGACATATCTGTAAGAGAGTTAGAAAAGTTATGTTCAATTGGGGCTATTTCAAAGAAGCAACCAATAACTAGAAATAAAGTAAAACCACTTAGATTTTCAATTTATGAAAGTGTTATGAGAGATAAAATTGGAACTAAGGTTCAAATTAATAAGAATAAAATCGTAATTCCTTTTGATAGTGAAGGAGATTTGGGAAGAATTTTAGAAATATTAAATATTGATGTGAGTGATGAATAGTGGAAATAATTGAGTTTGCTGAATCTGTTAAATTTTATGGTCCAATAATTGTTATTTTAGGAGCAATATTTATTTATAGTGTTATTTCTATTGTTTTAAATAAAGCGACTATTAGAGGTAAGACGGAGTATGAACGTAAAAAGAGAAAAACAGTAATTCTTTTATTTCAAAATATTACTAAATACGTTTGTTTAATTTTTGCTATTTTGATGATTTTAAATATTTATGGGGTTAATACTTCTTCAATTATTGCTGGACTTGGAATAGCTAGTGTGGTAATTGGGTTAGCTTTACAAGATGCTCTTAAAGATATTATTTCAGGAATAAATATTATTATGGATAATTACTATGTTGTAGGTGATTATGTTAAATATGGAGATTTTACTGGGATAATTACATCTTTTGGTTTGAAAAGTACAAAAATCAAAGATTTTAATGGCAATGTTTTAAATATAGCGAATCGTTATATTGATAAAATTATAAATATCAGTCAGGAAAGACACGTGATTTATTTAAGAGTACCAACTGCGTATGAAGCAAGTGAAGAAAAGGTAAAGAAAGTGCTTTTGAGTGTTTTAGAAAAATTAGGGAAACTAGCTGATGTTGATGGCAAGGAATGTAATTATTTAGGTATTGATGATCTTGGGGATTCAGCAGTTAAATATTTAATTACAATAAAATGTAAACAAGGCAGTGAGTACCGAGTTAGGAGAGCTGCTCTTACTTTAATTAAGGAAGCTTATGATAAAAATAATATAAAGATTCCTTATAATCAGATAGAGGTGCATAATGGAAGTAAAATATAAAGTTGGAGATAAAGTAATAATGAAAAAACCTCATGCGTGTGGAACAAATGAGTGGGTTATTACAAGAAATGGCGTAGATATTAAACTTAAATGTATTAACTGCAATCATGAAATAATGATGGATAGACTTGAGTTTGAAAAGAAACAAAGGAGAATAATTAATGAAAATTAAGAGAAAATATCAGAAGGTTATGTTACATCCAATAATGACTTTTTGCTTACTAATTTTAGTGACAATTGTTTTAAGTGGAATATTATCATTATTTAATGCTAGTGCAACTTATAATAGAGTGTCTAATACAGGGACTTATGTAAAAGAATTAGTACATGTGGAGAACTTATTTAGTTTAAGAGGTTTAAAGTATATTTTTAGTAATGCGGTATCTAGTTTTGCATCTTTTACGCCGTTATCTATGTTAATTATAACTTTAATTGGTTTTGGGGTTATGGATAAAAGTGGATTTTTGGATAGTTTTTTCTATGTGCTTACAAAGAGGGTAAGTAAAAAAGTTGTTACTTTTACATTATCACTTATTTGTATACTTGCTAGTATTGGTGGAGATTTAAGTTATATTGTTTTAATTCCTTTGGCAGCGTTGCTTTTTAAGTATGGAAAGAGACATCCTAAAGCAGGTATTATATGCGCGTTTGCTAGTTTATCTTGTGGTATTGGTATAAATATCTTTATGAATTCAATTGACTCGGCACTTCTTGGTTATACTGAACTTGCTGCTAGATTACTTTCTCCAGATTATAGCATTGGAACATTTTCTTATGTTTTGGTTATGTTAGTTGTAGCACTTATTCTTGCTGGTATTGTTACAAGCGTTACAGAGAGAGTGGTTGTTCCGAAGCTTGGCAAGTATGCTTTACTTGATGAAGAAGAAGATTATTTTACGAAAACTGAAAGAAAAGCATTAACCATTTCTTTAATTGCTGGGTTAATTTATCTATTAATATTTATTTATAATATTATTCCTAATGCACCACTTGGTGGAAATCTACTTGATTATTCACAAGAATTATATATTGATAAGTTATTTGGTTATAATTCATTTTTCAATCATGGATTTGTATTTGTTGTAACTTTATTATTTGTAATTTTGGGACTAGTGTATGGTGCTTATAATAAAACGATTAAGAATGTTAAAGATCTTTGTAATGGCTTTAGTTATTCTTTAGATTATATTGGTAAAGTATTAGTTTTAATATTTTTTGCTTCAGCTTTAATTTTTATATTTAAGAAGAGTAATATTGGTACTGTGGTAACTGCTTATTTAGCTAGTATTATTAATAATGCTAATTTTACAGGGGTTCCTTTGATTCTACTTACATTATTTGTTAGTGCTATTTGTACTTTGGTTGTGCCTTCTAGTACATTAAAGTGGTCAATTTTAAGTGGTAGTGTGGTGCCTGCATTTATGAATGCGGGAATTAGTCCAGAATTTGCACAGCTTACATTTAGAGCAGGTGAATGTTTTACTTATGCTCTAACGCCGCTGATGGCTTATTTTGTAATTTATTTATCTTTTATGGAGTTATATAGTACATCTACTGACCGTGATGGTGTATGGGGAAATATAAAGTATTTAATGCCTTATAGTGCTTATGCTAGCTTAATGTGGATAGTAATTATTGTTTTATGTTATTTGATTGGGTTACCTTTAGGAATAGGTTCTAGTGTTGCATTATGATTTTAAAAGGATATATATTAATTTACGGTTATCTTCTTTTGATATTAGGAATATCTTCAATATGTTCTAAGGTATTTAAGTTAAGAACAATTTTTACAAAAAAGTTTATTCATATTAGTATTTCTTTTTGTTATGTTATTATGTATTATTATTTTGGAACTAGTATACATATAATTATTCCGCCAATATCATTTATTATTATAAATATTTTGTCATATAAGTTTGGGTTATTTAAAGCGATGGAAGATGGTTCAGGCAATTTAGGAACAATTTATTATCCGATAAGTGTGTTTATTATGGCTTTAATTACGCATTTTGTGCCTGATTTTTATCCGGCTTTTGGGATTGGCCTTTTTTGTATGGCGTTTGGAGATGGCTTTGCCCCTTTAGTATCTGGATTTTTGCGTTCTAGAAAAATATATAGTAATAAGACAGTTAGTGGGACAGCGACTGTGTTTGGATTTTCACTTATGGGGATTTTAATTTTTAATTATATTTTTAAGTTAGAGTTTAGTGTTTTTGAAATGCTTGTTGTTAGTATAGTATCGGCACTACTGGAATTGTTTGATAAGAAGGGGTTAGATAATTTATTTGTGCCGCTTGGAGTTTCCTTGCTGGTGTATTTATTGGAAGTGATTTAAATGTATTTAGCTTTTTTATTACCATTAGTGTTTGCTTTTTTTGCTTTTATTAAGAAAAAAGTTACAATTCCAGGGATTATAGCAGCATATCTTATGGGAGTTATAATAACTTTTATTGGTGGAATTTATGCCTTTGTGGCGCTTGCGGGGACTTTCGTTTTAACAATATTAAGTGATAAATTAAAGAAGTCTAAAAGCGATGAAACAAGGACTTTATGGCAAATTATTTGTAATGTTTTTGTTGCTACTTTAACTTTAGTTTTCTTTAGAATATATAAAAATGATTGTTATTTGGCACTTTACTATGCGGTAATAGCCTCTAGTTTAGCCGATACTTTGGCAAGTAGTATTGGTAGTTTATCTAAGAAAAAACCAATTAATATTAAAACTTTTAAAAGAGCGAGTACTGGAGAGAGTGGTGCTATTTCACTTTTAGGAATCGGAGCATCTTTAGCTGGCGGGCTTTTTATTGGCGGTGTTAGTTTTCTTTATTTTAAATCTTTTTATATACTGTTAGTTATAGCTTTTTTGGGATTATTTGGCTCATTGGTTGATAGTTTTTTAGGTGCAACTATTCAAGGAAAGTTTAAATGTGTAGTTTGTAAAAAAGATACGGAAGAAAAGGTTCATTGTGGTAAATGTGCTAAGCTGATATATGGACTTAATTTTGTTGATAATAATATAGTTAATTTACTTAATAATATATTTGTATTTATGCTTGGTTATATTATTTTAATTTAAAAGCAATTAGTTTTTGGGGACTAATTGCTCTTTTTTTGAGTTTTTATTAGTTTAGCGTGCATAACAACTTTTTCTTCATCATTCCAACAGGTTGAAAGAGTAATAATTTTATCAGTACTATTTACTGGGGTATTAAAGTTATATGAACTTCGTTCAATTAATTTATTTGCAAAGTTTTGAAATTCTTCATCTGAAGAAAATTTGATTTGTAGGTAATCACTGGTTGTTGGAATTTTGTAGACACTAAACACTTCCCATAATGAGTTTTCTTGCTCCGTTGCTAGTTTTATAACATAGTTATTACTGTCTTTGAACCATGAACTTTTTAAAATGTTTTTTAGGGTACCAAACATTGATGTGTTGCTTCGGCCATGGCCATAAATTATAGTATTCTTGTCAAATTCTTGTGGATTATTGCGATAATCCATGAAAATCCAGCCAGCGCCATTTGATGATTTGTCAAAGGAGTGATTTAGATAAAAGTCATTATCACTTGCTTGGACATAAGGATAATTGATGTTTGTACCATTAACTTGGATCCATCCTCGAACCTCTTTGTTGATTTGTTTTAGTTCGTTAAAATCGGCATCTATTAAGTTCATTTTTATAAAGTTCCAGTATGGGGCATTTTTATCTATGGTTATTGGCTGCTCAATGATTTCTGTGTTTTCATCATCGGTTACTTCTTCAATAACTTTAATATTAGTGATAATTTCTGTCTGTTTATCGGTTTTCTTGTTGTCAATTGTCCATTTTAAGATGTTTACGATTGAAATTATAAATATTGCTGTACATATTAAAATTATTAGTAAGATTGTTAGATTTCCCCATTTAATCTTTATTTTTCTTTTTTTCATATTATTCACTATTAGTATTATAACATTATTTTGAATTAATTTTAATTTAGTTTAACATTTTTTTGATTAATAATAAAATATATTAGATAGAAATTATGGAGACTAAGTTAAATAATACCGCAAGTGTACTTGGGGAGTATGATGTTGTGCCTACTTCTGTAAATTCTGAGGTTTTAGTTGTTAGTTTAATTAGTGGATTAACTGTTACTAAGAGCGCTGATAAAATGGTTTGGGCTGATGGAACTTTAACATTTACTATTGAGGTAAATAATCAAACTGAGAAAAGTTATACGGCCCCAGTTATTACAGATGTTTTGGATATAAATTTAGTAAGTTTTGTAGCTGGTAGTGCTTAATTGAGTGGTTGTTGAGCTATCTTTAAAAATTAGGGCACTTTTTAAGGCATTTCCTGTTTCTGATATGGGATCATTATTTATAATTGCGTATAAATTCCATGTCGTGCTTATAGCCCTTGTATTGGCAACTTCAATGTTATTTCTTTGGTTTTATGACAAATAACGGGATTTTTGCTGATAGCATTTAGTTCAAATTCAATTTTGTAGTAGGTGCTGATAGTATTGTTAGCGTGCCGTTATATTTGCTTCTTTTGTGATTATTGATATTTCTGTGCTTTCGGGCGGGGTATTTTCTAGATTTAGTGAATAATTGCCATTTTCATCTGCTAAGACTACTTCAGATTTTTCATTAATGATATTAACAGTGAACTATTTGGATTTGATACGCCGGTTAATTATGTCATTTGATCGGTTATAGGGTTTATTAATAGAGGAAGTGTGCCAATACTGATTATTTTTTTATTAATTAAATTAAAGTTAGTCAGTGCTAGAAGCACGGATAATTCATTAGTAGTTAAGCTGGTTTCAGTAATGGTTGTTTTAGAATTTGTAAATCTTCCTTTAATTTCGGATAATTTTGGAAGTTTGTACCAAGTGTATGCTGGCAATGTTTCTTTGCTGATAGAATTTAGAAAATTTATTTTTGTATCAAATAGGTTTATTCTTGAAAAGTTAAAATTAAATTTTGTTGTACTATTTGTGTATATTGTGTTAGCGGTGCTATTGGATAAGATAATTTTCTTAGGGTTAGTTAAATTGAATTCTGATCAGTAGTTAAAAAATAAATGTTGTAATTTGATGCGGTTATGTTTGGGTATTCGTTAATAATTGTTAAAGATGCATTTTCATTTATTGTTAGAGACCCGTAGCTATACCATACGGCGTAGGATCTTCGGTAGGTTGTTTGATTAATGGTAAGATTTGCGTTTTCATCTATGATTGTTTTGCCAGTTCCAAATGTGTCGTATGCTAGACCATTTTTTGTTGTTACATTAAAATTAGTATTTTTGGCAGCTGTAAATTCTAAGTTGGTTGGTCCGTAAAATAGTTCACGATTGGGACTCTTAAATGTGGTGCTTGCGTTTTCTAGTATTGTAAGTGATGGATTAGAATTTCTAAACCAAAAGGCAGAGTTTCCTTTTGAGTTGTGAGTAATGGTAATGCTGCCGCCGATTTCAAGTTTGTTACATTTAGCTACTTCGCCATCATTTATTAGGAATGTATTATTAATGGATATATTAGAATTGATAAATCTTGTAAGTCCAGTTGAGTGAAAACTTATTTGAGTTCCATTATATGTTATGTTATTATATTCAGTTATAATATCTTTGTATGAAGCAGATTCTGGAATGTATATAATTCCGTAATAATTATTTCCAGTAATGTCCATATTTTGAACTGTTGCTTTTTGAATAAGTTAGTTAAAAGCTATTATTGTGTCACTTGCATTTAGAGTGGTGTGGTCTTTAAATGTATGTCCAATATCGTTATAAGTACCGTCTATAATTAAATTTGTTTTGGTTTGAGGTATTGTAATACTTGATGTCATTTTAATATTCGCATCTAGATAAATTAGATTTACAGCGTTATTTGTTTCAATTATGCTTTTTAATTCAGCAAATGTTGATATAGCAACAGTCTCATCATTTAAGATTGTCATTATATAATATCCTTTTATAAAAGTTTATAGGCTTTAAGTGGATTATATATGTAAATTAGGCACTCAATGTGTTATTTTGAATAAAATAAACTAGGTGATAAGTATGGCTTTAAAAGGTGTTGTTTTAGACAGTGGGCATGGAGGTAGCGATCAAGGCTCTTCAGGTAATGGTATTATAGAGAAAGATTTAACTTTAAAAATTAGTCAATATATGTACGATAGGTTTAAGGCTTTAGGTGTTCCTGTAAAAATGACTAGGGATAGTGATGTGGATTTACAACCGAATGATAGACCAGGCGTTGTTCTTGATCAATTTGGAAATGGGAAAGACGTAGTTGTTATATCTAATCATATAAATGCAGGAGGTGAAAGGTTCACTTACCATTATTAAATTTAATTGGGTATTTAGATGGTTATATTTGAATAAAATTGTTGGTTGGTATAATTAATCAAATTAATATATTAAAGTGTTTAAAATAG
Source organism: Bacilli bacterium (assembly GCA_016302505.1). GTDB lineage: Bacteria > Bacillota_I > Bacilli_A > RF39 > UBA660 > CAG-1000. The sequence goes on from JAEDNL010000001.1 coordinate 70,710, forward strand.
TGTTTATTGGTAAAATAAATGATATTTTTTATTAGCACTTGTATTTTGATATTGCTAAAAAAATTTTTTTATGGTATATTGTGCTTATAAGGATATATGTCGCTTTTAAGACATAAAAAAATATGCTCGAGCAATGGCATATTTCCTTATGATTCGGTAGCTACCAACTACCAAAAGAATTAAAACAAATATCAAGAAATATTTGGAGAATTGAAAAATGAATAAATCAATTCCTATAATTATATTAACACAAGTTGTTTTTAAAAGTCAATTGTTTAATTATTTGTAGTGCATATTGATTTACATTCTTCAAGAGAGAGGAGAAGCAATATGCATTTTTATTTGATAGAATAACTACTTGTAAGGTAGTTGGAGTTACCTCACGAATTTATATATTTAACAAGGAGGTAATTTATGGATTTAAATATAAAAGTTCTTGCTCCTAATGAGCAAAAAGATGATAGAGATTTTGGTGATTGCATTATCATAAATGATAATGGTAATGTTACTGTATATGACTGTGGTTCTGATGAATTAGCTGATCAAGTTTTAGAGTATGTAAAAGAGAATAATGTAGACAAAATTGATATAGTTTTATCACATAATGACAACGATCATTTTGATGGAATCCCTAAGTTAGTTGATTCAGGAATTGTCAATTCAATTACAACCTTATTACTTTTGAAATATAAAGATGAAATATTTGATAAAATTCCTGATGGTAGGGTTACTAAAGATTCAATGATAGAACACATTAAAGAAATGTATAGTAATATTTATTCATTAAATGGTAATAATTTACTGAATGCATTGGATAATAACAATATTTCTTCTAATGTAAAAGTTGTTGGCCCATCAACAGATTATTTTATAGAGGCAGTAGCAAAACAATTTACACCTACTGAAAGTGATAATATAAATAATAGTACTATAATGAATGCTATAAGTGTTCAATTAGAGGTATCATTTAATGATAAAAAACTATTATTAACTGGAGATGCAGATGTTGCAGCATTTAATGACAAAGTATTAGAATATGATGCAGTTCAATTACCACATCATGGGAATCCTGATATGGCTGAAAAAATATTTGATATAAACAACAAGAGAAATAGTGTATTGTATATTATTTCAGATAATAAAGGTAAAAATATTAATGGCGGGTCTGATAAATTAAATCAAAAAGGTCATTATATAAAAAATACTAAATCTGGTTCTTTTGAAATTAATGAATCATCATTTATGATTGAGACGAAAGGCAGTTTAAATTCTAATGAGATATGTTATATTAAAAAACAAAGTTGATATAGAAGAAATATGCTCTAGACAAGAATACTTATATGATGTTTTTAAAGTTTATACGATTCCATTATATAAAAATGGAATCGTAGAACTTAAGTCATTTCCAGAAAATGTATTTAATGTATTATTCATATTTGGACATAACAATCAAGTTTTTTCATATTTAAATACGAACGAACCCAGTGAAGAAAATATAGTTTTAATAACTTGTTATACAGGATCTATAACAAAATTTAATATGTCAGATAAAAAAATATTTTATACCAATAATATTACATATAAACTAGATGGTAAAAAATATGGATTTGAATATGAAATTACTGATGCAGAATTAAATTTATATAATTGTAAAAATGATTCATTAGAAGAAAAATTAGAAAGTTGTTTTGAAAGGGTGATATAAATATGGAAAAAATTATCGATAAGTTAAGTAGTTATCACATATTTAATTATATCTTTCCAGGTGGATTATTCTTAATACTATGTAATAATTATTTAAACATAAAAGTTGAACAAGATAAATTTATATATTTTTTCTTTATGGCATACTTTATAGGAATTATAATAAGTAGAGTATCATCATTAGTTACAGAAAAAATAATATATTTTGTTTTTAAAATAAAAAAAGAAAGTCATGAGAACTATATGAAAGCAACAAGAAAAGATGAAAAAATTGAAATATTAATGCAAGATATTAATATGTATAGAAGCATATGCACTATGCTCACAATTTTATTAATTATAAAAGTAGTAAAAATGTTTGGCTTATATCAATTAATAGATAAAGATTTTTTAATTGTTTTGTTATTTATTATATTAATCATTATATTTATATGTGCTTATATAAAACAAACTAAATATGTTATTTCAAGAGTAAAAACAGCAAATAAGAAGAAATAATATTTTATATTTTAATAGCATTATTCGAGTAATGCTATTTTACTGTATGATTTACTGTATGATTTGACAATTTATTGCAAGAGAGGTAACATGCAATAAATTGGAGGATGAATCTTATGAAAAATGAAAAAAATTTATTAAAGCAGAAAATAAATTAAGAATGGAAAATGATGCTAGATTGCTAGCAGATTTAATTTATTTAAATTACGAGCATTCAAATGTTAAACCTGTAAATATTGAACATATTTATAAGACATTGCATGATACTGTTAATTATACAAAAGATGAAGAAGAAAAAATAAAAGATCATGCTTTTATATATTTAAGAGTTGATTATGGGTTGGAATTAAATAATTAGTAATAAAATAATACTATATTTGATGAGTTTTTACGAGAAATATGGTATAATATATACATAAAATAACTTGAGAAAAGGAGGTATTTAAATGGATGAAATAACTTATGATAAAGTAGAAGATGAAAAAAGTCCTGAAGTAAAACAATTATATTGGAACATTGCATTTGGTTTACAAGAAGTTGATGGATTAAAACCTTCTAAATATATGGTTGAATTATCTGAAGAACATATCAAGGGTGAAAAAACATATCAACAAGTTCAAGATGAAATAACTTCTTACTATAAGAAGAATGAAGATAATCATGATGACGATGACGAAGAAGAAGCAGATGAAGTATCAACAGCTATATATGAAATTTTAAATAATAAATCTTTTAGATTTGATTATTTAACTTTAAAAAATTATCATCAAAGATTATTTTGTAATTTGAATAAAGAAAAATATAATCCAGGTGTATTTAGATTATATAATATGACTAAAGATGAACCTATTTTAAATGATGATACTGTTAATTATCAATCTTATGACATGATAGAAGAAACTTTAAAATATGATTTTCAAGAAGAAAAAGAACAAAACTATATTGATTTTAATGAAGAACAATTATTAGATAGAATTTGTGAATTTACATCCAGAATATGGCAAGTACATCCTTTTCAAGAAGGAAATACAAGAACAACAGCAATTTTTATTCAAAAATATTTAATTAGTATGGGATTCAAAGTTAATAATGAATTATTTAAAGATAATTCAAAATATTTTAGAAATGCTTTAGTAAGAGCAAATTATACAAATTATAGTAAAGGTGTAAAAGCTGATAAGAAATATCTAATAATGTTTTTTGAAAATCTGTTATTAGTTAAAAACAATGAATTAAACAATGATGATTTAAAAATATAAAGAATAGAAAGCTTATTTCTATTCTTTATAGATCAATAAACAATTAATTAATCTAAATATATTTTATTATTACTGAAATAATGGTATAATACTAGTTAGTAAGAATAGGAGGAGTAATAATGAATGGTTTTAATGATGCTATTGTGAATTCTCCTATTAGGTGGGCAGGATCTAAAAAGAAAATTTTAAATGAAATGCTAAATACTTTTCCTAAGAATAAAAAAAATTATATAGAAATGTTCCTAGGATCAGGGGTAGTACTTTTAAATGTGCTTGATAATAACAAAAATGTATTAAAGTATAAAAATTTTTATGTAAATGATATAAATAGTAATATAATAAATTTCTATATTTCATTAAGGGATAATATAGATGATGTTATAATAAAAATGAAGGAATTTGAAAATAAGTATAATAGTTATTCAATGGATGAAAAGGAAGAATACTATTATAATATTAGATATGATTTTAACAACATGGATTCTGGAAATGAAAAAGCACTTTTATTTTATTTTTTAATGAAAACAGGATTTAATGGTGTTTATAGAGAAAATAAAAATGGAAAATTTAATGTTCCATTTGGTAGAAAAGAAAAAATTATTGTTAATGCCGAATACTTACACAAAGTATCTGAAAGCATACAAAATGTTAAATTCTATAATTTAGAATACAGAGATTTTTTGAAAGAAATGAAAAAAAATAAAAAATTGAATGATGCATTTGTATATTGTGATCCACCATATTTACCAGATGATGATTTAGTAAGCCAAAAACAAGAATTATATACTAGTGATTCATTTAATCATAAACTATTTTTTGAAAATCTTGCAGAATTAAAACAAAAACCAGATATAATGATCTCAATGGCTGATTCTAAAATTGCTAATATAATATATAATAATAAACCATTTGATAGAATTGATATGAGGGAAATTGTAAGAACAATAAATCCTAAAAAGCTATTCTCATCAAAAGAAGTTGCGTTTATAAATTATGAATTAGAAACTGTTGAAAAGAATGACTAAGTTTATTTAAATTTAGTTATTTTTTTTTGCTAATTTCATAATAATTATAAAATATTCGTAAAATATTTTGACAATATTTTTAAAAAGTGATACTATATAGGCAAGTTGGAGGTGTATTATGAATAATGTTAAACAAGAAAATTTTAAACGAATTGCTGATAACAGGGTGAATAAAATAGTTGATTTAATTTCAAAATTGCATAATTTATCTAATACTTCTTTTTATGAATATACTGATGAGCAAATAAATGAAATGTTTAATTTAATTCAAAATGAGTTGGATAAACAAAAACAATTATTTGATAATGATAAGAAAAAAGAACAAAAGAGGGTGGAATTATGATGAACGAATTAGATCAAATATTCCATCACAATAGATTAATTATAGATGAATGTGAATTATATAAATATACAAAACAATATTTTGATTTCATATTATCTAAATTTTTATATGAAAATGGTTCAACTTCTTATCAAGGAATTTTTGATTATATGGTTAGTATATATGGATCAGATACAATTAAGTTTTCACAATTTAAAAAGTATATAGATGACTATTTAGGTGAAAAAGAAAAAGGTAAATTTAACTTACCAAAGGATAAGCAAGAAAATATAATAATTTCTTTATCACTAAATGAAACATTAGAGTCACAAAATGAAAGTTATATTAATAAGGAAGAATGTTCATCATATATTTTATTTATAAATAAATTGAAAGATTATTTAAATAAAAATATAAGAAGCGATAACATTAAAATTGATTTTGCACAATCTATTTTATATAACTTATTGTCTGAGTTCGATAATTATTATAATTTTTTAACAAATAATATACCTAAAATTAATAATGTCTATCGCAGTATGGCACTAAATGATATTTTTAAGTTAAATGATATAGATAAAGATATTCTTTTTAAAAATCAAGCTATTACTTTAGATGATTTAATGAATTGTTCATTATATTTTATATTAATAGTATTTTCTTTACAAATTTCAAATTTAATAAATAATATAAATGAGTGGAGCAAATCAACTGAAGAAGTTATAGATAAAGCATTTATGAAAATAGATTCAAAGGCACTTGATATTCTTATAAAAAGAAATGGTTATACTTCTGACAAAAAATTTTCATTAGAAGAAATTGGAACAGAATATGACGTGACAAGAGAAAGAATAAGGCAAATTGAATCAAAGTCATTACAAAAAATTATTAAAAATGCAGGTAATATTGAACATATTCTAAAAGCTATATTCTATAATGAAACTAATAATCAATGTAAGTATGTTACAAAATCAATAATAATTAAAAGATATGATTCTGATATAGCTAATAAGATTCTTTTATTATATGAATATGGTAATTTGTCAATAAAATATGACTCAAAATATAATATTATTTACGATAAAACAATTGACAGTATCGAAGAAATGGTTAATAACAATTTAGAAGAGATTGGTATTGTTGCTGATTACTATGAAACAAAAGATGCTGATGAGTTTTTACAAAAAATCTTAGAAAATCATTATAAAAAAATTGATGATAATTTATATATTAGAAGTGGTTTTAGAACTAGAGATTTGTATTTAGATATAGCTGATGAATATTTCCCAAATGGTTATAGGGTTGGAGAAGATGCAGATTATAATAAATTAGTCGAAATAGCAAAAGATAAATATAAAATTGATGAAGAAATACCATCAAAACATTCAATAGAAGCGATGGTAGGTAGAAGTGATTTTATTCAAATAGATAGAGGAACATATTTACCAGAAAAATATTGTGTTGAATTACCAGAACTGTTAGTAGATAAAATATTAAATTATATCTCTGAAAACAATTTAGTGTATTATAGAAGTATATATGAAAAATTCAATAGAGAGTTATTAGAATTGGGTATTCATAATCATTATTATTTGAAAGGATGTATTGATAAAAAATTATCAGATGATATGGTTTCAAAAAGAGATTATATAGTTAATGGAAATCAAGATATATCACCTGTAGATGAATTGGTGAATTTAATGAAATCGTTTGATTATGAATTTACATTAAATGATTTAAAATTAAAATTTCCAGGAATAAAGGATTATACACTTTATAGTGTTTTATATAATGAGATAGAAAATGGTTTAATATTTATTTCTTCATATGAGTTTATATATTTATCTAAGTTAAATATCGATGACAATACAAAAACTGAATTAAAGAAATTCATAGATAACCAATTTAGTCTATTAAATTCTAATTTAATATCATCTAAAAAGATATATGCTAGATTATTATTAACAAATAAAGATTTATATAAAAAATTAAATCTTAAAAACGGACATTTTCAATTATTCTCTATGATGAAAATATTATATCCAGAATTTTATTATCATAGACCATTTATAAGTACAGAAGATACTACAGTTAATACAAATTATAATGTTATTAGAAATCATATTGAGAAATATGAAAGATTTAATATAAAAACAGTTCATGATTATGAAAGAAAAATGAATATTACAGGTATATATAATTATCTGCAATTTATGGAAGATATGAGCGATGATTATGTTCAAATTGATATTAGTACAATGTTGAAAAAAGAAAAATTAGATATTAGTTCATCTGAATTAGAAAATATCAAAAAGTCTATTGATTTGATTTTAAATAATTTTGGTAATATAAATACAGAAAATTTCAAAGGTTATTCTTTATTACCTAAAATAAAATATGGATGGAATAAATATTTATTGGTTGGAATATTAAGAACATTTTATTCAGATGATTATGAAATAATTAATACAGGAAATAAGTATTCAAATACTGATTTTGAAGTAAGGAGGTTAAATCATGTTTGATAAAGAAAAGATGTGGAGGTTTCCAGGAAATAATTATCTTCAAGAACAAGGAATAGATACACCTGATATGGAAACATTTGCTCAAGACCCAATAGCATCGCTTGCTAGAGAATCATGTCAAAACTCAATTGATGCTAGAATAGAAGGACAAACTGCAAGAATTGAGTTCAAAACTTTCGATATAATGAGAGACGAAATTCCAGGTGTTGACAGAATAGAAAAAGAAATTGATTCATGCTTGGACTATAGAAAAAATAATATAAAGCTATATAATACACTTTATAATATGAAAAATAATATAAATAATAGTATTATTCACTGTATAAGAGTTAGTGATTTTAATACTGTGGGATTAAAAGGTATAAATAACCTTGACGATAGTCCATTCTATCTTTTAACACGAGGTACAGGAATAAGTGATAAAAATGGTGCTAAAGGTGGTTCAAAAGGTATAGGTAAGTTTGCATCTTTTGTTGCTAGTTCATTTAATACAGTTTTTTACTCAACATTAAATATGGATGGAGAAAAAGGATATATTGGTATATGTAAATTGTGTTCTACAAGAATGGAAGGTACTGATGAAAAAACACAAGGTACTGGTTATTTTGGACTTGATAATAAAAATATGCCTATACTTGAAGATTTTAATTTAGATAAGTCTTATAAAAGAGAAACAACTGGTACAGACATTTATATTTTAGGTTTTAGAAAAAATAACAATTGGAAAAAAGAACTTATAACAAAAATATTAGATAGTTTTATGTGTGCTATATATTATCAGGATCTTGAAATTGTAGTTGATGACCTAAAAATTAATAAGAATAATTTAGGTGATATAGTTGAGAATGAAGATTACATTTTAAAGAGAAGTTATAACAATATTAAATCACAATATATTTTATTAACTGATCCAAGTGTATTTAAAAATACTCTAGAAATAGAAGATTATGGTAAAGTTGATATTTTATTAAAAGGATTTAGTAAAGATGAATCTGATTTAGCAACAAATGAATGTGTAATGATTAGATATCCATATATGAAAATAAAGACTTTATCTAGAATTTCAAATGTTCCATGTTCTGCCATGTGTATTATAGGTGATAATAATTTGAATTCACTATTAAGAGATATTGAAAATCCACAACATACAAATTGGGAAGTCAATAGAATTGATGACGATGATATGAAAAGTGAATTAAGACATATATTAAAAACTTTAAATGATTCAATTATTAATTATGTATATGAAAAATTATCAACAAGTGAAATTAAAGAAACTGATGTAGAAGGTGCTAGCGAATATTTACCAGGTATAGAAGATAGTAATATTGGAACTGGAGAAGCTGATGTTATAGTAGAAAAACCAAAAATTGTTAAAAAAGTAAAAAATAAAGTTAAGGATAAAATTGGGACTAAACCTGATAATGAAGGCAATTCACTTATACCAGGATTAGGAGATCATGAAGATGATGGAGAAGGTTCACCAATTCCAAGTGGTAACAATAATTCATCAGGTGGTGATACACATGATTCTAATGATGAAACTGGCTATAAAAATGACGATTCTGATAAAGAAATAATGACACTTGCCCAATTAAGTGGTATGCAATATAGGTTATTTGTTCCAGATAAAAGATTAGGTAAGTTGGTAATTTCTTTTGAATCTTTATATACTGAGAATAATTGTGAATTAGAACTAAAATATTTGGACGATTCTAATACTAGATATAATATTAATATAAGTGATTGTAAAATAAATGGAATTCCAGTAGAAATTGTTGATGGCAAACTAAAGAATATAAAAATAGAGGAAGGTAAGAAGTATAAAATAGAGCTTGATACTGATTTAAGAGAATTATATACTTTTGAGGTGAAGATGTATGCGAATAGGTAAAAAATTATTTCCATATCCTACAATTAATAATTCAAAAAATGCTAGTTGCTTTCAAAATTCAAATTTTGCATTAATATATGATGATGCAGATGATGATAATAACTTAGTATTAAAAAATGCTCATATTGAATTAGATAACCAAGCATTAATAGAATTGTTTGAACAAGGAAAAATTGATGCAACTGTAATAGTTGAATGTTCATCAACAATTTTTAGAAAGAGTTTTAATATTTCTAGAATTCCAACGGATATAATAATTCCAATAACAAATTTAAGAGATCAAGTTGTTATTTCATGCTTTGTCTATGCCACAGAAGATTTTTCTTATATTAGTGATGATTTTTTAGAAGATTATCAAGGATACACTTTTAATATTGAAAAATATGACATTTTAGCAATTGATGATGGTTTTACAACAAGAATAGAATATGATGAAAGTAAAGATAAAAAAGTTTCTTCTATATTTTCAATAATTAAAGATGAATTTATTAGTAATAATGTGATGAAAATTGAACCTACTGTTAAAAAAATAGTAATTCATTTACCAGAAGAACAATTTGGTTGCTATGAAAATATGAAAAATAATGACAATTACCAAGAAATATTTTTCTCAATTTTAACAATACCAGCATTAATATCATGTTTACAAAATATTCAAGATCAAATGTTATATAATGAAGTAACTTTTGATGATATACATCTTGATTATAGTTGGTTTAGTTCAATTGAATATGCATACAAAAATCAATTTGAAGAAGAATTAGATGAAAATAAATTTAAAAAGTTAAATGTAGTGGAATTATCTCAACAATTAATGAATTATGCTAGCGTAACAGCTATAAGTGATTTGTTTAAGCAAGAGTTTAGTAAATTAGTAAGGGGTGAGAATGATGATGAATAATAAAATTAATATTGAATTTATGACAGATGAAGCATTAGAAACATTGAAATCTAATAGTTTAACTGCTAATAATTATTTAAAGACAGAAAAAAATAATTCTGAATGGTTAAAAGAAATATATAATGGAAAATTATATGAACCAATGAAGCAAAAAATTAATGACTTTGAATTGAAAATTAGCCAAAATGATAACTATGATGAAGTTGATTTTGATAATTCGATAATTTTATATGAATCATTAAAAGAACTACCTTTATATATACTTACCGATGAAAGATTCTGGGCATGGATTAATTTTGAAAAAGGATATAAAGCAGCCATTCAAGCTATGCCAATAAAGTCAAATTCAACATTTTCTGATCACTGGTTATTTACACAAGGAAGTAGAAGAGGTATATTTTTTGGAGTATTATCAAGATGCTATTTTAGAGTGGCTCTTACAGTAGATGAAAGATTAGATGATAAATATGAATTAACCAGATTTGTTATCGAAAATCCTGAAAGATTTAGAAATCTTACTTGGCGATCAAGTTCTAGTGAGAAGCATATTGTATTAGGAGTAATAAAAGCTGAAAAGGATATATATGATAAATATGGTAACAAAGTAAAAAATAGTATTTACAAGGATATTGCTAAAGAAATATCACTATATGCAAGTGTAAGATTAATTGATATAGTATCAGAAGAAGATATTTATAAATTTGTATATAATAAAATGGAACAGATGATTAATGAACAAACATCTGATTACCTAAATGATGTTGATAATAAAGAAATAAGTGAAGAAAAAATTGATGAATTAGTTGCAGTTTAAAGTGGTGATTAATTATGGGATGGAGAATTAGAAAGAGTATTAATCTTGGTGGAGGTTTTAGAATAAATTTCAGCAAAAGTGGTATTGGATATAGTTGGGGATTTCCAGGATATAGGAAAACAAAAATGGCTAATGGT
>JAEDNL010000059.1 GCA_016302505.1 Bacilli bacterium
TTTTTACATTTTTTTTAATTATATTATTAAGTAAAGATAATAAAATATCTATATTATTACTTATCTTATATTTTGTTATATTTGGAAATATTAATTATAGTAGCGAATATAAAGCATACGAAGAGAAATATAATTATATTAATTATAATAGTTTTAATTTGAAAAGTTATAATAAATATAGTTTTCCATATAAAGATGAATTATCTTTAAAATATGTTATTGTTAGTGATTCTGATAATTATGATTATTATAGTAAACTAAAGAAATATTACATAACTAATTCTAATGTTGTTTTTGTAAGTAGTGAAGTAAATCATATTGATAATGAATACGTTGGGAATGGTAAAATTATTATTGATGTATCTTCTATTAAAGATAAAATATTAATAATTAAAAATACTAATGAATATATTAAAATAAATAATAATGAATTAAATGATAACAAATATATATTCTTAAATAATAGTGATAAATTAGAAATAACATTTTTAAATAGATTTAGTTATAATGATATAGAATGTTATTATATGGATAATGATATTGACATATATAGACTTAATGATAATAATAAATTTAATGTTAATATGAATAGTGATGGATATATTGTAATTAAATATAAATATGATAAGTTTTTCAACATTAAAATAGATAATAATAAGGTTAAATATTATAAAGTTAATGATGATTTAATTGGTTTTAAAGTACCAAAAGGGAAGCATAATATTGTTATTGGTTATTTTTCTTATTATAAATTATTATCATTTATAATATCTTTGATTAGTGTGTTTATTTATAAATATTTCTATAAAAAAATATTAATTTAATAGTATTTGTGTTAATATATTCATATGGAGAAATATATAATTGGAAATGTTAAAACTATAATATATCAAAGTAATAGTAGTCCATATAAAGTTGGAGTTTTTAAAGTGAAAGAATCTAATGATAGTGAGCTTTCTAAATATATAAATAAAACAATAAGTTTTACTGGTAATTTTAATGAACTTAATAATGAAATAGATTATATTTTTTATGGGAATTTAACTCGTCATAAAAAGTATGGTATACAATTTAGTGTAGAGAGTTTTAAAATTAAAGAACCTTCAGATATAGATAGTATAATTATATATTTGTGTAGTGGTTTCTTTAAAGGTATAGGGCAGAAGACTGCTCAAAGAATTGTTGAGAAATTTGGTACTGAAACTATTAATGTTATTAAAAATAATTATGAAGATTTATCTTTAATAAGTGGTATGACATTAAAAAAAGCAAAAATGATGCATGATAAAATAGTTGAGAGTGAATTAAATCAAGAAGCAATAGTTAAACTTGGTACATATGGTTTTACAGTTAAAGAGGCAATTGAACTTTTAAATATATATGGAAATTCAATATTTGATGTTATAGAAAATAATATTTATGAATTAAAAGAATATATTTCTTTTGAAAAGTTAGATCAAATATTTCTTAAAAATAATTATGAGATGCATGAATATAGAATACTTGCTTTAGTAGAATATTTAATAAATAAATATTGCTATGAAACTGGAGATACTTTAATTAAAAAAGAAGAATTATTTTTAAGACTTAAGAGGTGTTTTAATAGCAATTTTACTATAGATATATTTTTATTAAATATTGATAAATTAAAAAGAAGTAAAAGGATAGTAGAACTTAATGACTCATATATGCTTTATAATTATTATGATTGTGAAATGTATATAATGAATACTATTAATACTTTAAATAAAATTAAAAATATATATGATAAAGATAAAATATCAAAATATATAAATGAATATGAAAAAAAATATTCTATTGTATTTAATGAATCTCAACGTATTGCGATTAATGCTTCTATTATGAATAACTTTTATATTATTACTGGTGGTCCTGGGACTGGCAAAACAACTATTATTAAAGCAATAGTTGAAATATTAAAAAATAAATTAAATGTTGAGTCAAGAGATATCGCTTTACTTGCTCCGACAGGAAGAAGTGCTAAAAGAATGACAGAAGCAGTAGGAGCTCCTGGATATACAATACATAAATTTTTAAAATGGAATAAAGAATTAGGTGCGTTTGGTATAGATGAATATAATAAATCAAATGAAAAAATAGTAATAGTAGATGAAGCTAGTATGATTGATGTATTTTTATTTTCATCACTATTAAAAGGTTTAAAAAGCAATGTTAAAATTATATTGATTGGAGATGCTAATCAATTACCATCTATTGGGCCAGGTGACTTGTTAAATGACTTAATTAATTTACCAACTATTAAAAGTAAATATTTAGACACAATATATAGGGTTAAAGAGGAAAGTTATATTACTACTCTTGCTAAAGATATAAAAGAACAAAAACAATTTATATCATTTCCTTTATATGATGATTTTAAATTTATAGAATGTAATGATGATGAAATCATTCCTTATTTAAATGAAATAGTATCTAAAATTATAAAAAAGAATATTAAAGTTGATAATTTTCAAGTTTTGGCTCCTATGTATAAAGGATTAAATGGAATAGATAATCTTAATAAAAATTTATCAGATTTATTTAATAAAACAGAAGATAAAATATTAATAGGGGATAAATATTACAAAATAAATGATAAAGTTATACAACTTGTTAATGATGTTGATAATAATGTATTTAATGGTGATATTGGATATATTTCTAATATAAGAAATATTGATAAAAAAATTTATATTGATATAGATTATATGGGTAATACAGTTACATATTCTTCTTCTGATTTTGATAAATTTAATTTAGCATATGCAGTAAGTGTTCATAAAAGTCAAGGAAGTGAATATGATAATGTAGTAGTAGTACTAGCAAAGAGTTTTAATAGAATGTTTTATAATAAACTATTATATACAGCAGTTACTAGGGCAAAGAAATCATTAATAATACTAGGAAGTATTGATTCATTTAATAAATCTATAAAAACATTATATTCCACTAATAGAAATACCTTAATGAAAAATGTATAAATTAATGTAAATTATAAATACTAATAATATCAAAGGAGAGTGATATTATTAAACTTTTTGAAAAAATGATGTTATTTGCTGGTGGTGCTTGTGTAGGACTTATGTATCAAAAATATGAAAAAAATATTAATAGATATATGAAAAAGGCAAAAATGGCAATAAATGATATGAAATAGTTCTAATTTGAACTATTTTTTTAATAGAAATTGTGTTATTATAATAATAGTTAAGGAGTGTAAAGATGATAGATAAAAATGATAATAATAAAAGAGTTAATACTCGTAAAGTAAATGAACTTGTAAAAACTGGAAATAAAATATTAAATATTCTATATATATTATTCATAATACTTCTTGTATATGTAGTTAGTTTAATATTTAAAGAATGGAAAATATTAGAATTCTTAGGTAAGATTTTATCTATAATATCACCTATATTTATTGGATGGTTCTTTGCTTGGTTATTAAATCCTATTGTAAAAAGATTAACTGATAAAGGAATGAGTAGACTTGCATCTACGATTATTGCTTATTTAGCAATGGTACTTATGATTGTATTAATATTTGCATTTACAATACCATCATTAGGTACTCAAATATCTGATATAGTAACAGCTGTACCTTCAATAGTAACAGATGTAAAAGAGTGGATAAATAATTTATTTGTTAAGATATCTAATTTAAGTTTAGAGAATTTAGATTCAATTAAGAATTCTTTTATGGATAGAATAGAGGCATTTGCAACTGATATAGAAACATCGTTACCAGAGATGGCAATGAATGTAGTATCTGCGCTTGCCAGTGGTATAGGTAAAATATTATTAAGTTTAATATTAGGGTTCTATTTATTATTTGATTTTGATAAAGTGACAGAAGGATTTATAAGTTTATTTCCTAAAAAATCTAAAAGTGAAATTAGTTATTTACTTGAGAAACTTAATGATTCGTTGTATTCATTTATTAGTGGGACTTTATGGTTATCATTATTATTATTTATAGTTTCGGTTATAGGTTTCTCAATTATAGGATTAAATGCACCAGTGTTAATTGCATTTGTATGTGTTATTACTAATTTGATACCATATATAGGTCCATATATGGGAGCTGCAGTAGCAGCGGCAATAGGTTTTGCTGAAAGTTCAACTGTAGGTATACTAACATTATTATTTATATTAATTGTTCAAACTATAGAAGGTAATGTACTTCAACCACTTGTAATGAGTAAGAAAATGAATTTAAGTCCAATTACCATAATATTATCATTATTAATTTTTGAATATTTATTTGGTATATTTGGTATGATTATAGCAACACCAGCAGTAGCATTACTTAAAATAATATTTGTGTTTGTTGATGAAAAATATAATTTATTTGGATTTAGAGATAAAGATGAAGAATAGAAGTCTATTCTTTTTTATTTGACAAAGTATAATGAATAATATAGAATAATCATAGAATAGGTGGTTGGTATGAGAAAGAAAATGATTAATAGATATGATGGTATTTCACTTGGAGTTGACATTATTTTTTATGTAATATTTATTGTGATAGGAAGTATACTTTTAGAATTTCAAAATATTAATTATAATGAAACTACTTATGCAATACCGATATTTTATGTTTTAGGCTTTTTTTCATTAGTTTCATATTTTATTAATAGAAGACCCGATGACTATGAATTCTTATTTTTTGGATTAATTAATATAGTAACAGCAACATATATATCAAATAATTATATTTATTATGATGAAGAAATATTAGGTTTAGGAATATGTTTATATACTTTAGCAATAGCTTTAAATAAAGGTTATTTTACTAAATGTTTAATGAATAAAAATGATAATGATATGCTACCAAAATTAATATCAGTTATATTACTTACTATTTTAGGAATGTTTGTTTCTTATCATTTTGTTCAAGGTATTACAGTTGAAAACTTGTTACTTGGATATTATTTTATAGGGTTTGGATTATTTGGATTATTTGAACCATTACTTAAAATAACAATTAGAATTCCTTTTGTGAAAAAATATTTAGATATTTTTTTATCAAAAGAAAATAATATGAATGAAAATAAAAAAGATGATGAAAACAAGATAACTAAAGTTAGAAAACCTATAAAAAAAGAAATAACTAAAATAAATAAGAGCAAAAAATAAATAATTTCGCTTTTTTGATGTTTTAAATTTTATTTCATATCATATAAATTAATGAGGTGAAAGTAATGGATATAATAAAAGTATCTAGTAAAAGTATTTCTCAAAAAGTTGCAGGAAGTATAGCTAATTCATTTAGAGAAGGTTGTACAAGCGTAGAAGTTCAAACAGTAGGAGCAGGTGCAGTGAACCAAGCAATTAAAGCAATATCAATTGCGAGAGG
>JAEDNL010000017.1 GCA_016302505.1 Bacilli bacterium
CAAATATTTGTTTTGCTTTAATTTCTCTGTTTTTAAATTCTTCGATTAGTTCTTGATTCATAATAAAAATTCCTTTCTATATGATATAATAATTATACCACATAGAAAGGAATTTGTCAAGTATTATTTTAATATTCTATACTTTTCATAATAAGAAAATCAGATAAAATATTTTCTTCTTCTTCTGTTTCAACCCAAGTTTCTTTATCGTCAATAATTTCTTTTTTTCTCTTTTGTTTCTTTTTAAACGCACATTTTAGAATATCTCCACACTCACAAGGGTGTTCTTCAAATGTTCTTTTATTTGCTTTTACTTGGAAATATTCTGCATTTCTTGGATTGTATAATGTTAGAAATTTAGTTCCATATTTGTTTTCGTCTACGACAGATACAACATATATATTGTCTTCTGTTTCTTTATCTGTATAATTTGTATATCCCAATATACCAAGTTCATAACTTATATGTTCTAATGTTGTTGTCTTTGGTTTGTGTATATTTTTAAGTATAAGTTTTAATAACTTACGCATATCAACACCACTAAATTGTTTATCTGTTGTCTTTTCAGATATTTTAGAAACTTCTTCTTTGTCTAAAAGATAGTTTTCGCACTCTGAAACTTTAAATGTTTTTCTTTTATACATTGATAAAAATATATTATATATTTCTTTTAATTTGTTTATATCACCAAACTCTTTAAAGAAATCAATATATATAAGTTTTTTCATTTCTGTTTTATTAGCCATACTATTATTAACAATATCAAATAATAGGTCTACAAATGTTTCGTAGTAATTGTCTTTTAAAGAATATAAATTATCTCCACATTTTTTTCCAATATCTTTAATAGAACCAATACCCTTATATATTGTTTTTGTTTCAGAATTACAACCATAATCAGATGTAGAAAATCTAAACAATGGTGTTTCAATCTTACAACCTTTATTTGTTGCTAATAATGTACCATTTGCAATATCTTCATCGTTTTTTGCACAATTTAAAAATGATGTACAAAATTCTGTTGGGTAGTAATATCTTAAATATCCACACATATAAGATATTAAACTATATGCAATACTATGGTTATAACCAAATTGATAGGAACTTGAGTCCTCGATAATTTTTAAGAATGTCTTTGCTTCTTCTTCTGCGATTTCTCTAGGTTTATCTGATTTGTTACAATAACCATCGAGAATTTTTGGCAATGCTTCGTTTAATCTGTCTACTTGTTTACGACCTATTGCTCTACGGACATTATCTGCTTCTGAACCACTAAATCCACATATTTGTTGCAAGAACGCAATAGTGTCTTCTTGGTATACCAAATGACCATAATTGTTTTCAAGTAATTTATCAATAATTTCAGAAGGATTTTTGTTTGGTATTTTGTTTAATAATTTATCTCTATAAGACTCTCCACTTGGTCTAATACAAGCATTTACTAAACTTATATCAAATACACTTTTACATTTCATAGTTTGTAATGATTTTCCAGCAAAATCTGATTCAAATTGAAATATTGCTGTATGGTCTTTTGTCATATCATCATATACATTTTGGTCATTCCAATTTACTTGATATGCTCTTGGAAATTTAGCACCTATAAGTTTGCAAGTTTTATCAATTACACCTATAGATTTAAGTCCAAGAATATCAAATTTAATAAGACCCATATCGTGACACTCATCCATATCTAAAGGTAAAATCTCTTGTCCATCAGAGCCAATAAACATACCATAATTGTCTTCTAATGTTAATGGGCTTACAATAATACCAGCTGGGTGTTGAGATTGTGATATTACACAGCCTACAAGACCATCATAATAATAAAACAAATCTGGATATTTTTCTTTAATTGTTTCTTTTGGAAATTTATCCCATTCTGCCTTAATTTCTTTTATTTTTTCTAATGTATATTCTGTATTATCATTTCCATATTTAACTCTAAACGCTTTGCCGATTGTGTCAATAACAGACTTGTCAGCCAAAGTTCCTACAGCTAAAATATAAGATGTTTTATCTAAACCAAACCTATCTATAATATAATCATAAATTTTTTGCCTATCATCTTCATACCAATCTGTATCAATATCCCCAGCCTCAATACGATTTTCATTTGCAAAACGAGAAAAGATTGTTTTCCACTTAATAGGGTCTACATCTGTAATATCAGAAATATAAGCAACAGTAGAGCCAGCACAATTATGAACAACAATATTATTAACTACAAAACTATGACATTCTTCTACAGTTAAATCATATACAGTATTGCGTTCTTTATTTAAGTAGTTAATTTTTGTTATAGGCAAATACCAATAATCATCATCTGATTCTACAATATGTCTTTTATTATAAACTTTATCACAAGAGTAACTTTCTTTACAGTTGTCATATTGATTTCTATATGTTAAATATGTAATAGAATCTTGATTAACAATATTATCTAATATTTTATACGCACTAATTAAAGAAAATGAAGTGTTTGAAAATGAAACAGATTTTTTATATTTATTATCTGTAATGCTACCATCAGAGCAAATAAGTCCATCTAATAAAGATTTTAAATTATCTCTTGTTTGGTTGTATAGCATAGTATTAAATTGTTTAGTAATATTAAATTTACTTTCAAAAAACAAAGTTTTCCACATATTACTAATAATTTTGCAATCTAAACTTATCTTGATTAAATTCTTATTTTTTGAACTATATTCTCTAATACTAATGTTCTCGTATATTATGTTGTTAAAAACTTTATAAAACAAATTTTTATTATCAACTTTTGTAGTATTATTAGTTGCTAACTCAATTCCATATTTAGTTGTATTTCCATCGCCATACATTAAGCCAATAATTTTATTAAAATCGTTATCTAATGTAACAAATCTCTTAATTTTTCTAATTGTATAAATATTATCTAAACAATATCTTCGATATTCTTCAAGAGAATTAAAATTTGTTATAGATAATATTTTATTTACTATTGTTAAGTTTTTAGGTTTATAACCGTTAATTATTTTCTTTATAAATGTACTGTTAATATCTTTATAACCATTGTTTTCAAACCAATGAGAAGAATATTTATATTGTCGATTTGTCAATACCTTTTCATAAATATATTCATTATCGTATTCGTAACCAAATATGTTGTAATCATTTAAATCTAATGTAATTGTATTGGTGCAATTGTGTTTAATTTTAGGACTACATAAAAGGTCTCCAACCTTTAATTCATAAGAAGGAATATATTTAATCTCATTGTTTCTTTTAACTAATACTTTATGGTCATATGTGCATTTATAATTATGTTTGTTAATAATTGAGCCTTGTTTTTTATGCTCAATTTCAATCATAGGCTCACACACATTATATTCTTGCGTAGCCGTTACATTATGCCAATTTCCATCATCTCCTATAACCTTATCACCAATATTTATTTCGTTGATATTTTTATAACCATTTTTAGTTAAAACTATTGCGTCTTTGGTAAAACAAGAACCCCTAGCAAAACCAACAGCAATATCGTTATCTCTTGCCCAAGAAACAATTTCAGACATAAATAACATAAATCCAATCATATCAATTTTTTTAAATACACGCATTTCTTCGTTAATTTGTTCCCAATATTTTGGATTATCTTCAATTTCTCCACGTTCTACTTTTTCTTTATATTTTGTTTTTAATACATTCCAAAAAACTTCTTCGTCTTTTTCGCCATATAAAAATGGATATTTATTATTACAATCAAAGGATAGTTCTTCAATATCATTTGCCATAATATTTGTATTTTCTATTGCTTCTAAAATAATATCCATTGGTAAAGAATTTTGTTTTTCAAAAACTTCCACTAATTCATTATATGTTTTAAATACTAAATCACATTCGTTTTCAGAATCGCCCCATACACCGTCTGTTTTTCCATATTGTAATACAGTTCTACATTCTGCTTTATATTTGCTTATAGAGTGTGTATCAGTACCAACAATAAGTGGTTTATTATATGCTTTTGACATATCATATAAAAACTTATTAAATTCAATTTGGTCTTCGGTATTATGATATTGAATTTCATAATAATCATAATGTTCCAATAATTTGCAAAATAAATCTTCACGATATACTTGATTTGGGTCTTCTTTTCTTTTAGATAAAATATCATTATACATTTTCCATAAAGGACTTTGTAGACAAGCAGATATTTTAATTACATTGTCGCTAATATTTAAAAATTCTTTAAATGTTAATCTAGGCTTGTAATATGTGTGGTCTTCTTGTGTAGATAATTTGTATAGTTTATTAATCTCTTTAAAGCCTTCTATATTTTTAGCCAAAAGAATTGTATGGTAATTGTCACGAATTTTTTCTTCTAATGTTTCTGTCAAATAACATTCAATGCCATGAATATATTTAATTCCATTATCTTTACAATAAAAGTATTTACTTGCCCAATGAAAAATATTTCCGTGTTCTGTAAATGCAATAGACTTCATTCCAAGTTCTTTTGCTTTATCTATATATTCTTTATAATTAGTACAAGAGTCCAACAAAGAATCTTCTGTATGTAAATGGTATACAGTATAGTTTTTCTGATTTGATATAACAGATACTTCATTGTCAATATTTTCACTAGATAATAAAAATATATCTTTTTTTGCTTCTGCTTCTGTATCTATATGATATAATATTTTTCCATCTTTTTTAATTACATAATGGTCATAAAATGTATCGTATGTATAAGACACTTCTATTTTCTCCTTTTTTTATTTTATATTTATTAATATTTTAATCTCCAAATCCTTTAATATATTTCATACAATCTTCATAACTAAAAATTAACATAATATTATATTTATCACTATCCCCAATATACCAATATCCATTTTTCATATAACAAGGATATGAATGTCCACTTTTAAAAGTATATATTCCACTAACAAAATTATCTTCTTCACATACTTTATATTCATAATCTTTTTTAAAAATAAACATAATAAAACTCCTTTCTTTATCTTAATTATAACATAAAAAAGGCATTTTGTCAATGCCTTTTAATATTATAAATTATAAAATAAATACTATTTAATGATATTTTGTTATAAAATTGTTATCTACAGCCTTAAATGATTTTGTGCCATCATAATTTCTAAATACAATTCCTTCTCTCATACCACCGTCAATAATAGATTTTCCACCAGCCATATCAAGTATATCTTTACAATTATTTGGAATATTAACATGACAATCAATAATAGGTACAGTAGGTATATTATATTTATCCATAAGTTCTTTCATTTCAATAGGATTTAATCTTTTTACATTTTTGTCTTTATATCCAAATATAACATTAAATACAGCCAAATCGTGATGTTTAATATTATAATCACGTTTTTGAACACCTTGCCCATATGTTTCTCCTTGAATTGTAACAAACTCATAATTATTATTTGATTTTAATAATTGTTTAAGAACATCTTTCATATTATATTTTTCAGACATTTCTGTATATACATTGCTTTCGTACCAACCACCATCTTTTTTCTCTGTCATAACAACATTTCTTGAACATACTCTATAGTCGTTGCCCTTAATTGTAAATGTAGTAGATGTACCATCAATTTTTTCCGTAGCAATAAACTCTTCTTTTTGAAATTCAGAAATACGATGTGTCAAGTTTTGTATTCTTTCTTCGTCTGTTTTGACAACCCAACTTGGAAAACTTGATTTTTTATCTGTTTTTCTTCCAAGAAATAAAAACAAAATCATTTTACCATATTTATTTTTATAAAATTTTTTTATGATTGGATTTGAAAACAATTTTTGGTGTCTACTTGCCATTTTTTTATATTTATCACTACTTGAAGATTTTCTTTTATTATCTTCTGCTTCTGCATAAGTTACACCAAGTTCTTTTGTAAGAAAGTCACCTTCTTCAATGGCTGAACCAGCTCCTTTATGTGTGCTAATATAATCACCATATGCCGAATGAACATACTCCCAACCAAAATCTTCTGCCGACATAAGTAAACCTTGTGACCAAAATTGACCTACTTTATTTCCGTTTTCATCTTTTATGCTAAATTTTTGTGTTTTAATTTTTCCATCATACTTTTCTGTAAATTTAAACACTTCTTTTGTTGTATCTAATTTACTATCAATTTCAAAATAGATACCTAAATAACCTTTTTTAAATTGACCTTTGCGAACCATACAAGTCCAACCACCAACAATAGCACATTCAACATTATCACGACCTTGTATAGGTTGTACATCATCAATTCTTATAACATAACAAAGTTCTCTTTCACCTTTACTATTAAGCATATATTTATTTTATCCTTTCATATTTATTTTTTATTCTATATTAATTTTATTATATTATAATTAAATTGGTACACTATGTTCTAAAGCATATTGATTAATTTTGTCAAGATATTTACAAAATTCTTCAACTTGTTTTCTATCTAAAGTAAATCTATATCCAACATTTAAACAATTATCAAACATTTCAAATTTATAATATTCATAAGGCTCGTTATCTTCATCTTCCCATTCGTAAACACCTTTTCTTTTTGATATTTTCCAATCTATTGCTGGTTGCCCAATTGTTGGGTAATCAAAAACGTAATCATCATTATTCATAATATGTTCAATAATTTCTTTTAAGTTTGGGATTTGACTACATTCATCGCAATACATATATAATAATCTATCTGCACTTTCTGTTTCAATATTTCCATTGTCATCTTTATGATATTGAATAATTGCAAATGAGTAATACACCTTATAAACTTCTTCCCAAGTCTTTGGACAATAATCAATTTCAAATCCATGGACAAATGTTTGTCTAGGATAAAATCTAAAAATTACTTTTCTATAATCGTCTTCCATCAATGTAAAGTCCATTTTTCTCTTCATAGTATACTCCTTTAAAAAATATCTTTTTTACTCTTTTTATTATAACATATTACTTCATATTTATCAATAATTACTTGTAATTTTTTATTTCCATTCCATTCATTTATTCCAAGTTCCCCAACACATTCTAATTGCATTTTTTCTTTTTTAGGACTTGAAATAAAACAACCATCTTCATAATAACCTAACCCAAGTTTCTCTTTATCTTCTTTAAGACAATTAAAAATCATAAAATCAATTCCGTTTGAATGAATTTTAATTACCCTTTTTGTTTTACCCATAATTTGAACATCACTAGGATTAAATGTTATATTTGAAATATGAAACATAGGTTTTTGTAATCCTTTGCCGTTCCACAACGCATTATAAGGCTCAAATAAACCAAATAGTTTTGTAGGCAAAGACTTTATCGTATAACTCTTTAAAACTGAAATACAAGGCGAATATGATAGTGTAAGACTATTGTAATAATCTACTAATGACCCAATATTGTTTTCTTTAATAAGAATACCACAAGAGTCTTCGTGTCCACTTGCCCATTCAACCAAATCATTATTATCCAAATCTGACCTTAATGGAATAGGACTTCTTAAAGAACCAATAAGTTCTCCGTCTTTAATTGAACCTACAATAGTTGGTTTGTTATTGCAGATATTCATAATCTTTGCACAAACCAAACCACTATAACTTCTTGGAATATCATCGCTTGCAAATACAATTAAGTTATTGTCCTTAATTTTTTCAATTTTATCTACATTTAGTTCAATGATATTATTTACAGTATCAATTTGGTCTTTGTGTGCTTGTGATACAATGTCTAATACTTCATCTAAATTATCTTGACCAATAAAAGCCATAATAAGTCTTTGCTTATATTCAATATTTTTATGTCTACAAATACTATTAATTTTTGGAATTACTTTAAAACTTAAATCTTTTTGTGTATACTCATTTCCAATAAAAGAATCAATAAGATGCTTTAAAAACTCATTATTAACACATTCGATTGTTTCTAATCCATAATGATAATATTCTCTATTTTCCATTTCAGACATATCCATACTATCTGAAATCAAACTTAAAGCAACTAAATCAATAAACCAACTAGACCATTCTAAATTAAATTCTTTATCTAATGCTTGTAAAAATTTATGTGTTACTAAAGCACCACTACCATTTTTAGATACATTTGATTTGGGGTCTTGATTGTTAATTAATGTACCATGTTCAATAGGTGTAGCAATATCGTGATGGTCAATTACTAATAATCCAATTCCTAAATCACAAAGTTCTTTTGCTTGAATTTTATTGTTTGTGCCAGCATCTGGAATAATAACCAAATTTGGTTTTTCTTCTCTGATTCTGTTCATAATATCTTCATCATCAAGACCCCTTTGTTTGCTTGTGTGAATAAGAATTGAAATGTCCAAATCTTCTTTTAATGCTCTTAAATACTGATATAACATAACAGTACAACATACACCATCACAATCGCCATCTTGTATAATAAATATCTTATTGTTTTCAGTTAAACAATGATATTTAATTTCTTGAACACCATCACGAATATTATTATATAACATACAATCATCTAAATATTTTCCACTTGGATTAAGATATTCTTCAATATCTTTTACACCACATTTAGATAAGTATGTTTCAATATTTATTTGTTCGTTTTTATCATATAATTCTTTAATATTCATATATCTGTATTATCCTTCTAATAAAGCAACTATTTAATCTTTTTCTTGATAAATACATTATAACATAAAAATAGGGGTTTGTCAACCCCCATTTAATAATTTTCAATCCTTTCTTTTGCGATATTAAAATATTTTTCATCTTTTTCCATACCAACAAACATTCTGTTTGTATTTACGCAAGCAACTCCAGTTGACCCACTCCCCATTGTATTATCTAAAACTATATCTCCTTCATTTGTATACGTTTTAATCAAATATTCTAATAATGCAACTGGTTTTTGTGTCGGATGTACAGTTTTTCCTTCATTTGAAAATTCAAGAAGTTGTGTTGGATAATTTGTATATTCTTGAACGTAATGTTCTTTATGGCTTTTTCTAGCAAATTTATGTCCACCATCTTCTCTGTCTGCTTTACAATCTTTAATTCCACTAACTTCTTTTCCATATGGAATCAATCCTTGTGGATTATAAATCATTTTATTTTTTGAACCATTTGCGCAAGTTCCTTTTGAAAATACTGAAATTAATTCATGTTTATTCATTGGTTTGTTTTTTGCATTTGTAAATCCTAATGCTCTTGATTTACACCAAACCCAATCATATTTATACATTTTAAGATTGCTCATTCTTAACATACTACTAAATGGTTCTGCACCAAATAAAACTATTGCTCCATTATCTTTTATAATTCTTTCATATTGTTCCCATAATTTATCAAATGGTATTATCACATCCCATTTACACGCTGTAGTTCCATATGGTAAATCACAAATAATGCAATCAATAGCACCATCTTTTATATCTTTCATTAATTCTAAACAATCTCCTTGTAATAACCAAATACCTTCCATAAAAACTCCTTTAGTCTATAATAATTTCTTCATATAAATATTCAGTCCAATCATCTTCTTCTCTTTTTGTTTCACAAAAATTTTCATACTTTTCAATACAATCTACATATTTATCTGTAATGTCGTGATAAATCCAATCATCATAATAGTCATCTATATATCCGTCTTCATCTATATAATCAGATGGAACATATTCTTCTTCAATATGATAAATTCGATATGCTTTCATAATTACACCAACCTTTCTCCACAAAACGGACAATAATTAATCTTTTTAACTGTTGACATATATTCACAATCCCATTAACTATCATATTCTAAATATCTTAACCACCAACCAATATCTTTATCATTGTTTTTTATAATATCCCAACGATAACCATAACGAATAGAAACTTTAAAACCATTATTATGATTTTTGTTTGATTCTAATAATTGGTTACATCTATGCGTTTTCATATTCTAAATCAATCCTTTCTTTACTTTCCCATAACATATCAAATTGTTCTCTTGTATAATCAGTAGGACTAAATTTATAACAATCTTCAAATCCTAAATTGTTATAAAATACATAAATATTTGAGAAGTATGGTTTAAGTTGTTTATACATTTTTAAAACCTTTTCTTCAAACTTTTCATATTCTGTTCTTTCATTACCATTATCAGAATATTTTATTTCTTTGAAATCAGAGTCTAATCCGATTATAATTGTTTCAACACCAAGTTCTAAAAGATATTTGATTTGTTCTTGTCCTATTGCAGAACCATATAGTGCTAAAAATGTATTATCATTTGGAAACCAAGTATCTGCTTTCATTACTGACTTTTCTGCTTCTGTGAGAAATACTTGTTTTTTCTTTTTAATAATTTGACTATTAAAGTTTTCGCCATAAAAACATAAATTTGTAGGAAACTTATATTCCATTCCGTCTAACATTTTTAATGGCATATATTTTGGAATATCTGTTGTTTCTAATAATTCCTTATTCATATTTCTAATTCTAATTCCACACATATTTCCATTGTGGTCATAACAAGGAATTACAATTTGATTTTTGTATGGATAATATCTAATGTTGTATTTATCCATTGTTTCTTCTGATATTCCATAATCTAACCAATCTTCGTGATAAATCTTTGGAAAATATTCAAGAACTTTTTTATCGTATTTCGGCAAAATCTTTTCTTGCCGATTTCCTTTTAAATATTTATTAAGATTTACTTTCCAATTATATCTATCTGTATTTGATTTTTGTGCTTCTTCTTTGAAATTAAATTCAATATTTAATTCCCCACACAACCATTTAAGACTAGGGATTGTTTTAGAATTTTCATTCAATAATTCTCTTCTTTTTTTTATTAAACTTAATAAAGAATAAGAACAGTTACATTCAGAAAAACAATAAAAGCATCTGCTTTTTTCGTCAAATGATAAATTGTATTTTGTACTATCAACTTCGTGACAAATAGCAGAAAACCTATTTAATCTTCTTCTAGCACCAAGTTTTTCCATGATATAATAGTAATCATCAATTGTCATTTTTTCATATAATAAATCATTTATAAAAAAATTAAGTGCTTTATATTCTTCTTCTGTCATTATTTATTCACATCCATCATAAATTTTAATTCTTTTTAAGTTATTATAAATATCAAACTCCCAAGGTTTTTCAATAATAATACTTTCCTCAAAATTATTCATCATATCTAACAATTCTTCTAATGTATTGATTTCCATTAGGCAAAACTGTTCTAGCACTTCGCTCCAATCAAACCAATCGTATGTTTCAACTTCCTCTAATTTAAAAACTTCTCTATCATATGTTACAATATAAACATCTTCTTTTTCAATTCCTTTATATTCCCATAAGTTTTTATATTTATCTACATTATAAACATAAAAAATATTATCGTCATATTCAACATTTGAACACATTATATCACATAATTGTTCGTTTGTCAAGTCGTTCATCTCTCTTTCTAACATAATTTATTTCTCCTTTAACCGTTCTGCTTCTTTCTTTAAGTCTTTTTGTCCATCTTTGTAACCATTTTTATAATATTCATAGTTATCACAATTTTTACAAATATCTGTAATTTCTTTTTTATGAAGTTCTAATAATTTATCTAAATCTTTATGTACTTCATCATCTTTACACCAATAGGTGTGCATTAGTTCTATCATGTCTTCAAAAGTTTCAATCATATTTATTCACTCCAATCTAATTGACTATTTAAAAAATCGCACATTCTTTGTGCCGTTAATTTATCATCAAATACTGTATTTTCCATTGCTTCAATTCCATAAACAAAACCATAAAAAATATCTGAACCATCATATATGATATACTTAATGTTATAATTAAAACAAGTGTATGTTCCAATAAAATTATTATATTGAACAATAAATACAGTATCGCCAACATTATATTTACTTCTGATATTCATTATTTCTTTCCCCCAAAATACTTGATAAAGTTTTCTCTTTCAATAATTTTTTTACATTTTTTATTTCCGTCTTTATCAAAATTGTAATAAGGACAGTCTACATATAGACAATTTGCAAAATTTTCTTCTGTCTGCTTTTTAAACAATCCAATTTTAGTTTCTGTTCTTATTGTTTGAAATGGACACTTCATAATAATTCCTCCTATTTTAAAAATCTTTCTTTGCTTAACTTAACCCAACCTAAATCATCACAGTAATAATATCCATATTCATAATTTGTTTCTTCGTCATATACACATAAAACATCAGAAACGGACATTGAATGTCCATAAAAGTCTTTAGGTCTTTTCATGTTTAATATGTAAAAAATTTCATCTAAAAAATCTTCTTCATTATATTCTAATTTTCCACAATAAACTAAAACATAATCCGATAATTTAATATTTTCTTTTGTTTTATCAAAACTTCTAAACTTTGAAATATTGCTCATTGGCATTTGATATAATTTATAACTATACATAATGATAATCTCCTTTTCATTTGATAATGTTATTATAACATAAAAAAAGGTGTTTGTCAACACCTTTTTAATAATTTTCAATTCTCTCCTTTGCTATTTTGAAATATTTCTCATCTTTTTCTATACCTATAAAATTTCTATTCAATCTCTTACAAGCAACCCCAGTAGTTCCACTTCCCATACAATTATCCAATATTAAATCATTTTCATTTGAATATGTTTTAATTAAATATTCAATTAATGCTAATGGTTTTTGTGTTGGGTGTAATGCTTTATTTCCCTTTTTTCCATCACGATTAAACTTTAAAACATTTATTGGATATACTAAATTTGGGTTATAATCATTTGAATGTTTATAAACACCACTTATTACATTTGTTTCGTCTATATTTAAGTCACCTTTCATTGGGTGTGGATTTGTAACATTTTTTCTAATTTCCATTTGTGGATTATATGTTGGTTGTTTTTTATAAAACACACTAATTGTTTCTATAACCCTACCAAATTGTTTTTTTATTGTGAATACATTTGTTGGTTTTTCTTTTTGCCAATATAAATCATATTTATATAATTTTTTATTACTTAATCTTAATTCACTACTAAATGGTTCTGCTCCAAACAACAAAATACAGCCATTTTTTTTTATAATTCTTTCATATTGTTTCCATAATTTATCAAATGGTATTACTATATCCCACCTACAAGCCGTTGTTCCATAGGGTAAATCACATAAAATCATATCAATACTTTTGTCTGCAATTTTCTTCATTTCTTCTAAGCAATCACCTTGATATAATTCAATATTTTGCATAATTTATTTTCCTTTACAAATAAATAATTTTTCTGTTCTATCTTCTCCAACTTTTCTATCTGATTTTTGTAAACATTTTACATCTTTACTCCAAATACATTCAAATCTATCAATTGGCATATTATATTCACTAATTAAAACAATGTTATTTTCTGCCAATTTTTCACAAAAATTATAAAATTCATCATAATCAATAACATTTTTGGAATATTGTTTTGTATCTTTGTATGGTGGGTCAAGATAAAATAAACAATTCTTAAACCTATCAATATTTATTTTTTTATAATCACCACAATAAAAATCTATATCTTTAAATAAAGGTGCTTGTTTTTTAAAATTTTCAAGTCTTTCTTTATATATAGTTCTTCCACCCTTTTTATCTCTACCATATCCACCATCAAAATATCTTCCACCATAACTAGCCATATATCCAATTAAAGCACGATATTCTTGTGAGTACATCTTATGTTCTCTATCTTCTCTAACCTCTTTATAATGTTCAAAAGAACAATCTGATGGGGCAATAGAAAGTTCTGTATCGTATTTTGCATATTTCAACAATGCAATTAAATCTTCGTTATAATCACAAGCAATTTTGTTTTTACATTTTACTTTATCTATAAGATTACAACCACCACAAAATAATTCAATATATGTATTAATATTATTTTCTTCAATGTATTTGTGAATAATTGGTAAAAGATATTTTGATATTCTATTTTTACTTCCTTGATAAACCATTATTTAATCCTTTCAATACAAACATTAAAATACTTTTCGTCTATTTCGCAACCAATATATCTTCTATTTAATTCTTTAGAAGCAATACAAGTAGCACCAATTCCCATAAATGGTTCTAAAACAACGTCATTTTCATTACTAGAGTTTTCAATTAAAACTTTCATCAGTTCGATTGGCTTTTCTGTGTCGTGAAGATTTTTACCATCTTTCCCTTTTAATTTTTTGATTGGATATTTTAAAATATCTGGTGTGCCACAATTATTAATTGGTCTATCCCCACCTTTTCTGAATAATAAAATATATTCAAAACAATTCATATAATATCTTCCACATATTTTATTTCCCTTTTCCCAAATAAGACATTTTACAAAATTAAAACCAACTCTAGTTCCTTCATTAATCATTTCTTGTAAATTTGTATTGTTGCACATAATATACAAAATGCTTTTATCTTTTAAAACTCTATAAAAATCTTCCAAATAATCTTTACAAGAAATTGAATTGTTTTTAAAAATTTTTCCACTTTTTGCAATATCTGTTTTCCAATATCCACCCATAGTACCACTACATCCTCTTGAAGTTACTTTATATGGTGGGTCTGTAACAATTAAATCAATACTTTCATTTTCAATGTTTTTTAATAAATCCATAATATCACAATTAAACATCATTCCATAATCGTCTGTATAATTTGCATTTTCATATAATTCATTTAATTTCATATATAATCTCCTTTTTGCTTTATGTATGTATTATAACATAAAAAGGACTTGTTGTCAAGTCCTTTTTATTTATTCATCATATTCAATAGAAATTTTATCAACATCAATCGGATTATTATATTTATCAGTACAAAACATATCATATGTTCTTGCTGTTGACAAATCAATATATTGAAAAACTTTTATATTTTTTGGATATTTACTACCACGACCTTTAATAATATGAATTACATTATTTGGCACAATAGTATTACCAAAATTATCTTTATTATATTTGTTATTCCATTTTGCAACTAATAACTCTGTTTGAGATAATTCTTTTTTTGTTGGAATTAGCATAATCATAGTTCCATCTGTTTTTCTAACTTGTGATTTTCCACCAGCTAAACAACTTTCATTTGGAAATTCCATATTATCTTCTTGTCCATTTGTTTGAACAGCAGATATAAGACTAATATCTAATTCTCTTTGAACTTGTTTTAGTCTATCTGTCAATGTTAATAATACCATATCTTCTCTTTGTGGAACTTTTGTTTCACTAGAAATCTCTTTGGCTACATATCCATTATTTGAAATATAATCATAACATACTGTTTTTACATCTTTATTTAGCACATAATCTTTAATTGTTTCAACCAAACTTTTTGTTGTAAAGGATGGGTCGTCGACAATATATAACTCACTATCCAAAAGTATTTTTGTTGCCCTATCAACCCTTTCTTCTTCGTTTTCAATATAACTTCCATCAATAATATGACTTCTAGGAACACCACTAATCCAAGCAATAATCATTGGGTCTAATTCATTTCTTAAATCTAATTCTGTATTTATGAATAAACCACTACCCTTTCTTGATTTATTTTTTACAAAATCTCCAATTTCAAAGTCATAATATTCTTTTATTGTAGACTTACATAAATCTCCCATTGATAAAATACTTTTTCCACCACCACTTTTAGCACCACGAAGAATAAATCCGTACATCCCTCTGAATATACCATTTAAAAATAATGATTGAAAACTATTACCAATTAACGGAGATTCTTTAAATCTCTCTTTTGTTTCTGCAAAATCGCTACCAGCAACATACTCTTCGTTTACATTTTTAATATTAAATTTTCTTTTTATTTCAATTTGTAAACCTTCAAAATGGTTTATAATATCTTCTATTTCATAATTGTTTAAATTTTCAATTTGACTTTCTTCTGTTTTTTCTTCATCCCAAAATTTTTTAATATCAAATCCATTTTCTTTATATTCTCTTAAACAACTAAATTTTCTAAAGTGTTTATAATAAGATTCAAAATTTTCATAATCAACTAATTCTATAACTGTTGAAATATATTCATCTCCATTATTTTCTTTATAAACATTATATTGTGCCGTATATGGTTTTAACCATTCTTCAATATCCATAATACTAATTGATTTACAACCATTAACGGCAAGATTATAAATAACAACATATAAAATTTTTTGAAATTGAATTATAAACTCATCTTTATCTAATGGGTATTTTGAATTTAATAACAAACTAGGTTCTTGTAAATAACAAGCCAATAATCTATCTGCAATACTTGACGAATAAATCATGGATATACCTCCATATCAATATTTAATCTTTCTACCTCTTGTTTTGCTAATTCTTCTGTTTTAAATATTTGAGAACTATGTAATCTATTACCATAAGAATCACCATAAGAAATATATAGTTTTTCATTATCATAAACTCTTATATTTATTTCTTTTATTTTTTGTTCTGTATAAATATATTTTCTTATTAAATTATTCCACTCACAAACATATACTGTATCTCCAATATTATATAATGTTTCTATTTTCATAACATATATCTCCTTTCTAGGATAAATTATATCATACAATTATATATTTGTCAAGTCTATTTCTTTATATTTCTTTTTTTGTGTCTTCTTTTTTATTTTTATAATATTATCGTTAAAATCAAAATTTTTTATTGAATTTTCTATTTCACAATTTTGATGATAATATTGTTCTGCTTCTTGTCCATAAAATGGAATTAATGTTAATATACTACCTTTGCTTTCTTCTGCAAATAAATTTATTTCTAGTATTTCATACATATAATATAAGATATATTGTAATGTTACATAAGTCCATTTATTATAATCTTGCAATATATTTTTAATTTGAGAACAAATCATTGTCCAATTTATTTCTGATTTATCATATCCATTTTCTAAATATATTTTTTGAATATAATCTGTTAAATCTCTTCTATCTGTATTTTCTTTAGGTTTATATATTCTTTTGTTTGTATTTTGCTTTTCTAATTTATTATTATAGCATCTTTCATTACAATAATAGCTTGCCTTTCCAACTTTGTATGCAATATCTTTATCTATTTCTTTACCACAATTTTTACACTTTGGCATTATTATATACCCCCTATAATACTGTAATCGCTTTATATAAACTGTTAAAACCCTTTAACCTAGACTTTATTGCCTAATAGGTTAAAGGGTTTTTAAAAGCCTTATAGGTCAAAATATTCTTTAATATATTCTAATATTTTATCTTCTTCGATAAAAAATATATCTATTTCTTTTTCTGACTGAATCTATCCTAAAACATTTATGATAAATTGACCAAATCTACAATCTAGACATTACTCTTTCCAAATATTTGTTAATTATTTTATAAATGTTTCAATTCTATTTATATCTCTCATAATTCAATACCTTCAATTTCTGCTCTAACTTCTAACATATATAGATAATCTCCCATATACGATGCTTGTTTTTTTAAAATATCAATAGAACATTTTGGTTCAAAATCCAAAGTATTTGCTTCATATCTAACAATCATTTCGTGTAGTTTATTATATCTAATTTCTGTTTGATAATATTCGCTAATAAATCTTTCTTTATAGTCATTACTTAACATCAACTCTACTGTATCAATTAAATCTTTCATTTTAATCCTCCTTAAATCAATCCCACCATAACTTAAAGAAATGGTGGGAAAGTTTCAATCTATATACAAAATTAAATAATGTATATAGTTGTCATTATAATTCAATACCTAACAATGTTGCTTTCGTTACAAGATTATTATAAATATTATCTAATGCAACCAATTCATCATCTGTAGCATCTGTAACTTTACGATTTTCTCCTAATTGTGCTTCGATAATATTTACAACTTCATCACCACAAACTTCAAATAATCTTTCAACATATGGTTTAATAATATCAAAATAATCCTCTTTTGTGTATGATTTCTTTTTGTTTGTATATTTAGAAATAGCAACATTTTCTTCTTCTGCTGATTTAATAACAGATTTTTCTACAGCTTCAATTAATCCATCTGCTGTAAAAGGTTCAATAAATGTTTGAATATTAAATCTTGAACGAGCAAATACATTTTTTGTTCTACGACAAATCGCTGTGCTAGGAATTGTTTCATATGTTTCTTTATCAATTCCATTTGGTCTTAAATAAATACAATAATCACACAAATCTCTTAACATACGCATAGAAGATTTTTCATTCGACGTTCCTTTAGGTTGAACGAACATATATGTTTCGCCACTAATTTCGTCTTGCATTTCAACTTTTTCTTCGTGTGCAATAAATACTACACAATATCCTTTTGAAGTTAATCTATTGATTTGCATTTCAAAATCTGTTCTTGCAATTTTATATCCATTTTGTCTACCTTGAATTTCTGATAAATCACGAACACCAAATTGAGCACAAACACTTCTTTCAGATTCGTTTACAAGATTTTCTGCTGTATCAATAATAATTGTACGACAAACTTCAAATCTTTTTTCAAAGTTCTTTTTATTTGTCATATCGTCAATAATTTCTTTAAATGTTCTCCAATCATCGCAAGGAACTTTTGGACAATTTACGGCTGAACCACCGCTTTCTGTCATAATTAAAAATGGTCTATCTAATTTTGTTAATTGTTTTGTCTTTCCAGTATCATTAACACCATAAACCATTAACTTTTTACCTTGCATACCACTATCAAATGTAACTTCTTCTTTTACTAAATCTTCAAAATTAAAAGCCATAATTATAATTCCTTTCTTTTGTTAAGTAAAGGTACACAATAAGTGTACCCCTACTTTTATTTATATGTTATATTTTTAATTAGAATGGACTTTTCTTTACACTAGATTCTCCACCAAATGGATTTGCTTTTGCACTAGCACTTGCACCTTTTGGAGATGGCTTTGGTGTAGAATTTGCACCTTTATTTTCTTTTGCATCTTTAATTTTATTAGCAATCATAATTTCTCTTTCATCCATTGCTTCTTTAACTTTTTCAGTTGTAATAAAATATTCATTCTCTTCTTCAAATGGGTCGTCACCACGGAATACAGAATACTCTGTTACAGTATATCCACTAACGGCTTTTGACTCTCTACGACCAAAACCACCAGTTGTTACTTTCTTTGCACCAATTTGTTTAGAAAGAATTTCATAATATACTTTTACAGACTGACCACTTTCATAATAGTCTTGGAAAGCATCTGCTAAATCTTCTTCAACAATTAATGTTGTAGGTGTGATAGCACCAAGACCGTCAAACGACCAAAGTTCTACTTTAAGTCTGCCAGTTTCTTCTGCATTTTCGCCTTTAGTTTCTGGAATGATTGTTCTAATAATACCACTAATTTCACAATCTGCAATGTCTTCTTCTGGTACTGAACTACTTGTAATACTAAAGCCATTTACAACAGAGAATGATTTCCATTCATAAGTATTTTTATCAACATAACCGTTCTCTCTTAAAGAACCATCAATTTTAACTCTTGTAGGTTTTTCATCTGATTTACAATTTACTTTTGGTAAATATGTTTCAAATACAGTTTCCATGCTTTTAAATCTTGGATTATCAACGATATTTCCATGTTCATCTAACTTCTTTTCTGCGATAGAATAAAAGTCAATACCAACATTACTTGTAGAAACTACATTTCCATCTTCATCTTTCTTTTCAACTTCAACCAAGAAAGTAGGATTCTTAAATTCCTTCTTGCCGATAGAACGACAAGTTACTTTTTTTTCAACTCCATTTGCTCCCTTTAAAGTTACTTCCTTTGTTTCTTCCATTAAGTTCATCTCTAAAAGAGTACCAACCACTTGAACCTTGTTAATACTTGTTTTTACATCACTCATTTTAAAATTCTCCTTTTTTAAATTAAATTATTTTTTTATTTATTCTAACTCTTTCGAGATTAAAAAAAGTTATTGTATGTACTCATGGGCATCTCACCCCATGCAATTCACTGTCTTTCTTAAATGTATTATATCATTAAATTATAATTTTGTCAAATATTTTTAATAAAAAAATTTAATAAAATTTTCGCAATCATTTTCGCAATCAGAATAATCTTCTTCATATTTTGATAATAACTCTGTCCAATTATTATATGCGTTTTCGACTTCTTTCCATCTTTTTTCTTTTTCCTTTTCTTTAATCAATCTTCTTTCTTCTTCAATCTTTTTCTTTTTTTCTTTTAACTCTTCAATTTGAGTTTCAATCATTTCTAATTCATCATAAGTAAGTTCTTTATCGTCTGTTCTTGTTCTCATTGTAAATCCTACCTTTCTATTATTTTAAATCATCATCGTATAATAAGTTTAACTTTTCTTCAATAATTTTTATTTTGTTATCTAATCTTTCTTTTTCTAAATTAATTTTTTTTAATTTTTCTTTTAATGAATCAATTTCCATTTTTAACAACTTTAATTCCATATCTTCCATAATACTTCTCCTTCTTATAGTTGAGAGTTTTATCGAGCACTTAATTATTTAAGATTAAGTGCTCTTTAAGAGCAAAGGAGGTAATCAAAATTTAAAAACTTGATAAAACTCTCAACTTTTATATTTGTATTATATCATATATTTAATTATTTGTCAATATTCTTTTTTAAATTTCTTAATTCTCTTTCTAGTTTTTTAATAACACCATTTGAATCAATATTTTTACCATTTGACTTTAAACCGTTAAGTCTATTTTCTTTTAAAGCAATAATATCTTCTAAATACATTATCGTTCCAACATTTAATTCCATGTTTATTTTCCTTTCTTATTATAATATATTTTTATTTGTTTGTCAAGCATAATTCTTTAAAATGTGGTAAAGTTTCAATCCAATCACAAAATACTTGCCATTCTGGTAAACGATGATGTCTACGTTGATGATATATTGTTACTAATTGTTGATAATTTGTTGTCATTCTTGCTGTTAAAAACATACCACAAGGATTTGAATATAAAATTTTCAAATATAATTTTTTGCCTTCTTCTGAATTTTGTTGTTCTTTAGTCATATCATTATATCTTTCAATAAGACCTTTCATTCTATTAACCATAACTCTATCAACATATTCTATATATGCACTGTCTAAATCGAACTTAGTAATTTTATGCATTGTAGACTGACTAGATACAAAATCAATAAAATGGTATCTTTCTAATTCTACACTCATTTTTGGTGTAAATGTTAAATCAAATTGTACGATAATTCCTTTTAAGAAATTTGAATGACCACTACCAATAGGAGATGAACCTAGTGACAAAGTTCTTTCAACAATTTCATTTGTACATTTATCTGTATCAATAGCCATAGGATATTTAGACGCTTTTACACTATCTTCTAATCCATAAACTTTAACGTTGGTGATTGTTTGAATTTCGTTTCCACTATTTGTTTTAATAATCATAAATCTACATTAATTCCTTTCATAGCATCCTCAATTCTTTTCAACATTGTATTTTGAATTTTAATCCATTCTTTTAATTCAATGCTTTCTTTTGTTTCTGCTTCTTTTTTACACATATCAAAATAGATACCTTTGCAAGCACATCTAACATCTTTATAATGACCAATTGATTTATATTGTTTTACTTCCTTTTCGTTTCCGTCTTTATCTTTTACGATATTAACTTTATGAATATCTAGTCTTGCTTCATGGTCATTATTATTATCTACATATACTTCATAATCATCAATAATTTTTATAATCATATCTTATTCCTTTCCTTTTTTTTCTTATCATATTTTTTACAAATATTTTCCGATAAAATACACCCTCGGAGAGTCGAACTCCGTGTAATGGTTTATAAGACCATCCCTCAAAACCGTCGAGGACAAGGTGCTTGTATATAGCATATATCGTTAATATGATATTCTAGGGCATATGCTAGACCCTACTTGCGTTGTAAGTCACAAGTGAACTTTTTATATTATGTATTATATCATAATACTAATCATTTGTCAATACTAAAACTTAACATTTTTTAAAATTTCTGTAAGTTCTTTTTTATTCGTATCTCCAAGTTCAAGACTTAAAACAATTTCTGCCACTTTGCCATCTCTTTCTTGTTTTAATTTTCTTTCTAAATTTTGTCTATCATTCCATCTGTCATAATTACCTAAATAATATGTACTATAAGAAACAATGTCGTTTGCCCCTTCTTTTAGCATATCATATTTTTTTGCAATTTCTTTAACCTTAATACTACAGTTTTCGACTTCTTTTTCAATTTCTTTAATCATTTTATTGTAATCTTCTTTATATTCATTTGGAATACTATTCAGTTTTTCTTTATATTTTTTATTCACTTCTGATTCGATATATTCTCTAATAATTTTTGTAACTCTCATTTATTTTTTCTCCTTTTCTCCTTATAGCTAATAAGGCAATTTTGACTTATTATGATGTTTTTTTTTGATTAAAATGTCATATTTGACTAATTAATTATATCATATTAAAATTCATTTGTCAAGTCTATTTTCCAATTTTTTTCAATAGAATTTTTACTTGAGTAAACTTCCATAATTTGTTTTTCTTCGTTTATATATGTAAAAATTTGATATGTATACGACTTTTTTGGCTTTTTAACTATTATATCATAAAAGTTTCCTTTTGTCAATCCACTATTTGTATTTTCTCCAATATATTTTACATTATCAAATTCCAATTCCATAATTACATCTCCTTATTTAATTGGTATAAATGTTTCTTGATAATTTTTACAAACATATACATTATATTCATTATCATCTTCAAATCTAAATACGAATATTGCTGTATTTCTACACATACGAAAAGAAACAAACTCTTCTTTATCTTTTTCTAATTTTTCAATACAATATTTTACCATGGCATTAATTTTTTCGTTTTCAACATCAATGTCATCTGAAAAATCTTCATAATGTGTTGGATATTCTAAATTATACTTATCCAATATAAGCATATCTGCCCATTCTTCATCATAATATTCATTTTGACAACAAGGACACATAACATAACCCATACCATAAGTACCAATTTTAATATCTTCTTGTCCGACTTCTAATTCTGCACCACAATCACATTTTACTTTATATGTTCGTACCTCTTCTTTATTCATTTTTGGATTATAAATTACTCTCATTTTTTATTCTCCTTTAGTAAAACCATTATTATAATGGTTTTTTATATCGTTTTTACCATTATTATAATGGTTTTAATTATTATTTTTTAACTGTTTCTTATATTGCCAAATACATTCCCTTGTAATCATTTCAATATTTGGCTCGCATTGTTTATAACAATCCCATTTTTCAAGTTTTGGATTTCTTTTTACTTGTTTCTCTAACTCTTCTTTTAAATCTTCCAAAGAACGAAAACTATCAATACTATTATAAATATCTTCAACTTCTAAAACAAAAGCATCTGAAACTGAAATCTCATATTCTCGTCTTGACCATTCTTGACACATGATAATACTACGAATTTCTTCACATAATGCTTTAAAACCATATAAAGTTTCTTTATGATAACTTTCTCGTTTGTATTTCTTTGGATTTCTTAAATATTTTTTAATTTCTTTTTCTGTTCGTTCTTGAACATTAATATTTCTAAATACATTAAAATGTTCTACGCATTTTTTATTCCAATTATAATTTAAAACATAATATTCAAATTGCATATAATTATTCCTCACCAACTTCTATTGTCATTTTAGCATTATCAAAAACTTCAACAATATCATATGACCAAACATCTGAATAATAGCATTTATCTAATAAATCATAAATAATGGGATTAGCAAAATTATAACCTGTTAAATAAATCCCATATCCATAAATATTTCCATCTTTATTTCCAAATTTAACTAAAGTTCCACTTGCTAAAATTTTATAATTAATTTTATTATCTTTTTCTTTAATTTCAATTTTCATTTTTAATTCTCCTTTTTATGTTTTCGTATTTCATAATATTATTATATCACAATTCAATATAAATGTCAAATCCATTTATACATAACATAACCATTCCAATCTTTTTGCCATTCTCTTTCTTTGTCATCATTATATTCTCTAAATTGAATTTTAAATGGTGCACTCGATTCTAATAAATTATTTGTACTATCATCAATAAACAAAGAATAATCAAGATAATTGTCTAAATTATGATAATACATATTAATAATACTTTTACTCATATTTAAAGGAATTGGAATAATTGGAATGTCATCTAATCCAATTCTTTTTAACATATGAATTTTTCCAAGATAATTTTCAGTTTTTGCTTTTGTCACGATAATTATATTATTTCTGTGACGTTTCATAAAATCAATTACACCATCAATATACTCTAATTCAAAGAAAAACTCTTTTGTTGTAAACAACAATTCCATTTCTTCGTCTGTTAATGTTGGGTCTGCTTCTTTAAAATTCCAAGAAACAATGTCTTGTGGGTTAATATTTATATTGTGTTTCTTATTTAAAATATCCACAATTGCTTTTACAGAATGTGTGATAACACCATCCCAATCTAAATAAATCATTTTAATATTATTTTCGTAAATAAATTTTTCAATATTGTCAATAACCATATAATACTCCCTTTAATATCTTTTCTTCATTTGAATTTGAATTATTAATAAATATTCTATCTGAAATTTCTGCGACCTTATGGATTTCAAAATCTTCTTCATCTGCTTTTAATCTTCTATTCCATTCTGTTTCATCGAATGAACCACGTTTTTTTGCTCTTTCAGTTCTTACTTCATTCATTGCTTCTATATAAACACAATAACAGTTTTCTTTTCCATAATAATCATAAAATGATTTTGCTCCATTTAAATCTAAAATAACAACATATCTTTCATTTTCTAAATCTAAATCCTCTTTTAAAATTCCATAATACCAAGTATCTTCTTTTCCATTTAGTAAAGTATTGTAACTTCTATATTCAATTAGTTTATTTTGTTTAATCATATATTCAAATTCTCTTTTTGAACAAAAATGATATTCTACACCTTCTGTTTCATTTTCTCTTTTGGGTCTTGAAGTCCAAGATATAATTTGTTTAAAATTTTCATTTTTTATCAATTGTCTTTGAATAAAATCTTTTCCACTACCACTTTTTCCACATAAAATTAAAATCTTATTTTTCATTTTTGATTTTCATTTTCCTTTCTTAATTTTCATTTTTGATTTTCATTTTTAAATTACAAAAATGTTTTTTAATATTTATAAAATTACTTTAATATTTCATATCAAGTTTATCCATTATTTTTTCCAATTTGTCTCTTCTTTCACAATAAATATTTGAACAAATATAATAATTATGAAAATGTCTTATTGCAAATTTTAATGTTTCTATTTCTTCTTTTTTAAAAAACATTCCTTCTGAAAATTTATAATCTTCTAAATTTACTTTTCCAAATCTTTTTCCATTAAAATAAACATTACCACTCATAAATCCAATCTCCCATCATCCCATCCATCATCTCAATTTCATCAATTTCTTTATTT
>JAEDNL010000060.1 GCA_016302505.1 Bacilli bacterium
AACCCACGTTAGCAGCTTGGAAGGCTGAAGTTCTACCATTAAACTACACCTGCATATTTTAGAAAGTATTCGCTTTCTTGAATTGCATAATTCATTATACTAGAAGAATCTCTGCCTGTCAACT
Source organism: Bacilli bacterium (assembly GCA_016302505.1). Classification (GTDB taxonomy): domain Bacteria; phylum Bacillota_I; class Bacilli_A; order RF39; family UBA660; genus CAG-1000. The sequence goes on from JAEDNL010000060.1 coordinate 125, forward strand.
ATAAAATTACATTTTTATTAAAAATATAGATTTTCTACTCTTTTATTTCAATATGTTATAACACATTTTAATTTACTTTAGCCATGTATGTGAAGAAGAAATATCAGCTTTCAAATTAAATAGCAATCCTTTTGCTGAAACATATGGTGGTGTTTTCTATTTAGATGGTGAACTTGATGGTAAACCAATTAAAGGAACTTTTACTGGAATACTTAAACTTAAAAAAAGAAATCACATTTAATTATGTGATTTTAATTTTAAAATAAATTCTTTATATTCATTAAACTCATTTGTATTATTTATTTGTAAAACAAATAATATTCTTCCGTAAAGTTCATTTAAATATTTATTACTATCTTTAATATTATTATATTCTAGGTGTGAATCTAGTCCATATTTTTTTATATAAAATATTTCTTTTCTAATACTTTTTCTATAGTTTATTGGTGTTTGTACTTTATTGTTTACAACTAACCCTGTTACTTTTTGACATTTATAATTTCTAATTACATGTATCTTTTCATTGTTAAGTTCTAAATTATATTTTCTTAATTCTTTCTTAACAATAGCTATAATTTTTGATGGATTAAAGTCTCCACTAAATGTCATATCGTCAGAATATCTAGTATATGATATATTTTCTTCTTTACAGATTTCTCCGATGTACTCATCGAATTCTTTTAGTACAAGATTTGAAATATATGATGAAGTTGGAGCTCCTTGTGGAAGATGTTCTTTATAAGTACATAAATGAGTTAAAAGAATACCTATTTCTTTAGGAAAATATTCTATTTCAAAGCAACTATTATATACATCAATAAAACTAATATTTTCAAAGAAGTCTTTTATATCTAATTTAAGTATTAACTTTTTATTAACATGTTCTTTTGCATTATCAATTAGTCCTATACCTTTATGATATGCTTTAGCATAAATAGATATTTTTTTATTATTTAATATATTATTTAAAATATTTTTTTGTATTTCTTTTAAAGTATAATTAGGTTCGTATATAGTTCTATACTTACCATTTCTTTTCTTTATTTTAAATATTTTATAGTTCTTTTCTACGTTGTTACTTATAGAATATAATTTAATTATTTTATCTTTATCACTTATATTATCTTTTAATAACCCAAGAGATAATAAAAATTCTTTGGATTTTTCTTTATCAATATATTTCCACATATTTATTACCTCCTGGAAGAGCAATACTTAATGATATTGTAATATGAAGATGGACTTAAAGCGGAATGCAATGAAGCGGCTACACCTCGTGTAGGAAAGTCCCTCGTAATATTACCATTTAATATTTCATCTAATTTTGATTCTTTAACGACTCGCTAAAGTAGGATTAACTCCAAACACTATTGCTCAAAGTTATTATACCATACTTTATTATTTAAATACTATAATAAAACAGAAAGTATTTCTACCTTATAAACGGAAATAATAAGTATCCGCACTAGTGTTAGTTTATAAGTTAAACGCTTCTTTTTTAACAATGTTTCTATCTTTTTTTTTATAATTTAAAAGACGCATAGTTTATTACCTCCAATGTTTATTTGCACTTACATTGTAATATAGGTAACAACTATATGTCTTTTTTTATGTCCATTTCGAACACTAATTTTTCTAATTATATAAATTTTTTATTTAGTCCTTAATGATAAATATTGTACTTTACTACAAATGATTGCTACACAATCATAACAATTAAGTTCTTCTAATTGTTCTTTTCTTCGTGATTCACTTTCTTCAAGTAATTCCTTGTATCTTTTAATAGCATTTTTATCTTTATTAGCAACAGCTATTTTAGCGTTATCTTTTATCATTTTTATTGTTGTCTGTGATGTTGATATTTCTTTTCTTATTTTTTTTGATTTATATTCTAATAATTTGTGTAAATCAGAAAGTGCTGTTTGTGTTGATGTACTAAGTCTTTTCATAATACATTCGTGTATAAAGTTTATTGATTTATTTAATCTATATAATTCTGTTTTTATTTCATTTGAAAGATCATCATTATGTCTTTCTTCTGATTTTTTTAGAATTTGTTCTAATTTTAATCTCTTAATACATAATTGTACATACCTGTCTATCATTGATAATATCATAATATCCCCCGTGTGGAAGTATTATAAACTTTTATTAAAATTTGTCAAGATTAGTTAAGGATATTAAATAATTTTGAGTCTTTTATACTTGGATATACTCTAGTTATTTCATCCTTTAAATAAAATGCCTTTTTCTTTAAATTTGGGTATTTACTAAATATGTCTTCTGTTGAACAAAATGACTCAAATATTCTTGCTCTGTCTTCATTAGCATATGTGTGTGAATATGCATCTATAAAATAAATATCTTTATTACTTGCGATTGTATATTTATCATTTTCTTCTTTTACATATGAATCATCATATTTATAATTTTTTGGATTAAATGAGTTCCACTTTTTAAATGGTTCACTTTTTATCTTGTTATTATAATATAATTCATACATATTATTTTCTATACTATGCATTAGTTCGTGACATATAGTTTTTTCATATTCATCACCATTTGCATCTATTGCTATTATGTAATTATCATCCATCATTAATGAATAACCTATTGGATTTGATATTTGAGTTTTTGTATCACTAGGCCCTAATGATCCTGTTATATATATTTCAAGTCCATTATTTTTATTTGTTTTAAATCTATCAAAGAATTCTTTATTAAAGTTTTTTAATATATCATATGTTTTATATAATCTATCGTATGTTAATTCATCATCATAAGTTGGAAGAGCATAAAAGTCATTAAAATATCTAACACCTTTATCATAGATATACATATTTACATTAAAATCATCTTTTATTTTGGTAACTAATTCATAACTATCAATTTTATTTTTAGTGTTACTATAGCTAATCATATTTTCATTTATATTTTCTTTTTTATAATCCCAAATATAAAGGTCATAGTTTTCTCCATTTGTCCCTACTATATACATGTAATTACTTATTGACATTATTGGAACATAATATTCATCTTCAAAATTAACTTTAATTTTGTTAATTATTTTTTTATTAACTAAATCATATGTTTTAAATTCTCTTGTATTATCGTTAAATGTTCCAAGTGTATTACCATCTTTTGTTATAGTTATAAAAGCAGTTTCATCTTTTGAATTCAAATAGTATTTTTCTTCAGTATCTTTTTTTATTGTTATTTTATTATCTCCGTAATTATATAATAAATATCCATCAAAAAATGGTTCAACATTTGAGTTATCTAAATAATCTATTTTTTTATTATCTACATTATATAGACAACTAATATTTAAATTATAATTATTAAAATAAAGATATGTATTATCTTTATATATAATGTTATATGCTGTATCACACGACTTTAATACAGAATCATAAAGTTTATCATCTAAGTAAATATTATTATCTTTTGTTGTTAATACTTTATCATTATATTCTCCATATGAATTGTATTCCTCTTTATTTTTTACTAATTTATTTTTTAAATTAAAATCTTTATCAAATTTATGTACATTTAAGTTTACTCCTGAGATTATTTTTATATATTTATCATCTATTGTTATTATAGGATCTTGTATAATTGCTGTTTTAAATGATACTTCTTTTTCAGTTTTATATGTTTCTATGTTTATCTTTTTTAATATATATTCGTTTTCTTCTAAATCTTTATCATTTATTACTGAAATTAAAGTATATAAATATTTATTTTCTTCTTTAATTGCTAAGATTTGCTCGTAATCTTTAGTTAGTTTAAATTTATATAGGTTATTTCCTATTAATGCATCATTTGATATTTTAATATCTTTATTATAAATACAATGTATTACTATAGATATTGAAATTAATGACACTATGGGTAGAATTATTTTTAATATTTTATTCATGTTTCTCCTTAAAATTTAATAACCCTTGGCTCACCTTTATTATCATATGCACATATTTCTATGTTATGATTCTTAGATATTTGTTTTGAAAATTTTTTTGCTTTTGAGGTTTGAATATATAATTTATTTTCATAAATTCCGATTATCCGAAATGTTTTTACTTTTATATACGAAATCACTTATTTCATTTAGTTTTTTCTAAATCTTTTGTATCTTTTTCTTCTTCTACTTCTTCAAATCTATATTTTTGTTTTATATCTGGATATTTTTTATGATCAACTTCACTGTTAAACATATCATACGGTCTTGCCCATACTAAATTGTCTCCGTATAATGCTTTGTATACTACAATTTTTTTAGGTTCATCATCATTATTTGTTTCTGAATCTAATGCTATAGCTATTACTTCATACATTTTATTTTTAAAATGTCTATATTTTTTACCTACTTTAATTTCTCTCATATTATCCTCTTAAATTACCTCTAATATTTTTTGTATTGTAAATAGTATTAATAAATAAATTATTATTCCTGCTGGAATTGAAATCATTATATTTTTCTTATCACTTAGTTTAGTTTTCTTCAATAAAAGATTTATTCCATTTATTACTAATATCATAAATCCGTATAATATGTTTATTATAGCTAAAATCATATATTCGATTTTGTAAAGAAAACATCCAAATCCTATATTACTGCAAGGCTTTATGTTTACACTTAATTCTGTAAATATAAACCCAAGTATACCTGATAAAAGTCCCCATATAATTGTAACTAATATATCTTTTAACACTACCTTTTTATCATATTTTTTATCATATCTTTTTACATAATAGAATATAAATGATACTAAAAGTATTAAGAAATAAATATAATATCCAACTGAATCAGTTAAGAAGGTATTATCTATGAAAAATATTAGATTCATTAATATATTTATAACTATTACATAAGTAGTTAATTTCTTATAATTCATAGTTTCACCTACTTTATATTGTTTGTAAAAGATTCTGCGACGTCTTCTACTACTTCATCAAAAGATTTATCTTTAATATTTTTACCATCTTTTGTAGTATCCTTTATAATATCTTTTACAACACTTGTGTCTTCTTTTGTTTCTGTTTGATAAGAAAGACCAGTTCCTGGTAAACTTATTGTTTTTCTAGTTTTACCTTTCGCAGTTTTTCCAATTCTAAAACCTTTAAATCCAAAACTATAACCTATTC
>JAEDNL010000061.1 GCA_016302505.1 Bacilli bacterium
TTAGAATTATATGCATATGTTCTAAATTTAATAAAATCTTCTTCATTTTTTATTAAGTATGGTTCTACCTCAGTACCTTTTCCTTCAAATTCACTATCTAAAAATTCTTTTTCTGTAGTATAACTTATTTCAACGTCATCTAATAGATTAGATTCTCCAGCATAAGTATTTGAATTAAAAAATATTGATACTTCATTTTTTATTCCAGTGCCATTTAAATCTATAAAGTGACTCCTTTTTTTCCAAATGTCAGAAGTATTTCCTGGATATTCAGAATAATATATTTCTACTGTATGCTTACTATCTAATTTATCACTAAAAGCTTCTTCAATAGGTACTGTAAATAATCCATTATCATCAAAACTTGCTGTATAGATAATGTTTGTTTCATTGTTTTCTGCTAAATAATCTTTATTTAGGTATTCGCTAATTAAGTCTAATTGAGTCTTTTTAGTTTTTGAATTCATAGATGGTACATTTGTTGTATTAAAAATATATATTCTATTTGGTTTATTTGGTAGTAAGTTTAAAGATTTTGTTATAAATGATACTTCTAATGATTTATTATCACCTATATCGATATTTTGATATATATTATCAGCTACTATAAATTGACTTCCTTCAAAACCTGAAACTCTACTTATCTCTTGTAGGTTATATGCATTTTTTGATGATGATAAATAACCAAATTCAATTTTCTTTGTTGATTCAGTTACATTCCACCAGTTATCTGTTATTGGAGGTGTAGTACCATTTAAGGCATCATATGTATTATATCCTTTTGTAGTAATTGTTGAAAAAAGTGTTTGATTTTCTTCATAAATTTTTTGTAAATCAAAATCTAAAAGAATATTCTCATCATTATATATTTTAAAACTCTTTACTATATTTCCATATGAAGTTTGATCTTTTCCCACATATCCAGAAGATACACTAGATAAAGCAACAATACATTCTTCTAGTTCTTCACTATTGAAGTTCACAGTGTAATCAAAAAAATTATAAGTTGATGATTTAGCAATCCAAATAAGCCATTTTTCAGTATATTCACTTGTTTTAGTAAAACTAAATCCTTCCTTTTCAAATGATCCATTTTCTGTAAATCTACTTGAATATATAACATATTTATCACTTATATTGTTTCCAGCAAATTCATCACTATTATCTTTTAACCAAGAAGTAATTTGCATAAATTGATCTTTGTTATCACTGTTTTGACTAGGATTTATTGTCTGTTTTGGTCCAAAGATAATTGCTAGTTCATCAAAAGTAAATTCTCCTGTTGTATTACTTCTTATATGTGCTCTATGTGATATATCAAATGTATAATCTTTATTTTGTTCTAAATTAATATCTCTATAATATGAATTACGCAGATTAGAATTTATTTCTACAAAATATTGAGTAGGAATTTGTCCATTTTTTGAAACTAATATTTTATTATTATGTGTTACACTATTCCATCCATCTACGTTGATATATTTATAATTTGAACTGATATTGTTATTTTCAAATCCTCCATTAATTATATTATTACTAGCACCTGATAGATAGTCAGCAATAGTGATGCTTATATTTGTATTTTCTATATTATTGACATATGAAAAAATCACTAATAATAAAGGTAATAATATAATATTTATTTTCCATAAATGAATTTTTCTTTTATTATGTTTCATAGATTCTCCTCATTATAATTGTATCATTTTAGTAATTCTAAATCAAGATTTCTACTTTATTATGTTAAAAAAAACGTTAAGTTTATATAAAATATATTCCTAAAAAAAAGTAAACATATTTTTTATGTTTACTTTTTAGTTATGATTTAAAAATATATTGTAAATATTAATTAATTCTTTGTCTAACAATTATTGTCATTGATTGTCCTGCTGGAGTAGTAAATTTAAATTTATGTCCTGTATATCCTGTTGCTATACTTCCATCAGTTTTAGTGAAATTTGCTGCTAAAGTCCCTTTAAAAGTTGTTTTAGTTGAACTGATTTTTCCTGCATATTTACATGGTCTTCTAAGACTATCGGTTGCATACTCACAACTAACATTCCATGTAACATTTTGGTTAGCAATGATACTAAATTCTTTTTCAGCGGCATTATGAAATGTTTTTGATGTCGCTAAACCAACGAAAGTATTATTATTTTCAGTACCATTAAAATGAGCGTATAAATCTTTTTCAATGTTAAGTTTAACACTTGCACTTTTACCACTTGGAAGTTTACCTGTTACTGTAACAGTTTGTCCTCTTTCACATATTTGAATATTTGAGCCTTCTATTTCTGATTCTGTTTTTGCTGTTATTACCCCTGTTGTACTATTAATCTTAGCACAAGCTGTACTGCTTAAGGAATAAGTAACTTTACTATTTTTTGAATTTTTAACAGTAGCACTTACTTTAGCACTTTTAATACTTCCTTTTCGACTGATAGCTTTTTTATTAATAGATAAACTAATTGTTTCTTGTTTTGGTGTTTCTACTTTTTCCCACTTAGCATAAAGAGTCATACTTTCACTTAATAAAGCTTTATTATATATTGGTTTTTTATCTTTTGTTTCCCAACAAATAAATTTGTATCCTTTATATGTAGGATTAGTTGGTAAATTAAGTTCTGTTCCTTTATCAATAGTAATACTATTTACTTTTGAACCACCTTTTGAATCAAATGTAATAGTAATTGTTTCAACTATTTCTTCATAAACAGCTTTTAACTTTGTATTCTTCTCTATTTTTGTTTGAAAATCAAATGGTTTTTCATCCAATACATCTTCATTATCTTTTACATCAATAACTTCATACCAATTAATAAAAGAATCTCCTAAATCTTTTTTTGTTTTGATGTCTTTTTCATTTACTACTTTTTTATACTTTACTTGTACTATTTCATTTTGATTACCATTGTTAAAATCAAAAATAACATCGAATTTTCGGTTAAAAAACCAAAGTAAGAATAAAATTATTGCAACTAGTATAACACCCACTACTACCAAAATAATTTTTTTCTTATTATTTTTTGAAGTATTAACTTCAGCTTTTTTCTCTTTTTTTGACATGTTTTCTCCTCCTATTAATATTATATAATATTTTAATAATCTATAATAGATAAAAAAAGCCATATTTTAACATGAAGAAAAAATTATGATTATCGAAGATCAAGCGTTTTTTAATAGTATGATGCAAAAAATTTTATCAAACGATTATGACATAGTTTGTACTTGTACTAGTGCTAAAGATATGATGAGTCTATATAAAAAATATACTCCAGATTTAATTCTTACTATGTTGTAACAAAAGAAGGTAAAAACAATTGCAAATAATGGCAGGATAAATTTATTAATCATAATAACATAATCACCTCTATTTTGTCTATCTAATTATATCATATTATCTAATTTTAGTTTTATATCTATCTATAACTTCTAATATAACAATAGAAAGTCCTATTAATAAAACTATAGTTAATAACATTACTATATTTATTGTTGCAAGTGAAAATAGTTTTTTAAATAATATTATTCCAATTATAAATAATGTTAGTAATATACTTATCATAAATAAATGATATTTTTTTGGTGGATAACATACTCTATAAATATGAATAAATCCTACTATAGCGACTGTTATAAGTGATAACGTAGATTTTTCGATAAAATTAAATTGTAAGAATGTTATTATTAATATGCATATGACTATAACAAATGATGTTGGAATTGCTTTTTTAAATACATTTGTTAGGAAATTTCCTGTTACTTTCTTTTTATTTGGCTCTAATGCTAATATAAATGATGGAATTCCTATTGTAAGAATATTTGTTAAAGTTAATTGTACTGGTATAAATGGATAATTATATGGAATTATCATAAATATTAATGCAAGCATTATTGCGTATCCTGTTTTAACAATAAATAAGCTTGCAGATTTTTCTATGTTGTTTATTGTTCTTCTTCCTTCTTCTACTATACTTGGAATAGAAGTAAAGTCCGAATTTAATAATACTAAATCAGATACATTATATGCAGCAGAACTACCACAAGCGAGAGCTATACTACAATCTGATTCTTTAAGAGCTAACACATCGTTTACTCCATCTCCTACCATTGAGACAGTATGTCCTAATCTCTTTAATTCTTTGATAATAATTCTTTTTTGAAATGGTGTTACTCTTCCAAATATTGTAGTATCCAGAACACATTTTCTTAATTCTTCATCTGTTAGTTTACTAGCGTCAACATATTTATCAAAATCCAATCCTAATCTTTTTACTATTCTTCTAATAGTTCTTGGGTTATCACCTGATATTATTTTTATATTTACTCCTTCTTTAGTAAAATATTGTATAGTTTTAGATGCTTCATCTCTTAATTTATCTTCTAATAATAACAAACCTATTATTTTATCATTATCACCTTTTTCAACTAACATAAGAACTCGATAATCATCATATTCTTCTAGGTTTATTTTTTCTTTTGTAACAAATTCTGGTGCTCCTAATATATAAGTTTTGTTATCAAGTTTGATTCCCGAATATTTCTTATCTGATGAGAATGGTATTATTTCATCTACTTTTTTATAATTTTTATTTTTAAAATATTTTTTTAATGCTATCATAGTTGCATTATCATCTTCAAGGTTACCACATATATTATTCATTATTTCTTTTATGTCATAATCTTTATTTATGGTAATTACTTCTTTAACTTCCATATCACCTTTTGTTAATGTACCTGTTTTATCAAAACAAATAGTATCTACTCTTGCTAGTGTCTCTATGCAATATAATTGTTTTACAAGTACTTTTTGTTTAGATAGTCTAATTACACTAACAGCTAAGACTGTACTAGTTAGAAGAACTAGCCCTTCTGGTATCATCGCTATTAGTGCGGCAACAGTATTAATTATTGCCATATCTAATGGACTTTTAAGTGTAAAATATTGATTAA
>JAEDNL010000018.1 GCA_016302505.1 Bacilli bacterium
CCAGCCATGTTTTTGAGTTTTAACTCTATAATAAACATTAACTTCATTTGAAACAGGTTTATCTTCTAATTTAGCCTTTATCATATTTAAGAACCTATCCCAGCCCATATCTAATGTTCTATGTGGACAATATTTATGATTTCCATAATCTTGATGTTTTGTTACTCTATCAATTCCCCAACCATATCTTTTTAATATATCAACGATTAAGTCAACTGCATTTTGTTCGGCTTTGATAAATCTTTCTCCTCCTGATAGTGAATAACATATTTCAATGGCTATTCCTTCTCTATTTCCTTTGCCATTACTATCAGATGCATGCCAGCCATTTCTATTTTCTTCTATTCCTTGTACTATTTCTTTGTCATCAACAGCATAGTGAAAAGATGTTTCATAGTCATTATTTGTCATATATGCTATTTCATTTCTAGCAGTAGCATCGTTAGCGGTGTTATGTACTACTATTCTTGTTGGTGTCATTTCATAAGGACATTTTATTCCCCATTTATTCTCTGGTACTATTCTTTTTATTATATTTACCATATTATCTACTCTCCTTTTATTAATTTTTCTAAATTATGGAATATGTCATACGCTCCGCCGGCAAGCAAACCTGATAAAGCAATTGCTACTTTGAAATCTTTAGTAACAATCCACTCTATTAAAGCAACTATCAATCCAACTGCAATATTCTGCATAGGTATTAATTTATTATTTAATTTAGTATGCTTCTTTGATATCACACCCAATACCCAAGTTACTATGATAGTTACTAAACTTATTAATGTGCTTAATTCCATTTATTTCACCTCCTTATTTTTATATATCTTCTTCAACATATAATTCATTTAACTTACTATCTTCAAAATTATCTGCTAGAAATATTACAGATGTATAGTATGGTTTATGTTCTTCTTCTGTTTCAGTAGCAGGTACATATACATCGTTTATATCTCTTATTTGCTTATTTTCATCTGCTATTAATATTTTCTTTTCACCGTATTTTCTAATTTCCATAATTACACCTCCTAACTTACTGTCCATCCTTTTGCTTGAGCATTAGATAATGCTTGTTGCCCTGCTGTACTCGTGAGTTTAGCCAAATTTGTTGCTCCTAATACCACTTGCTGTGTTTTACATCCTTTTGTTGCTATGTCGTATAGATTAGTTAATACATTTATAAGTGATTGTTCTGTTAATTTTGTACTCCTTGATAAATCTAATTGGTAACTTGAGTAATTAGCCGATTTTGATATATCATATGCTTGTCCTAGATTTTCTAAACCACCTAAATTACTCAATGAACTACAACCGTAAAAGGTATAACTCATATTAGTAACTTTACCTGTGTTCAATTGTGGTATGGTTTTTAATGAACTACAACTATTAAACATACTACCCATATTAATGGCTTCACTTGTGTCTAATTGCGGTATCGTTGTTAATGAACTACAATTCTGAAACATACCATATGTACTATTAATTTTGCTAGTATCCAATTGTGGTATCGTTGTTAATGAGCGACAACCATTAAACGTATTCGCCATATTAGTAACTTTACTAGTATCCAATTGTGGTATTGCTTTTAACGAGCGACAATTACGAAACGTGCTATCCATAGTAGTAACATTACTTGTGTTTAATTGTGGTATGGTTTTTAATGAACTACAATCATAAAACGTATTATTCATACTAGTAACATTACTTGTGTTTAATTGTGGTATTGCTTTTAATGAGTAACAACTATTAAACATACTACCCATATTAGTAACTTTACTAGTATCTAATTGTGGTATCGTTGTTAATGAACCACAACCATTAAACGTATTCGCCATATTAGTAACTTTACTAGTATCCAATTGTGGTATCGTTGTTAATGAGTAACAACTCTGAAACATACTAATCATATCAGTAGCTCCACTTGTGTTTAATTGTGGTATCGTTGTTAATGAGTAACAACTCTGAAACATACTATATGTACTATTAATTTTGCTAGTATCTAATTGTGGTATTGCTAGTAGTTTATAATAACTCCCAAAACTTTTTTTAGTGCTATTTTTTGGTATAAATCTTGTGTTTGTACTATCATCACCTGCAAGTTCTGTTTGAGTTAATTTAAAATATTCATCTTCACTTTCGTTCCATTGAACTCCGTTTTGTTGATAATATTCTATTTCTTCATCAGTCCAGCCTATTTGTTTTAATCCTTGTCTATCGTAATGACCTGTGAATAATGATTTTATACCAACGGTTACTTCACTATAACCATCTAATTCATCATCAGATGCTTTATATACTCCATTTTCAGTAATGTTTTTGGTACCTAACTTTAACACCGGTATATTTACATTAGCGGTTTCTTTTTCTCTTACATTATAAATACCATTTTTAGTAATTTCTATATTTCCAGTAGGTATTATGTATTCATCAGGTATTTTATCTACTGTTACTTTAGATAAACCATCATAATTTTTATCTGGTACTATTTCTTGTTGCTCTTTTGTAGGAATGACTTCTTTTTCTTGTAAGTTTGCTAGAACTATTGGTGGAAATGAAAAGTTAGTTTTCAATTTTAACAAAATCGGTTTTTTTATTAATTTTAACCTAAACATCTAAAGGTTCCTCCTTTAAACTATCATACCAATATTCATCAATTATGTATGTTCCGCCAATAGTTTTTTTATCTCCTTTAAATAATATTCTAGCATCCATCTTTACTTTGCTATCAAAATTAAAAGTTTCTTCTTCTGTCAGCCATACTTTAAATACACCATTTTCATATGTTACTTCTTTGCCAGTTCCATCATATGTTTTTGTTAAATTACCAATATTAAACTGCACTTTTAATACTGCTTTAATATCTAATTTATTGTTTTCATTATCAACTATTTCAAATTCTAAATAAAATTGATTTCCTTGTTTCATATTAACTCCTCTCTTTCAATTCTTTAATCTCTTCTTTTATATATTTAATATCATCTTCTAAATGATAAGTTCTTTCTACTACATTATTATGTTTCTCTACTTTTTTTTCAAGTTGATTAATTCTATACTTGATTAAATTCATTCCAGCAAAAGAACCTATACAGGTGCCTAGAAAAGATATCAGTGCTACTACTATTGTATCGTTCATATTTCCTCCTTTTTATTTTACAATTATATGTCAACTACTCCCCTACCCTACTATATTAAGCCTTATTTTTTAGGGGTTTTGGCTATTTGATGTTTATTTGACATTACCTTTTTAATAGGGTAGGTGATTGACATATTTTATATTATTTCCATTTACCTATTGCTATTATATCTAATACATAAGGTGTTTGGCTATCTCTTGAGGTTCCCCTACATAACCAACATTTACCTGCACTTGTTGTTGTAACTTCAAATACTGCTTCTATTAATGCACCTGCACCTGAACTTGAATTATTTGTTACCGACACTCTTGGATTAGAAATAAATGTTTGTGGAAATTGTCCTAATATAACATCACCGCTTTCGTATAATGCACCCCACGGAGAAGTAATAGGGGTTATTATGCTTGTTGTTTTAGTACATATCATTGTACCATCTGAATACTTAATCCAACTACCATTATCATTACTACCACTTTCTACTATATAACCAGCCCAAGGTATATAAGGTGTTGGAATTGAACTTTCCTCTATTTGAAATTGTAATACCAGATTATTAAATGTTCTTAGTTCGCCAGCAAAGTATCCTATCCAATGCAACCTCGTTTCTTCTTCTAATGTAAAAGTATTAGAATAAACAGCATCATCTTGAACTCCACTTAAAATTTTTTGAGCCCATACTAGAGTTCCATTGTAAATAGAACCTCCATCACTTTTTCTTAAACGAAATTCAATATCACCACCTGATAAAGAACCACTAACTTTTTTTATAGTTGCTGTATATGTCCCTTTTTTTAAAATTATACCTTCTTCATCTTTATTTGCTTTTGGACTATCTAAAAATATGTTTGTTACAATACTTGAACTTCCATTTATTAAAATTTGATTATTTGTTTTGTTAATATTTATCTCAGCATCAGCACTTGTTTTTGCATTTCCAACATTAAATAAATTTTTGAATATATTACTTTCTACTATGCCATTTACCGAATTTTTTATTTCATTCATATCGCCAGCAGTTACCTTATTTACATTTGCAACGTCTGTATTTTCATGTAATGCTACCTTATCTTCATAAGTTATCATAAGTTACCTCCTTGAGAGATATTATTTAAATAATAACCACCTTTTTTTATTAACTTATTGTTTATTTTTTTCATTTTATCTCCTCCTTTATACTATCTCTACCATTTGAGTAATATTGTAGAATTTTCCTACTTCAAATGTTGAAGTTATAGTCTGATAAATTGTAGTTTCATCATTACTTATAATTTGTATGTTGCTTATTGCTTTAGATACATATATATCAAAATCATACATATAACTTGTATCACTAATTTTATCAATTTGATTTTCTTTTAATTGAATTATAGAATTAGTGTTATCGGTATAATTGATTTTTATTTTTAATGCTTTTGCATTATCATAATCAGTTGTTTCTGATATACTATTATTTAGTCTGCTTGCTCCTGCTGGGTTAAGTATAGGGTTAGCATCATCATTGTCATTTCTTATTTGCAAAGTATTTATAAAATTTATATTTAATGTTTCATATATGTTCTTTGTTATTGTCTGACTATTACTTATTAATGTTGAATTAGTTTCACTTAACAAATTCTCTTTTGCTATAATTTTATCATTTAAATAGTTATTTAGCACTTCTATAGTACTTTGTGTTGTTCTTCCTGTTATTGTTTTATTATATAAGTTTCTTGCAAATATAGGTTTATTTTGATTATCATACAAAATACCTTGATTAGGCACCATACTATTTATGTTTGTATAAGATTTGCCATTATAATTATCATTATTATAAATTAAATATGTTTCATTTAGATAATTATTTTCAACATTATTGTTATAATTACTATTTATTAAAATATTAAATAAATTATAATTTTTTAATATATATGTATTTGTCCTAAAGAAATCTTCTTTAGAAGATGCTTCTTTTGTATTCTTTTTTATTGATTGAATTTCATAATAAACATTTTCATCTTTTATAACTCCTAAATAAGTTGTTACATCTGGATTAGTTATATCATTTACTATATTCTTTGTTACAAATAGAGTATTTCCTATATTTTGAATATAAAATCCACCTTTTATAAATGTTCCTTGACTATCATCATACCAATTTAATGTATCTATTTCTATTAAATTATCTTTATTAGTAGTTTTTAGAAGATATAAAAAACTTTTTTTATTTGTATTATCTTGAACAGTTAAATATTTGTTATCTTCATCTAAATATACAACTTGTGAACCATTAAAACTAACATTATATCCCAAATTAATTCTAGTTTTTAAAGAAATAGTTCCATTTGGCGACAATTCATATTCTGAATATGTATTTGGATTAGTTGCTAGAAAATCAAAACCATAGCAATAGAAATAAAAATCTTCATTTATTTTTTTGATACTAGTTGCAAATAATGTTCGGTCAAAACCTGTATTCTCATCTGTCGTATAAATATTCCATTCATTCTCACTTCCAACATTTATTGTAAATTTTACTATTGATGTTTTTAAATTATTATCGGTAGGATAACCAACTATAAAATAAGTACTTCCCTCACTCTTTGTTATTCGATATTCTGTTGGATTTATAGAACTTATATGAAAATCTAAAGGACAAACATAACTTTTTTTAATTTTTACATAAAAATCTCCATTTTTTAAATTACTAACAAAGATATTATTCAATAGCAACACTCTTACAGTGCTACCATCTTGACTTCCCTCACTACTTACCGCATATATTGAATTATCTTCATCAATTCTCATTCCTACTATATTAAATAACTTTAAACCAGAATCAAATGTTGTTATAACTTGAAGTATTATTCCTTTTGATGACATTATAGCAATATAAGGATTGTATACACTTGATGAATATCTTCCATAAATTAATATTAAATCGTTTGAATTGGAAGATAGATAATTATAAATTACCACTTCACTAACATCTATATTTAATTTATCAGCAATTTGACTTTTAATATTATTATTAGTTACTTCCCATTCATTAAATTGAGGTTTATCATCACCAATACTTTTTTCAATTTTTCCACATAAATATGCTAATATATTCTTTTTAAAATCATCTGTCATATTTACCTCCTAATTTATAAATGGTGCATTTAAAACACAATTTAAAGTATTGTTACCATTTACACTTATCTCACTTACTGTTAAATTGTTGTAAATAATATTTGCCGAATTCTCTACATCTATATTTCTAGTTATAGTTTCTCCCTCTTGAATATTGCCACTTGCTTTATTTCTTTGATTATCAAACCAATTTATTGCTCTTTCACTATTGAACGAACTTGATAATTCATAAGTATAGAATATCTTTTCTTGGTCTGTTGTATTTATTACCTTTATTTCTTTTCTTTTTACCATATAATCTTGTATTAAATCATCAATAGGGGCATTAAAATGTACTATTTGACCTATATTGTAAATATCTTTATCATCAGTTACTACTTTTAAATTAACCTCTGCACTACCTTTGTATTTAATATAAGATTGTCCTACTTTATCAAGTTCTGCACTAGAAAGAACATCGTTTCTATTCTCATATCTTGCTATTATTCCTTTTCTTCCTATTTGATTTGATACTCTGTCTACTTCATCATTATTATACACTATTTGTCTACCTTTTACAAGAGGCTGATATACTATTTGTATTTGAGTTCCAGCAGAATAATTTTCTTCGCTTTCTATTTGATTTTTGCCTGGTGCATAATAGAAATCTGCTTCTATTCCTATTTCTTTATCCGATTTGGTAGCAAATGTCTTAGGTACACCATCAACACTTATGCTTCTTACATTACCTATATTAGAAGATGTTAAGAAATTAACATCATATCCATTTGCTATTAATGTTTCGGTATAATCTATGCTAGCATATACTTCATCAGATTGCATTATTTGTTTGTTTCTATAATCTCTACTTCCATAATTAAAAGAGATATCATTTATATTATTTTCTTCAAACCAAGTAACATTATATTCGATATTGTCTCCTCTTGGCATTAAAGTAGGGTCGTAAAAGTCAATAGCAACTTTATCTTCATCAACAAGTCTTGTAAACCATTTAGAACCTGTTATATCTGCTAAATATTGAAATACATCATAAGCCGTTTTATTTTGTGTTGAATAAGCACCAATTATATCATCAGCACCAAATATATTGATATTTCCTAATACAAAGCCATAGTCTTTAATGGCATCTATTATCATCTCTATTGCTTCGGATATAGTTTTATTACTTATAACAAAGTCTAAAGTCTCTCCCTCACTAAGTAAAGTTTTGAAATCTAATATTTGCAAACTGCAAAAGTGAGGATATCTAGGGTTAAGACTTATATTACCCGAATTCTTTACTACTCCACAAAAGACAAGTACATCATCTTTATATATTTTACATTTTGAATAATCTTTTGGATAATAAAACCTTGAAACATAATTTTTATCATTTTCCCAACTTTTTGGATAACAATTATTGAGAATGGTAGAGGAAGTAGCAAGCATTTCCTCTGTTATAGTAAAGTCTTTATTGCAAACTACTTCTTCATTGTTTATTAACATTTTTAATCTACTCATGTTATGCTCCTCCCATTCCATAATTATAATCATTTTTAGAACCACCACTAAATGTCTTAATATTATTAACCATTTGTCCTAATGGGTCTTGTTCCATATTATTATTTACTACTACATTAACTTGTGGGCTTAAATTAGTACTTGAACTTCCATATAGACTAGGCGACAAACTAAACATATCATCAAACATTCCTCCGACTGTTGAATTAACTTGTCCTTTCATATCTTCCATACCTTTTTCTAAACCTAGCATATTCATCTTACCAACCCATGCGAACTCTGTTGATGGACTATGTATTCCAAATATTCCTTTAATTTTTTTCATTATTGATTTACCTATACTTGCTATCTTATCAAGTACCCAATCTTTAGCAGATTTGATACCATTCCAAAGTCCTTTTATTAAGTCTTTACCACATTCTAATAACATCTTGGGCAATCCTTTGAAATATTCAACTAAATCAACAACAATTTCTCCTGCTCTTGCTAGTAATGTAGGAATAGCATTAATTATACCAGCAATTAAACCTCCTAATAATTTGAAACCAGCCTCTATGAATAAAGGTAAATTATCAATTAGAATAGGTATAGTGCTAAGAATAGCATCTATTATAACTGGTATTAATACAGGCATTTGTTCTGCTAATGCTTGAATAATCATAACTAGCCCTTGAATTAATGAAGTAAGTATAACTGGTAGCATATTTGCCAATTCTTGAATTATAGTAGGCAACATACCCATTAATATTTGAATAATACCAGGTAATGCTTGAACTAGCCCCATTATTAATGTTGAAGTTCCTTGTATTAGTGCTGGTAATATTGCTTGAAGTAAAGGACCAATTAAAGGTATCAAATTATTCAATAAAGTAGTTAAACCTGTTATTATTTGAGGAGCCATTTTTACTATCGCATTTGATATATTTGTTCCCGCAGTAGTAAATGTACTTATTACTTCTTCTATACCACCTGCACCACTTAGAAAGTTACTAAATGCTGACTTAGCACTATTTATTGAACCACTTATAGTAGTAGAGGCTTCTTTTGCTGTCGTTCCTGTTACATTTAATTCTTGTTGAATTACATGAATAGCATTAAATACATCATTTAAATTAGAAATATCATAATGTACTCCTGATATCTTTTCAGCATCAGCAAGTAATCTTTCCATTTCTGTTCTTGTGCCACCATAACCAAGTTTTAAATTATCTAACCATTTACACCCCTAGTTTCCTAGTACTTTAACACTTATTTAAAAGTGGGATTAGACTATATCTTTATCTCATTTGAGATAGTATGCACTTCCAATATCGTATCAATAGATATTGTACTGAGTAACGAACTCATAGTCGTTTGACCTTCCTATTTCTAGGCTTGGCACTGGATAACCATATCTTTTAGACTTAGGCTTCCCCAGTTAGCAAGATTATCTCAATAAGTCATTTCCTACTTATATTTTAATCTCACACCCTTGATAAGGTTCACATACACTTACTTAATTATCACTAATTAAGCAGACATTAATTTTATCGTATAATTCTGCTTGGCAAACCCTTGATAAGCATTTTGAATATTCTCAATAGCAGTACCGAACTTATTTGAATTATCAGCCATATCTTGAATAGCCATATCGCCGACTTTAGCAGCCTCTTCTGTATCTCCACCTAGACTTTGTAATAAACTAGCACTAAATGAAGTTATTTGCTCCATATATTTATTGGCATCTATTCCTGCTGTTGTATAGGCTTTTTTTGAGTTCTCTATAACTGTATCAGCACTATCTTTGAATAAAGTTTCTACACCTCCGATATTCTGCTCTAAATCAGCAACACCTTGCAAGGCATTTTTACCAAGTCCTAATAATGAACTACCAACTTTTTCAATAGCACTAGACATCAAGTTACCAATAGCAATAGTACTTGCTTTCAATTTACCGGCGACACTATTAGTCTTTTTTTCTAGGTCTTTATCATCACCTTTAAACTTAAAGATGACTTCTCCTCCATTCATTTATTCCACCTCCTTATTATAAAATAAAGGGCTGGGCTTTTAACCCAACCCTTATAGGTTTATTCTGATACAACTTCTCCTTTACCAGTTACAACAATAGTCAAAGCAAATTCGCCACTATCTTCGGCTGCACCGCCTAAATCACTAAAATTCAAAGTACAAGGTACTTTATACTTAGTATAAGTCAATGCTCCTTCTTGAACTCCTGTTAATAATTCAAATTGTACTAATTGATTGTTGAATTGAGCAACAGTACCATTTTTGATTAATGTATGAATATCGCCAAGTATTTTAACTATAGAAGCATTATTCATATCAATCTTAACAGTAGTATCAATAGAGATGGCAGCACCAGTGATTATACTTCTTTGAATAGCATCGCAGAAAACATACCAGTCTTGTTGCTCGAAATCAGTAGTTAAACCAACCTCGGTAGTTGTACACATAGAAGTAAATGCAGGTACTGAACTAGTACCAGTATTTAAACCTAAGTTTTTAATGACTTCTCTATTATTTACATAAAATTCATTCATATTTACACTTCCTTTCTATAAATCTTTTTCATAAATTTTACTTATAATACATTGCAAGGTTGAATTATATCCAACTCTTCTGATATCCATATACTCTATTGCTTGTGGATTAACATATTGAGTAAATATAATTTGCCACCTTTCCAATTTATTAGTTTCTTTATTTTCAACTTCTATTCTTTCTGATTTTCCTATTAGATTACCTATTAATAAAGATAATTCTTTACACTCTTTAATTGTAAGTCCATATATATCAACCATATAATAATTATACATAGGCAATATATCGCCATAGAATACTTGTTTTTGTCCGCTTTGTTCTTGCACGACTATTACCCTGCTATCATTATCATTTGTTGAATATTCGGCTTTTATTTTCCATTTATCAATGGTATAGCCACTAATTATGCTTTGAAGATATTTAATTAAGATTAATTGTTTCTTTTCTAATAATTCTCTTGTCATTTCAATTCATTCTCCTTTATAGCAATTCCAACGATACTCTTTTTCTGCTTAGTATATATTTCTTGATACCATTTGCCGAAAGTACCAGGTTCAGTCCAATTAGTAGTATTAGGCATAATCCATACATATTTAGCATAGTTAGTATAAGAACCTATATAATAATCTCCATTGCTTCCCCTAACTCCTGCCGCCATTGAAGTTTGTCTCATGTGGACTACTCCTTTTCTTCTTGACATAGGAATATGAGGAAATGTCCTATCAAGTGTCTGTCTTGCTATTGCATACATTATCTTATCAGAAGCCTCTAATACTTCTTTTTTCTTTCCTGGATACCAATTTACTTTAACATCAGCCATTATTTAACCACTATAATCTTATTCTCTACTCTATTAAATATCCAACTGTCTTGAACTTTTAACACTGTATGAACTTTATTATCGGCATATTTGCCTAGATAAATTATTTGGTCTCCTACTTTTACATCAACAAGCCTTCCAACTTGATAATAACCAGTAGCCTCAGGCACTGTATAAATACCGAACCTTATAGCACTTTTGCAATCATAAGGACAACATTTAATTGTAATTTCTTTATAATTAGTATCATCAAATATTTCATTATTTTCATCACGATTAAACTGTCTTAATTTTGCTTTCATACCATTTACTAGAAACATTTTACTCGCCTCCAAATGGTATAGTAAGAGCCATATTATCAGACATTCTACTTCCTCTATATAGATATCCATTATTAGCAAGTATTCTTAGTGCTAAAGTAGAATAATCAGTCTTTAAAGGGGAACTCATTGTTCCTGCTTTTATATCTTTATCAAAATCAACAAATGGAATATCGTGTTCTAATACGAACCTCATTTGTTCCATAGAAGCATTTTTAATAGGCAAAGGGACACTAATTGTATCCCAACTAGCATCCCTATATCTTAAGCCTACTTGTGAGAAAATCATCTCACTTACTGCTTCTATCTGCCAAGTTGAAATATCAGCATTTGAGTATTCGGGATATTTAATCTCGAATTCCTCTTTTGTGAAAAACTGCATTTTCCCACCTCATTTCTATTTAGGCAATTACAATATCGCCACTATAAGCATTAGAGTAATTACCATATTTATCAATACCATATACTGAAACATGATAATTTCCTGCTTCAGTAGGTGTACCTGTAATTGCACCAGTTGAAGGGTTAAGTGTTAATCCTGCTGGTAAACCTGCTGCTTCAAACTTCTCAACATCAGTACCACTGAATGGAGTAGCCTGAGTATATGATTGTGCATGAGTTCCTGCATCAAATGAACCTGCTGATACGATAGGTAAACTTTCAACTAATTTAATTACTGCTTCTGGTCTAACTACTTTAGCACCAAACATTACATTTCCTTCAACAACGAAGTAGCCTGGGTATCCAGGGAAATTACCATTGTATTGAGCGAATGAACTCCAGAATGTATCTCCAACTGTACCAACTTCATTAGCAAAGTATCCAACTACATTTGTATCTTTACCTTCTTTATCTTTTTCAATTACATTGCTATTGATTTGGAATACACTAACACCATAAGCATCAGCAACTTGTCCCATATCAACACCTTCAACACCTGCTCTTGTTTCAAATTTTAAGATAGATGTTAAACTTGAGATAAAGTAAGCATAAGCAGTTGAACTTAGTCCTAAAAGGTATCCATCATAGATATTTCTATCAAATAATTTAGATTTTAAATCATTAATCAATTCAATAGTTTCAGTTCCACTTGCTGGTGCCCATTTAGTACATTGACCATCTGTATAAGCCATTGAACCATCTTGAGGACCTGTAATATCAGCATTTAATTTATTAAAGCCATATACATCGATTTGTCTAGAGATTTGAGCCTCTTTTAATTCGATTTGTCCCTCAATTGCTCTTTCGATACCACTACCCATTACTATAGGGCTTACTCTAAATGAATAGTCCATAGGTAATTCAGTTAAGTCAACTTTTACTGAATTATAAGTAGCAAGTTCGTTTGTAATTCCTCCTTGTGCGATTTCTACATTATTTCTTACATTTAATGCAGTGTCTAATTGCTTAACAATCTCAATAATTGGAGTGCCAGTTCTTCCAACTTCAAACCATCTTCTGTCTAGCATTTTATAGAATTGAGAATTGTAAAGTAAATTAGCATAAGTTCTTTTCATTAGACCTTGTAAGTCTAAATTAACTCCTGTAAAATTCATAATTTCTTCCTCCTTTTCTTTCCTCTATATTTAACTAAAATTATTTAGTTACAGGTATCATTAAGTCTTTAATGCTAGTACCTCTTGTTATCTTTATATCTTTACCAGTATTAGCATTATTTCCATTTACTCCACCTTCGTTAGGTGCTTGTGTAAATGGTATGTTGTTTTTCTTTTCTGTTTCTGGAAAATATGTGTTTTTAAATCTAGTTACTATTCCTTCAATTGCCTTATCATCATCTTTTTCATCAGCATAAAGACTATTTCTTAACTTAACTACTTCATCGAAATTTTCTTCTTTAAATCCTTTTTTAACAAGTTTATTCTCTAGACTTAATCTAGTCATCTTATCATTTGTTTCGCTTAAAGTTTTAACAGTATTATTGTAGTTAGTTTCTAGGCTTGTATAGTCTCCTTGAAGTTTAGTATAATCTTCTTTCTTTACATATCCTGAGTAATCAGGCTTAGGAATATCGCTATTCTTTGTATAGCCTTTATAAAGGTCTTTTTCCATAGCAGAAATATCTAGGTCATCATTACTTATAGTAATATCTTTGTTTTTTAGATATTTAGTAATATCAAAATTCATATTTATCATTCTCCTTTTTTTAGAAGTGATAAAAGTGTGTCGCGACTGCTAACCTTTTATAGACTTAATAGCAATTGGTCTATTTATTTAATTCTTTTATAGTAGCATTTATCTTTTTTATTTTAGCATTTGTTTTATCTACCTCACTTCCATTTCCTAAACCTTCATATATCTTTTTATCATTCTTTAATTTAGTTCTTTTTAATTGTAGGGCTTGTATCTTTTGCTTTTTTTCATAATCTTCTTGCCACTCATCAGAATTATAATCATTCTCTTGTATTTGGTCTTTATCCCAATATATAGTCCATTGATGTCTGCAATTAGGATGACCTACACCACCAGCAATTGCTTCTTCTTGTGGATAATATCTAACACCATCAGAAGTATATCCGCTTCCTCCATTTTTGTCATATACCTTACCTTGATAAGGCATACACAAAGGACAAGCGAATGTATGGGCTGGTAGATATAAAAGTTCTTTCTCTAATAAATTAGCATCATACATTGTTCTATTCCAACCTGCATGATTAAGATTAGTATTATATAGCATTGAATTATAATCTGCAATGTTGTGCCAACTTCTTACACTTCCATCTTTGTTATGATATGGTATAGTTGCTTGTACTTCATCATATTTAGTTACTAATTTAGATAAATAACTTTCTCTATCTATATAACTTTTGTTTGCTGTTTTTCTTCTGCCTTTATAATATTCATCAATATTATATTTATATTTCTTCTCTACATTTTGGAATACTTTTTCACTTGCTAATTCATATATTTGTTTATATTCGGCATCGGGATTTAGTATTTTATTTCCCTCTAAATCTCTAGCCATTATCATGTCTTCAAGTTCTTTTATTCTTTCAGCCATATATTTATGGTCTACCTTTTCCCATATTTTTGCAGTTTCTTTTTTGAACTCTGCTAGTGTTTTATTTTTATATAGGTAATCGAAGAATACTCGTTTAGTTTCATACATTAGTTTATAATATTCATTCTTTGAATAGTAAGCACTATCTTCTATAAATAAACTAAATGGGTCTTTCTTCATTATACTTCTCCAAACTTAACTTGTATTTCTTCTTCTTCCTCTTTATTAGCCTTGATTAATTCTTCTATTAATTTACTATTCTTTCCTACATAGTCATCATCAATTAACTTATTAAGGATAGGCATTATTATTTTAGCCTTTATGCTATATGGAACACTTCCAACACTTTGAATTCTTCCTAATACTTGAAGTTTCTTCATATCATTAAACTTCTCATTTGCTCCATAGTCCCAATTTAATTCAGTAGGTATTAGATTAACTTTTATGTTGTTTGCTTGCTGTGCTTTAACAACATTTTCAAGTAAATGGTTTATTTGAGGCTCTATTTGTGTCTTTATTGCCTCAATAGTCATATCAGAATTATTCTTACTTAAATCTATACTATCGACATTCTGATAAGCATCTTTTTCATAACCGAATGTTGCAGGACTTAGTCCAGCCATTTGAATTACTTGATAATCACAGAATTTAAACGAACTAATATATTCATTAAATCTAATATTACCTTGTAAAAATTCGAATAATTGATGGTCTTTATCACCAGGCAATAAAGTAAAGTAATCTGCTAATTTACCAACACTTAATGTATCTACCTTATAATGATTAGAAGCAGGCTGCCAATTAGTTACTATGTCTCCACTTTGATAGTGTTGACTTGTTACTATTTTAGTTTTGGTCTTTTCTATTTCATCAACAAAGGTATTAAATATTTCCATTTCTTCATTTAAGAACTTTTTACTATCTTTAAAGAAGTTCTGCCCTATATCTATGTTGATTAAGTTTTCATAGGGTAATATGTACTTGGCAATGTATTCATTACCAGTTCTTAAGTTAAATGTTCCTAAATCAACAGGTATTAATTTACCACCTTTATCTTCTTTAAATACTTCCATAGTCATATAAGTAATACCATTTTCTAACTTAATATTTCTATGAAGTTCATATATATCTTCTTTAGTAACAAACTCTTGTATGATAGTACCACTAATTACTTTGTCATATTTTTGCACTAAATCATGTATATCTGATTTCTTAATACATTCTAAATATATCTTATTATCAAACTTATTTATTAATATAAAACTTTCTTCTTCATATACTGCTAATTCTAGACTCTCTTTAAGTGTAGGCATTAACCAATTTATTGATAATCCCTCTGTCTGTGTTACTAAATCCGAACCAAATATTTGATTAACTATATATGTAGCAACCTTTTTACCACTAGGAGCAATTATATAATCATTCTTCTTATAAATATTAGGTTTCCCATTAGTTACACCAGGCTGAGTTACTGTTGCCTCTACTCTTATATATGGAGCCTCTAAATAGTTGTATGCTGATTTTAATCTTACTTGATTATTCATTTAATGTCAACTCCTTCATATATTAGAGTTTCAATATGAGCCTCTCTTTTCTTTTCATCAGTTAATTTATATTTATAACTTTGAACTACTATTTGTACTTTTCTATTAGTTCCTAGTAAATGTTTCATACCTCTTACTTTTACTATATAGAACTTACCCATAGGAGCAAAGTCTTTATCTATCTTTCTTTTATCTATACATTGACCATTTAAATATAAATACAAAGTCCATTTCTTATTATTTTTATAATATAATTTCATTTTTTGCATTTTTTCTGCAATTTTTGTAATTATTTTACCTAAAATGGTACTTAAATTATCAATAAAATTATTGAATAGAGTTCTCATTTTTAACTCCTTTCTATGTGTATAAATAATAAAAAACATACAGTTATCTCTTTAACTATATGCTTCTTATGTTTACAACACACTTTTTCGCACTTTTCTATCTCTTAAATTATAGCATAATTATTTATTGTTGTCAACATCTCTTTTATAACTTTTTATATGTATGTAGTGAGTAGGGTAGATTTCATATACTTCTATCATCTTACATTTGGGGCAAGGGTATTCTATTACTAAAGGAGTTCCTACTTCTATTCCCATTTTCTTTAGATTTTTATAATATTCTTCAATTTCTATCTTAAATAAATATCTTTTTGTAGATTTACATCTAATCTCCACTTTATTCAACTCCTTTTATACTACTGGTGCTCTATCAGTTTCTTTAAACTCAATTATGATATACCTTAAAGCATCTATGTGGTCATCAAACTCTTTTACATAGGCTTCTTTACCACTTTTAGCACTTACTTTTAAGTCATATCTATAACTCTCTAATTCAAGCAATCCATCATCTTTACCACTATAAACTAATTCACCATTATCTGTTATATGCTTTATTGCTTTTTGCTTGTATATAAGCAAATATTCCTTATAGAACAAAGATTGCATATATTGAACTCCCTCAACTACATTATCCATACTTTTATTGATTAATGTATGTGATATATTATCAGCAATTAATCTATTATGGAAATGAGCAGCAGCACTATCTAATACCATAGTGGTAATAGGCACTTGTCCATATTCACTTTTTAGATACAATAAGAATAATCTTAATTGCTTGCTAAAATATTCAGTTGTAGGGTTGTCTTGTTCTTCTTTAGCATTATGATAGTAATACTCTAACCTTATTAATACCCATTTCTTATTTACTTTATCATAAGCAAGAGCAATAGGTACGAAGGCTGTCGCATGAACCGAACCATAGTCTATTCCTATTCCTATTTCTCTAAAAGCATAATTATCAAGATTATCTATAGTGTTTATAGTATTGAATACTCTACCAGTAGCAAGTATCCATTTATTAAATATCTTTTGTTCTCTTAGGTTTCCGGGTGGGAACATTTCTAATACCTTTCGCATTGCTTCCTCTGTTTTTATTTTAGGATTGTCATAAGGGAAGAAAGAATAATGTTTAGCATAAGGCTTCTTGTCTATGTAGTCTATCTTGTATGGATGATTTTCCCCACCCTCAACATTGAACGAATGTATAGTCTTTAAATAAGGATGGTCTGCATAAGATACTTGCCTACCAGGGAACTCATTAAATGGCTCTCTTAAATTATCTTGTGAGTATATTCTAGCACTTTCATCTATCCACTCAAATATCAAAGGTTTACCTAATATCTTGTTGAATGCAAGAACATTATTAAAACCAAAGAAATAGTATCTGATATTGTATATTTCAAGATACTTTTCATCAGTCTGCCACCTTAATATATAATCTCTTCCTTTTTCTAATTTCATATCATCTAAAAACTTTTTTAAAGGCTCTAATATGTTACCTTTTAATGTTTCTAAACTCCAACCAGTTATAGAACCGAAATAAGTTTCTTTTGGATTATAATTATACAAGGCTTGTGCATATAAGATACACCCTAAACATATATCATAAGTCTTACCACTTTGAGTGCTTCCTAATACATATATTTCATTTAGATTAGGTCTAATTATATCATTTAGTAGTTGACTTTGCTTTTTTGATAGTGTTAGATTTAGACTTGTTTCCATTTTCCAACTCCCTATCTATTTCTTCAATTCTCTGAGTAGTCTTTCCTTGACACTCGTTACTTTCTATATCTTTAATTATTAATTCTTTCTTTTCTAATTTTAGTTTCTCCTCGGTAGATACAATCAAGCCATTACTGTCCTTGATTAAATATCTATCTTCTCTCAATTTAATAAACTCCATATTTACCTCCTATTTAAGTCTAAATACTTGTCCATTATCAGAATACATACCATAGCCATTGCCTAAATCTTTATATACTCTTCCATTATGTAATTTGATTTTACTTTCTGCTGTTTTTGGAGTAGTAGAACCAACCTTAACAAACTTTGTAGGTATTTCTATTTTTTCTTCTTGAACTTGTGGATTAACTGGCTTATTATCTAAACTAATAACATCAACCTTTTTCTTTCCAGTGTTACTTTTTTTTGCCATTTCTGACACCTCCTTTTTCTTTTTAGTGTTATTAAACACTACACCGATAATATGTCTAGTTTTCTAAAGTAGTTAGCCTGTTAGAAATATAGTGCCACATTGGCGAACCTAACCTACACTTGCATATTATCAGTGTACTGCTTAATAGATACTGTACTAATGATATAAAGGTTTATGTTATATGCCTATAACACTTTGTGGTATCCTCCAAGAGAATTGTAAGCATAGAAACCACACTATTAACTTACTTTATTACCTTTTGCCCCTAGACTTTTATATATCATCAGTACACTACCTATTAGGGTAGTATTATAATTCATCTATTGTTAAATTATATATATATTCAAATAACTTTTTCTTAAGTTTA
The DNA here is from genome assembly GCA_016302505.1 of Bacilli bacterium. Classification (GTDB taxonomy): domain Bacteria; phylum Bacillota_I; class Bacilli_A; order RF39; family UBA660; genus CAG-1000. Next base: position 18,868 of record JAEDNL010000018.1, read on the forward strand.
TAAACTTCTGTTCTAACTCCTTTGGTATCTTCTACTACCCATTTATTATTAATATAATCATAGTAGTAAAAGTCTGCTATGTAATATATAGGTCTTATCTTTTTCCCTTTAGCATTTGTGTATCCCTCTTGAAGCAAGAACTTTTTTTGTAATTCTAAATTACATATATAATCAGTACTTTCTAATAATTCAAGGTCTTTATATCTCTGCATTTCTTTTTTACTTGAAAATCTTATATCTTTATAATATGTTATTTCATTTTTATATTTATTTTTTTTTGTATATTCTTTCATATTTAAACAAATTCCCTTTCCTCAATTCTTTTGCATAACAATTTCTACAAAGATTTCTACCTTTATTTTCTTTTTCTTCACCACATAATTTGCAAATAATCATATGTTTATTTTTTAAATTATGTAATCTTTTATGTTCAGAAGGAGTTAATAACATCAAATTTTCTATTCTGTTATCTAATTTATTTTCATTTATATGATGAACGTGTTCATTAGTTTTTAATTCTCTACCCAAATACTTCATCATTACAAGCCTATGTTCTTCTATTTGTTTACCATTATATTCAATATATTTGTATCCTGTGCTTTTTGATATATGTCCACCTTGCCAACTTTCTATTGTATTATTATAATTTTTAAATTCGCTTTCACATTTTTTTGAGCAAAATCTATTTTTCCTTTTTCTTTTTAAATAACTTTTATAAATTTTAAATTCTTTTTTACAATTATCACAAATTATTGTTTCCATATTTTCCTCCTATGAGGTAAAAAAGCACTTAATGACACCTAGGATTATTGTCGAGATAGTCCCTAGACATCATTAAATGCTTTTTTACTACCTCGACAAATTAATTATATCATTTTTCTTTATTTTTGTAAATACTATCAAACTTTATTCCATTATATATAACTTTTTTATTGTGATATTTGTTATTATTGCATAATTTCCCATTTATAACATTAGTGTTCCTTATTATCATATAACACACTCTCTAAATTACTATTATCTACTACTTCTAATTTTATTGTTGGAACATTTGTATTTGAATTATTACCATTACCATTCATTTCATTTACCTTTAATGATTTGTCTACTAATACACCATAAGCAGTTGCTATATCTTTGATATTCATTAATTCATCTTTATTTAATCTTTCTTCCATTTTTTCAAGACACAAATCTATAACTTTTTTTCTTTTTTCTTTAGTTTCTTCCATATAATCTAGAATATCTTTTGTATTTTGTTGCTTTTTTTGTTCCATTTTTTCCAAAGCCATATCTTTATTATCTTTAATTATGGTTCTAACTGTTGTATCAGTAGTGTTATTTATTCTAGCAGTTTCAGAGTAATTACCATTATCAACATAATCAGCAATTATCTTTTTTTTCTGCTTATCTGTTAATTTAGTCAATTACTCATCAACTCCTTTTATTTGACTACTTAATAATATCTTTTAATCTTTCGTTATTGCTTCTTATTAAATTTCAAATATTATTTTAATTCTGCCATTTCTAAATATTTATTATTTAACTCTTCAACTAATTTTAACGCCTATTATTAAATGGATGTCTGCTCTAATTGAGAAGCGTTATAGTCCAGACATTGCATATTATCTATTCTGCGCTACCTATAATGGCAACGCTTGACTATAAATTATTTCTATATAACTTGTAGTTTGATTCTATTCTATAAAATGTTTGCATATCTTGTAACTTGTTTATTACGTCTATTGGCAAGTTATTTATTCTGTTTATTTGTGCTACTATATTATTAAAGTAACCTTTTACTATTACAAAACTTTCTTTTTCTGTTCTGTCTATGATTTCTAACTCTTTATAAGAGTTTAGGCTTTCTTGTATAGTAGGCTCGTCTATTCCTATTGCTAGTCCTAACTCTGCTAAATAGTCTATATCTTCTTGAATCTTTTCATAATACTTACCTAAGACTTCGTGATTTCCAAACCAATTACCGCCTATTAAATGTCTATGTAATGTTTGTATGTTATTATAGTAGACTTTTAACATCTTTTCTAAGTTTTTATATTCTTCCATAATTACTCTCCTATCAATTTTGCTTCTTTTAGTATTTCTTCATTTAAGCCTTCAACATATTCAATTGCTTTTTCTTTACTATCATATGCTTTTGTTAAACCTAAACCATTTTTAACTACCCATACTTGTGATACTTCTACTTCGGCATCTACGATAGTTCCTTTATCTTTTTCATTTTTAGTCTTAGTATATTTATCCACAGGCTTAGTAATTGTAATTTTATTATATTCAACATCTTTATCAATTATCATCTCAAATAATGCTTTCTTATAACTTATTTCATCTAATTCCATATATTCTACATTACATAATAGTTGTCCTGTAGGTATTAACATATAATTTCCTTTTTCATCTTCATATTTTGCTATTTCTTTTGTTACCTTTGTTATATTTTTATTAAACTTAATTAAATCTCTTTCCATTTTTTATTTTCCTCCTAATTGACTTGTTTCTTTTAATCTTCCTTTTAAATTATCAAATACTTCTTTTGTAGGTATAAATATCTGAGGTATCTGATTAATTCTTCTTAATTCTCTCCAATACTTTCGCTCTTCCTTATCTTTTATACTTGCTATATTTATTGTTCTTGATTTTATTATATCATACAAAGGTTCGGTTTTAGGTACACTTCCTAATTTCTTTTTAAATTCAAATAAACCTAATTGCATAAACTCTTTATATGAGATATTTTCATATCTACTACAATAAAAGGCATAGGCTTGGTCTAAGTCCTCTTGATAAGCAAAGCAAAATATTGTTTTATTGCTTGTTTTTTTGCTATAACTATTCTTTATTTCCCTCACTGGGAGTATCATCTAGTCCTTTACTAATAATCTGTCCTAATTTGGAACTAAATAATTGTAGTTGCATTGGTTGTTCTGCTTCTGGTATATTATCAATACCCATATCATCAAATAAATCTTTTATGCTCTTACCAAATAATTTTTCTATCATTTCATTTAATATAATTGCCTCTTCCAATTGAATATAAAACTTTTCATATTCTTGATAGTTAGTTTCATCATAAGTTATATGACCTTTTCCATCATCTTTTTTGATAATAAGGTCATTTTTTGTTATTCCTTGTTTACTTAATTCTTTATACATATTAAGTCTTGCTGTTGCTACTATTCCTTGCAATTTTTCAGCCATTTCAATTGTTCTTTTGAACTCAATAGATACTTCTTTTTTATCTTTGCTAGTATATACTAATTTGTAAGTATCTAAATCAATTTTAATAAATTCATATTTCATTTTTATCCTCCAATTCTAAAAAAGTTAGAAATTATCAAACTCACTAAAGGCAAACCCATAATTTCATAAAAGAATATTTTATTGGAGAACAAACATTTTATATCTCTGAAAGGAATGAATAATGTCTATAAGAAAATAATATTTTTAGTTTTTGCTTGTTCTCCTACTTTTTCACTTCCTATTATAGCACAATTATTTATTTATTGCAACTAGTTTATCACATCTAATACAATATACTTCATTTTTACTATTAATCATAAATAAACTTTTTTTATGACATTTAGGGCATATATCTTTAGGCTTTCTTTTATATATTTTATGTATTTCTTTTAATTTTTCTTTTTCTCTTTCTCTTAATATTTTTTTTTCACTATTTTGGCTCATTTTTATTCCTCCAATCTAATATAATTCCAATTATTGCTGTTATAAGTAAAATATCTAGTACAATAAATGGCAAATATAATATAAACATACTTCCTCCTAACTAACCATAGCCCCCGAAGTATTTAATTTTCTTTATTTATCCTTTCTAACTGTCTATCAATTTTTCTTTGCATAATGTTGGAGATATCATTATTATCTATTTTGTAATATTCTATAAATTGATGTATCATTACCATACAATCTGCTATTTCTTCTGCTATATGTTCTTTTTCTTTTTCAATATGATATTCTTTGCAACCAATGACTTCACAAGCATCATATTGATATTCATAATTTCTTATTGCTTCTATTAATTCATAAGATTCTTCATTAAATTGCTTTAATTGTGGAAGTACACCATAAAACGATATAATTTTAAGTAAGTCATCTTTCATTATTTATCATCTCCTAACTAAATATATATTTTAAAAGTGCTATTACTTCTAATACAACAAATCCTATACTTATTAATAAAATTGGAATAGATATTATAATTTCCCAAAATAATTTGTTTTTAAATATTTTCATTTGATACTCCTATTATTTCTTGATATTTTGCTAATATTTCTTTTAGTAATTCTATCTCACTTTCTTCTATTAAATCAGGTTTATTACTTAATAACTCAATATATGAAGTAAGATACTCTATAAACTCTTTTTGTTGATTTAATTTATTATCAATAGATTTTTGCCTCATATCTAATTCATTTTTAGTAAAGAATAATTTTCTATCGTATTCTTCAAGTTGTTTCTTTAATTCTTGATTTTCTTTTTTTAATAGTTCATAAGTAGATAAATGAGTTTTACTATATTTTCTTTGATATTCTTTATATTTTTCTTTATGTTCTAAACGATATTTTTTTAAATATTCTTTTCTATCACTCATTTATTCCACCTCCTTTAATAAAAATATTAAATCATCCAATATATAATT
>JAEDNL010000062.1 GCA_016302505.1 Bacilli bacterium
ATTAATATTATCAGGAATTAATTGAGTTATATAATTAATAATATCATCTTTAGAATATTTTTTATTATCTTTTAACCATTCAACACCAATGTTAATAACACCACCTAAATAAAATTTAGCAATAATGTCATTTGGAATAGAAGTTTTAAACTCATCGGTATTCATTTTCTTTAATAAATCATTATTAACAACATCAAGTAATATATCCATCATAATACTATTTCTATTATTTATCATAATTGAAACATACATTTCTTTTCTTTCTTCAATGTGATTTAAGAATATTTTAATAAGTTCAATATAATATTCTTTGTTATTAAGTTTACTATTATTTTTATTTAATTCAGATATAAATTCATTTTTTAAACTATTTATAAAATCGACTAATAAATCATATTTATCTTCATAATGAGAATAAAAAGTAGATCTATTAATTAATGCTTTATTACATATATCAGATACTTTTATTTCTTCAAAAGTTTTATCTTTCATAAGTTCTATTAGTGTGTTATATATTAAATTTTTAGTTTTAATAACTCTTAAGTCAGTTTTTTTTATCATTTTTTCATCACCGGAATACAATATACACCTTTTTTATACAAAAGTAAAGATAATAAACACTTTGTTGTTTATTTATTAATACAAAAAATAAAAAAGTGTATAAAAACATACTTTTTTATAAAAATATTGGTGTTTTTTTTATTTTTTTGTAATAGAATGTTTTATCGGAATGGAGAGATGGTATGAAAAAGATAGCACAAAAGATTTGTGAGAATAAAATATTAATACTAATTATATCTGGTATACTTTTAGTTCTATCATTTGTAGGTATGAATTTAACAAAAATTAATTATGATATCTTAGTTTATTTACCGGATGATATTGAGACCATAAAAGGTCAAAATATATTAACTGATGATTTTGAGATGGGTGCTTATTCAGTTGCTATAATAGATAATTTAAGTAGTAAAGATATATTAGAACTTGAAAATAATATTAAAAAAATAGATGGAGTTAATAAAGTAGTTTCACTTTATGATGCGATCGGAACTAATATTCCAGTTGAAATGTTACCAACTGAAATAACTAGTCATCTACATGATGAAAACACTGATTTATTATTTATTACATTTGAAAATAGTGCATCTAATGAAAAAACAATAAATGCAGTTAGTGAAATAAGAAAAATTACTAAAGATAAATGTAAACTTGGTGGAATGAGTTCTATGGTTCTTGATACTATGGATTTATCTGAAAAAGAAATATTTATATATATAATAATTGCTGTTGTATTCTGTATACTTGTTTTAGAATTATCATTAGATTCTTATATAATACCATTATTACTTTTATGTAACATAGGTTGTGCAGTATTATTTAATTTAGGAAGTAATATATTTTTAGGACAAATATCATATATAACAAAAGCTTTAGTTGCAGTATTACAATTGGGAGTAACAACAGACTTTTCAATATTCTTATATCATTCATATGAAAATAAGAAAAAAAGTTGTAAAGATAATATAAGTGCGATGAGAGATGCTATCGTTGAAACATTTAAATCTGTAATGGGTAGTTCATTTACAACAATTGCGGGATTCTTAGTACTTTGTACTATGCAATTAACATTAGGAAAAGACCTTGGAATAGTTATGGCTAAAGGTGTATTATTAGGACTATTAAGTGTGTTTACATTATTCCCAAGTTTATTACTTGCATTTGATAAATTAATTGATAAAACTAAACATAAAAGAGTTAAATTTAATTTTGAAAAATTAAATAAAATTATTGTTAAAAATAGAGTAGCTACATTAATAATATTTATAATCTTACTAATACCTGCATATTTAGGTTATAAAAATATAGATGTATTTTATAAAATAGATAAATCACTTCCAAATACATTAGAAAGTATTAAAGCAAATAGTGATTTAAAAGATAAATTTAATATAGTTAGTCCAGAAATATTATTAATAAGTAAAGATATTAAAACTAATGATGTAGTTAATATAAAAAATGAAATTAAAAATATAGATGGAGTTGACTTTATATTATCATTTGATGATTTAAAAAGTTATGGAATAACTGATACTATGATTAGTGATGATATGAAATCAATATTTGAAAATGATAAATATAAAATGTTACTTATAAATTCAACATATGAAGTTGCTAGTGATGAATTAAATAATCAAACAAGTGAAATAAATACAATAATTAAAAAATATGATAGTAATTCTATACTTGCTGGAGAAGGACCTCTTATGAAAGATTTAATTACTATTAGTGATACTGACTTTAATAATGTGAATTATTCATCAATATTATGTATATTAATAATATTAATTATTGTACTTAAAAGTTTTATATTACCAATATTATTAGTAACAGCGATAGTGTTTGCTATATTTATGAATATGTCAATATCATATTTTGGAGGAGTGACACTTCCATTTGTAGCACCTATAGTTCTTGGTACTATACAACTTGGAGCAACTATTGATTATGCTATACTATTAACAACTACTTATATAGATAGAAGAAAGAAAGGTATGGAAAAGGAATCTGCTATGATAGATACACTTAACTATACATCATCATCAATATTAGTTAGTGGACTTTGTTTCTTTGCAGCAACATTTGGAGTAGGTATTTATTCTAAACTTGAGATGGTTGGTTCTCTATGTACTTTAATTTCAAGAGGAGCATTAATAAGTATGGCTGTAGTAATAATAGTATTACCTGCAATATTATTAATGTTTGATAAATTAATTATTAAGAAGGGAAATGATAAAAAAATGAAAAATAAAGGTGTAAAAACTGCATTAGTATTAATATCTAGTATGTTATTATTACCAAGTAATACTATGGCACTAACAAAGAATGAAACTGTATATGGTAAATTAAATAATAATGGTAGTGTTAAAAGTATGTATGTTAATGAACAAATACTTAACAAAAATAAAGAAAATGAATTAAAAGATTATTCAGAACTAAAAGATATATTAAATATTAATGGAAATGAAGAATATACAATAAAAGATGGAAATATTATATGGAAATCTAAAGGAAATGATATATTCTATCAAGGAAAATATGATAAAGAATTACCTATAACAGTAAATGTAACATATAAATTAGATGGAAAAACTATGAATGTTGAAGATATGTTAGGTAAAGAAGGAAAAGTAGAAATTAAATTACAATATAAAAATACTGATGTTCATTATAGAACTATAAATGGTAGGAAGGAAAAATTATTTACACCATTTGTAGTAACATTTGCTACTATAGTGGATTCTACTGACAATAGTAATATAGAAATATCTAGTGGTAAAGTAATTTCAACTGGAAAAAAGAATGTAGTAGTAGGAATTGCAACTCCAGGATTATATGAAAGTTTAGATTTAAATAGTTTAAAAGATATGAATAATATAACTATTAGTTATGAAACTAAGAACTTTGAATTATCATCTATGTATTCAGCAGTAACACCTAAAATATTAGATAATGATGATTTAAAAATGTTTAATAAATTAGATAGTTTATATAAAGATAGTGATAAATTACAAGAAAATATGAATTTAATAGATGAAAGTACTCAAAAGATTAAAAGCGGTTCTAATTTACTTAAGAGTAAACTAGGAAGTTCTATTAAAAGTTTATCTTCAATAAGTAATAAAGATGCTTTAAGTGAAGAAGAAGTATCTGCGATTAATAAACAAATATTAAATCAAATATCATCTAAGTTCGATAGTGAAGAATATATTTCTTCTATAGCACAAGAAGCATGGAGTGAAGTAAGTAAAAGTTTAAATTCAAATGATCCAAAAGTTAAAGAAATAGTTGCTACTTGTGTAAAAGATTCATTAACAGGATATTTAAAAAATAATGATAAATTAACTGATGCTGTTAATTGTGAAGCTTATAGTAGTGGTAAATTAGATATATCAAATTTAACTGAAACTGAAAAATTAATGTTCTTAAAATCATGTAAACAAATAAATGATACTAAAGAAGTATTTGTAAGTTCATGTACAATGGTTGCAAGCAATGTAAGTGCTTATGTTGCTAAAAATGTAAGTGATGCTGTATCAGTATCAGTAGCTAAAAATGCTGCATTATCAACTACTAATCAAATCGTACCATCTCTATCAAATCAAGTTGCTAATGGTGTTAAATCATCATCTATAGATACAATAACTAATTCATTAAATACATTATATAACGGAGTAGATGAACTTGATAATGGTATTAATAGTTTATCAGAAGGGGTAACTAAATTTAATAATGAAGGTATTAAAAAATTAACTAGTACTATTAATAATGAAATTAAACCAACAAGTAAAAAAGTAAAAGAATTAGTAAAACTAGGTAATGAATATAAATCTATAAGTGGTAAAAACTTAAGTAATGAATCAGAAACTAAATTTGTATTAGTTATTGACTCAATAAAAAAAGAAAATAATACAAATACACAAAATACTAAAACAACTAAAACTACATTCTTAGATAGAGTAAAGAATTTATTTAAATAGCTTGCATATGCAGGCTATTTTTTTGTAAAACAGTTTACACTTATTCTTATGTTAATTAATTGTAAATTGACTATTGGAAGGGGAT
>JAEDNL010000019.1 GCA_016302505.1 Bacilli bacterium
ATTCAAAGAAAAATTGTTAATCTTTATTTAGGAAATTTTCCCTTGATAGTGACACTAAAATAAAAAAGTAACAACTAATCAGTTATTACTTCATCTACTTTTATATCATATTTATTATTGAATTCTGTGTCTATATAACAATCTTTATAGCATAGACCTATCTTATAAACATTAAATTTATCAAAAAATTTATCATAAAAACCTTTGCCATATCCAATTCTATATTTAGAGTGTGAAAAGCATATACCAGGTGTTATGCATACTGTATTATTATAAGACATCACTTGTTTTGTAGTAGTTGGTTCTAATATATTAAAATAGCCTTGTTTTAAATCATTAATAGAATTTATAAAATAGAAATTCATTATATTTTCTTCTATTTTAGGAACAGCAACCTTTTTAGTTTTTAATAAATAATTAATTATATTTATTGTGTCAACTTCTTCTTTATTAGATACATATATTAATACAATATCACTTTTTAATACATATGTGTTATTTATGACCTTATTGTATATGATATTATCTTTATAATCTTTATTTAAAATATCTTTTCTAATTGTACGATATTTTTGTCTTAATTCTTCCTTTTTCATTGTCTTTTATTCTTACTGATGAGTGTTTCTTCTACTGTTAAATATTTTATTCTCTCAATTATACGTCTTGATTTAATAGCATCTGTTCCCTTACTTGTTTCTGATAATATACTTTCTAATTCTTTTATAGAAAAATTAGATGTAAAGAATGTTGTTAAATTATTATCCATTCTATATTGAAGTATTGTCCCTAGAACTTCATCTCTTGCCCATGCACTGTTATTTTCAGCACCAATATCATCTATTAATAATATATCACTAGTCATTATTTCATCTAATACTTCATCGTAATTATATTCATTAAAAGAAGCTTTTAATCTTTTTAATAAAGTTGGATAATATACATTAACTGTTTTAAAACCTTTATTAGAAAGTTCATTCAATAAAGCACTTAATATATATGATTTACCACTACCAAAAGAACCACTTAAATACATACCTTTTACGGGCTCATTTTTCATTTTCTTTTTTAAGAATTCTTTTATATATTTAAGAATAGAATTTCTTTCTTTTTCTGATATTAGATCGCTCAATGAGGCATTCATAAGAATTCTAGGAGTCTCAAAAAATATTGTTTTATTTTCATCTTTTTTATTTTTAAAATATTTACAAGGTTTATATACAAAATCTAATGTATCTTTATAAGGAATTGGATAATATACATGTCCTTCTACTTGATTTTTACAATAATTTAGTTCTTTGCATTTAGAACAATTTTTAAGTTCACATACTGTATCTTGTAATTTAGATGTATATTTCATAAGAATTTTTTCATTTGTTTTAAGTCTAGCACAAAGTTTCATAAATGTTTCATCTTTGCTTGCTAAAACATATTCTTTTCTTAAATCATCTTGTATTGCTTTTTTACCTTTTTTTATGAAATTATTTGTACTTTTCATCTTCTAAACTCCTCTATAAAACTTTTGAATTCTATGTTACTTTCATCATCTTTTTGTGATTCGATATTTTCATTAAACCATGATGGGATTATTTCTTTTTTCTTGGTGCTTATACTTTCTTTTTTATATTTTTTCTTATGTTCCTTTTCTGCGATAGTCATAGCTTCGCTTGCTGTTTCTATTCCACTTCTTTTCCATTGTCCTGCGATTGTTTCTATATACCCTTTTACTAATTTATTATTATTTGTTTTTAAGGTATAATCAATTAATACATTTACTACTGCTGGATTAAGTTTCAAATCAATAAGTAACATTTCTAATATTTTCATATCTCTTTCAGTAGGTTTGGCTCCTTTATATTTTGCTTTAAGAAATTCATATGGAGAATGACTTTCAAAAACTTTGATAATTCTTCCTTTCCTACTTTTATCTCCACTTGCTTCTTTTAAATATTCTGGTTGGCTCTTAAATAATAAACTTGGAAGCCTATTGTCATTATTAAATTGATAATATTTTCTTGTGTTTTTTCTTAGTTCTTCTTTATCAATATTACCTTTTTCATTTAAAGTTGTTCTTATAATATCAGCCATTGAAACTGGATCTATTTCGTAAAGAAAAGATAAATTAGTTATCAGTTCTTTCATTGTTTTATTTAAACATTTAGGATTAAACATTTCTTTTGGCAGACTAGAAACTAAAAGATCAAAGTCATAATCTAATTCATATTTAAGCATAAGTTTATTTTTTGATATTATATCGGTTCCATCAAGTTCAAATTCAGTATAATTTCTACTTTTAAATACATTATCAAATGTAGTAGTTATTTCATCATATTCTTTTAATGAAATATGTGGTAATTTAAAATATTCATGTAAACGATTATATTCTGTTTTACCTACATTATTATAAAGTACAACATTAAATATAGGATGAGTGAAAAATTCATCTGCTGAGACTGGACTATATAATTCATATACATAAGATCCAACTTCTCCTTCATGATAATATGTTTTTAAAAGACCTATTCCTTCTAATTTTAATCTTGCTTCTTTTATATTATCAAGAGTGGTACCCATACTTGTCATTAAGTGATGATGAGAAAGTTCTGGTGAAATAAATGTATTTCTTGTTTCACTTTGCATTTTTAAATATAAAGCTACCGCAACACTACCTATTATAGGCATATAAAGCATGTTTAAAATAAGTTTATCTGTCTCAGAGAGTAAACTTTTATCTATTACTTGATATACATCTGCTGGATATAGTGAAACTTTTTTCATGTGATTACCTCATAAAATATTATACAAGAAAAAATTATTATTTAAAAGAAATATTCTTAAAAATAATAATTATTTTTTATCTTCTATATTTAAATATGTCTTTAAGTCTTCAGCTACTTTAAGTGGTACTATTTTTGATAAGTCATAAATACTTGCATTTTTGATTTTATTTACTGAACCATATTTTTTAATAAGTTCTTTTCTTCTTTTAGAACCTATGCCTGGTATATTATCAAGAATACTTGATATACTTCCTTTGCTTCTTATATCTCTATGATAATTAATAGTAAATCTATGTACTTCTTCATCTATTCTTGATAGTAATCTAAATACATTTGAGTTTTTTTTAATTTCTATTTCGTTAAAAGTATCCCCATCCACTATCGTAGTAGGACTATGATGAGTATCTTTTTTAACACCTATTATTTTAATATTTAAATAAAGTGAATTAATTACTTCCTTGGTTGCAGTTATTTGATTATTGCCACCATCTACCACTATTAAATCTGGAAGAGGAGCATGCTCACTTAAAAGTCTAAAATATCTTCTATATATTACTTCCTTCATAGATGCTACATCATCATTTTTATCAAAAGTTAATTTAAACTTTCTATAGTCTTTTTTAGAAGGAACTCCATCTTTAAAAACTACCATACCAGATACTGTATATGTTCCAAAAAGATTAGAATTATCAAATGCTTCTATTGTGTGTAATGAAGGTAAATTTAATAGTATTCTTAATTCTTCATTCGCATCAGTTGTTAATTTTTCATTATTATATATTAGTTGTATTTCTTTTTCATATTGAGTTTTAGCATTTTGATAAGCCATATCAAACAATTTCTTTTTAGGACCTCTAAATACATTAATAACTTTTGTATTTATAATATCACTTAACAAAGATGTATCTAATTCCTTTGGTACTATTAATTCACGGGGAGTAATGTTTCTTTTACTATAAAAATTAACTATATAATACTCTAGTGTTTCTTTTATTTCATCTATAATAGGTATTATTTTATAATGATTACCTACTAATTTTCCACCTCTTATAAAGAATATAACTATACTTATAAATGAATTGTCATAGTAATAGTTAATTACATCTCTATTTATATTATCATCTAGTTCAACTATTATTTCATTATTTAAGATACTATTTATATACCCAAGTTCATCTACTAATTCTTTACAAACTTCATAATTTAAATTATCTGAATTAATTTTTATCTTTTCATTTATTTTATCTATTAATAATTTATCATTACCATTTAATATACTTAATATTTCTTTTATATAAATTTCACAATTTGTACTCTTATTTTCACAATATCCTAAACATTCATAAATATGATAATAAAGACATACTTTTTTAGGCATATTATCACATTTTCTAAGTGGATATAATCTATTTAATAAATTAACCATACGTCTTGCTGCATATACATTAGGATAAGGCCCAAATAAATGTGAACTTTTTTTAGATATATTTATTTGTCTTTTAACTCTAAGACGTGGATATTTTTCTTCAGTAAGTTCTATATATGGATAACTTTTATCATCTCTTAATAATATATTATATTTAGGATCATACTTTTTAATTAAATTAATTTCTAATATAAATGCTTCTGTTTCGCTATTTGTTACTATATACTCAAAATGGTCTATTTCACTTAGCATTTTCTTTGTTTTACCATTATGTTCTCTATTAAAGTAACTATGTAGTCTATTAAAAAGTATTTTAGCTTTACCTACATATATTACAATATTATCTTTATTATACATAAGATAACATCCACTTTTCTTAGGTACTTCTTTTAACTCATCTTTAAATCTCATAGTTCACCTCTTTTTAATTATATCACACTAGAAATATTAATAAATATATTATATAATTTAAATATGAAAAAATTAAATGAAAGTTATTTAGAAATTAAAAAATCAAAATTTATAGGTATATTATTCGAAGTTAATTCTATTAATGAAGTTAATGATATTATAAATACATTAAAGGTTCAACATAAAAAAGCTAGACATATAGTTTATGCTTACAAGATTGGTTTTCTTGAAAAAAATTATGTTGATAAGGAACCTTCTGGTACTACTCGTGGACTTATTGATATTATTCATAAAAAGAATCTTGATAATACATTAATAGTTGTTATTAGATACTTTGGTGGTATTTTACTTGGTAGTGGTCCTTTAACTCGTAGTTATACTAAAGTAGTAAGTGAATTATTCATAAAATAGAGCACTAAAAAATTTTAGTGTTTTTTTAAGGCCATCATTCATAAAACTTTCTACTATATTACCAAATTTATATCCAATATCCCCTACTGTAGTTGTGTAATCTACTTTATCATTAACTAAATATTCATCTATTGTGACATTTTTACCTTTACTTAAATCACTTTCAAATTTTTTAATTTGTTCTTGTGTTAAAGCAACTTTAGAATGTGCCTTATATTCATAATAACCAGTCTCTTTAGATATATATAGTATAAAAAATACCAAGAATATTAATATCATTACTATTAAAAAATAATTTTTTTTCTTTTTCATGACACTCCTTTTTCATTAATATATTGTGCTAAAATTTCAGCTAATACTTCTAATGTATTATTAACTTCTTCTATAGTATTATCAATACCACCTACTTCTATTAAAGTAGCATTATCATATAAATCTTGATTAAATATAACATCTTTTCTTTTATATATGCCTCTTGTTATACCTTTATATTCTTTATTTAGTTTTTTAGATATATTATCTACAAATGATAAATTTTTTTCATAATTTTTATGTTTTATAGAAACAACAAACATTATTCTTGCATATTTTTTATTATTTATTTCACATGTTGTATTTTCATAATGAGCTGAATCTCTATGTAAATCTATTATATATTTAAAATTATATTTCTTTTTTCTTTCTTTTATAAAGCTTCTTGTCGCATCATAACAATAATAATAAGATAATTTATTTTTATTTAAATAATCTTTTACTAAAGAATTTTCAACTAAAGCAGATATACCATTATTTTTTAAATGTTCTTTTAATATGAATGAGGCATGAAATACAGTTGGTGATATTGAGTAATCATTACTAATTCTTAAAGTATAACTTTCGGTTTGATGAGAATTATATATGTATACTAATGGATCATCATCAATATCTAAATCACTATTATTAAACTCTATTATTTCATTATTATTTTGTTTAATCATATCTTTGTAGTCTATTATCTTATTTAATGAATTATATACTAATTTAGTATTTATTTTATCAGTATTTATAATTTTATTATCAAATCTATTTTTAAGAGATTTTAATAAAATATTATTGATATTTAAATTTTTAAAAAATATTATTGATATAATAAATAGAATTATCAATAAAAAAATTAATTTAATAAGTTTATTATTCTTAGTTTTAAATTTATTCATATTTTTCACCAACTTTAATATACAATATTAAAATTAAAAAAAATGTAGAATAAAATAATTAAATGAAATTTTGTCTAAAAACCATTTTATTTATTAAAATTATTGATTTTTAAGTTTTTTTTTGCTATGATTAAATAAGTTTTAAGGGAGGTGGAATAATGCCTAATATTAAAAGTGCTAAAAAAAGAGTATTAATTACAAAAAAAGAATCAGTACTAAACAATGATTTTAAGTCTAGTATGAAAACAGCTATTAAAAAAGTAGAAAAAGCTGCTAGTAAGGAAGAAGCAACAACATTATTAGCTACAGCTATTAAGAGAATTGATATCGCTGCTCAAAAAGGAGTTATTAAAAGTAATACTAGAGATAGATATAAATCTAGATTAAATAAAATAGTTAATGAAAAATAAGTAGATATTATCTACTTTTTTTGTTATAATTTTTATAGGTGAATAGTATGAGTAGGACAAAAAAATTAGTAAATATATTATTTTCTTTAATAACATTATTTGTATTTTATTTATTAATAAATAATCAGGAAATTGTTATTAATAAAGTAAATAGATTTATAGATAAAGTAAATGGTTATGAAGTTGTAATACCAAAAGAACAAACTAAAAATAAAAGGAATTATCACTATAAAGCATTTAAAGAAACAGAAAACTTTGAACCTAAAAATATAAATGATATTAAAACTATTTATTATACTGTATTAAATGAAGGATGGGATGATTTTACATTTTATTGTAGAAGTGAATATAAAAATTGTGCTGATGATGTAAGAAAAGTCGCTGATGATAGTGAATATGTATCTCTTATTAATAATTATGTAAGTCCATTTAATTCATATAAAAAATATAATACTTTAGTTACTGGTAATAAAGAAGTATATTTATCAATAGATAAAGTTTATACTGAAGAACAAACTGAATATTTATTAAATTATTTTAATAATGTGATTAGTAATTTAAAAATAAATAAAAATAATATTACTAAAGAAGATATAAGAAAAATACATCATTATTTATTAAATTATATTAGTTATGATGATGATTATATAAAAACTAATAATGAAGGTTCTACTACAGCTTATGGTGCAATTACAGCAAATAAAGCTATTTGTGGTGGCTATACTGATGCTTTTTCAATAGCTATGGATATACTTAATATACCTAATTTTAAAGTATCAAGTGAGGAACATATATGGAATGCAATTTATTTTAATAATTCATGGTATCATGTAGATGTTACATGGGATGATGATGAAGTTAACAAAAATAATATAAATAATTTTTTTATGATAAATACTGATTCCCTACTAAAAAAAGATAAAAAAGATCATAATTTTAATATTTCACTTTATAAAGAATTATATTAAAAAAGATAACTTATGTTATCTTTTTAGTTGGTTATCTTCCAAATCCACCATATTTTTCTTGTTCATATTCTAGTTGAAGTGATGCAATTCTTCTATCAATTTCTCCTTGATATAGTTATTATATCAAATTAAAGTCTTCCGCAGATGAAGATTTTTCTAATAATTCTTTTCTTTTTTGTTGCAAACCAGTTTTAATAATCATATCTAATATTTTATCATCTGTTTTATATTGAAATAATTCATTCATCTGCTCCATACTCATGTCATATGTTCTAATATATGATCCCAAATATGCATACACTTGACTTTTTTCATGAATGTTTTCTGGAACAATAGGATTTTGTAATATATCAATTACTTGTTCAACCATTTCTATAGGTTCAACTTTAGTACCATTAGGATAATATTCAAGTTCAAGTAATGGATACATAGAAATTAGATTTTTTCTGTGAAAAGGAGGTAGATTTTTCATTAATTCATCAAATTTTTTGAGAATATTTACTCTTTCACCATCAATTTCTTTTACTAATGAATCATCCATTAATACTTTGATTTGGTCACGAATAGGCCTACTAAAATAATCATATTTAAAAAAATTCTTTGATCCATTTACCCCGTATATTGCATTTAAGAATTTTGCCGAATCACGACTACCAGCAATTCTTGCATATATTTCCATAATAGAAGTCAAATAATTTTGCTTATAAATTTCTGGATAAAATTTTTCTAATATTGTTTCTTTAATAAAAAGTAAAGTAGAAAATGACACTTCATTTCCTGATTCCATCTCACTATACTGAATTGCATGCTCAGTTTCATGAAAAACTGTATTTAGCATTTCATACATATAATATATTTTTTGATAAGGATCATCTGAATTACAAATTTTATTAATAAATACTTCGTTAAGAGAAATACAGTTTTCCGAAACATGGTATGCTCCACGGTTTGTTTCTTCTCTTATATCGAAAGAAACAGGAATGTCATCAAGACCATTAGTTTTTAATTTATCTTTGGCAATTGAAATATATGCTGCTTTTAATGATTCTCTATCGATTTCTTTGCTATCTTGCGCTAATGCTTTTTTAAATGTTTTAACTGCCTTATTTAAGGGCATTATTTCATCTGTTCTTCCATAGTTACCATTCATATATTTCCTCTTTTATTTAGACTTACTATCCCCATTAAAAAAATCTATAACAGCATCATTAAATGCACTCTCAAATTCTATTCTTTCTAGTAATTCTTTTTCATATTCTTGTTGTTTTTCAGCATCAGACTTTTCATTTTTACCTTTTTCTTCTACTTTATTTTCTTTTTTTATTTCTTTAAATTTATCCTCCATAATGTTCTCCTAATATAATTATAGCACGATATTCTTATGATTCAAATACGCATCAATTTCATTTAAAGTTTCATTAAAATTATCATAATTAACATCAAACCATTTAATATCTTTCATTTGATTATTAAACCATGTAAATTGTCTTTTAGAGTATCTTCTGGTATTTTGCTTTATTAAATCAATTGCTTCATTAAATGATAAATTTCCTTCAAAATATTGTTTTAATTCTTTATAACCAATTATATTATTAAAATTCTTTTTATCTTTTAAACTTTTTGCTTCTTCTAAAAGTCCGTTCTCAAGCATAATATCTACTCTATCATTCATTCTTTTATATAAAGTTTCTCTATCTGATTTAAGACCAATAATATCAAAATCATATAGTTTTTTATTAATATCATTTGTTTTTTTAATAGTTTTGCCAGTCTGTTTATAGTAAGTAATATATCTTTCAAGTCTTTGTCTATTATTAACATGAATATTATTATTTTTATCTATTTTGTCTGCCATGTTTTTTAATTCTTGATTAGTATATTTGCTGTAATCTACTCTTATATTATCAGTTTTATCTAGTTTATAATCGTAAAGCAATGCTTTTATATAAAGACCACTACCTCCGACTATAATAACGTTTTTATTTTGACTAATTAAGTCATCTAATACTTTTCTTCCCTTTACTTGGTAATCATAAAGAGTAAAATCATCATCAAGACTAACAAGATCAAGCATATGATGAATAACTCCATCTTTTTCTTCTTCTGTTACTTTAGCTGTTGCGATTAATGGTTCTTTATATACACCAGTTGAATCAGCATTAATAATCTCTGCATTATATTTATGAGCAAGGTGTATAGATAATGCTGTTTTGCCTACTCCGGTTGGACCTACTATTACTATTATCTTACTCATGTTTATCACTGTTATTTCCAGGCTTTAATGTTAAAGACGAACCTTTTTCTACTATATTACCATTTTCATCATAAGATAGATTATTTGCTTCTAAATATTCTAAATAATCAAAAAACTCTTTTTCTGCTTCTTCTAAAAATTCAAAAAAACTCATATTTTCCTCCTAATTAACTCTTTTAAATAGTTTTTCAAGCTCATATATTGGATATTTAATAATAGTTGGTCTGCCATGAGGACATGTATATGGGAATTTACATTTAAAAAGTCTATTTAATAGTTCTTCTTGTTCAAAATGAGTAATACTAGTATTAGCTTTAACACTCATTTTACAAGCAAGTCTTATGGCTGCTTTTTCATTAAATTTAACTCTATCAAATGTATCTTTAAATTCACCAATAAGTTCAAATATTCTTCTAATGCTTTCTTCTTCATATCCTTCTTTTAACCATGAAGGGTGTTCAGTTACTCTAAAAGTATTAGTTCCAAATTCTTCTACTTTAAATCCAAGATTCCTTATCTCATCTATATTATGAAGTATATTCATATATTCATTTTTAGAGTATTCAAGTTGAATTGGAAATAACATAGATGTTGTGTATACTTCTTTATTTTGAAGAGCTTCCATATATTTTTCATAATTAATTCTTTCATTCGCAGCATGTATATCAATCATATACATAACATCCTCATCTTGAGCAATTAAGTATGTTCCAAGTGCTAAACCAACAGGTTTAATAAGCATATTATCCTCTTTTTTAACATCTTCATACTTAACTACCTCTTCTGAAGTATTAAATACCATTCTTATATTTTCATATTTTTTTTCGCTTACATCTACTTCATTATTAGTGATAGTTGTTTCTTCATAAGCTTTGAAAGTATTATCAGTTTTATTAAGAGCAGACTTAATTAAATCAAATAATAATTCATTTAGACTATCTAATTTAGAAAACTTAATATCTTGTTTAGTAGGATGAATATTTACATCTATTAAAGTTGGATCTGTTATAATATTTATTACTACTATCGGGAACTTATTTTCAGCAAGTACTGTATGATAGGCATCTTTAATAGTACGGTTTATATCTTTATTTGTTACAACTCTTCCATTAACAAGTGTTATCATATTATTACGGTTAGACTTACTTATATTTAAATTACTTATATATCCATCTATTTCATAATCATAGTTTTCACCTTTGATATGAATCATATTTTTACTAGTGTTATATCCATATATTTCATGTATAGTTTTATATAAATCATTACTAGCAGTAGTATGTATTAATTCTTTATCATCATTGACTAATGTAAAAGATATATCTGGGTGTGATAAAGCAATCTTTTCAATAAATGAAACACTAAGTGCAAGTTCAGAATACTCACTTTTCATAAATTTTAGTCTAGCAGGAGTATTATAAAATAACTCAGATACTTCAATAATAGTACCTTTTCTCATACTTCCTGTTTTTTCTTCAATAAACTTACCATTTTTAAGTACTAAGTATGTAGATTCAGTCCCATCATACGTATCAAGTATTACTTTACTGACACTAGATATTGCTGCTAAAGCTTCACCTCTAAAACCAAGAGAATTAATAAAATATAAATCATTTTCAGTTTTAATTTTAGAAGTAGCATGTCTTTGAAAACATATTTTAGCATCATCATGACTCATACCACAACCATCATCTACTATTTTAATCAGTTTTGTTCCTGCATTTAAAAGCTCAATTTTAATATTTTTACTTCCAGCATCAATACTATTTTCAACTAATTCTTTTACTACATTAGCTATTCTTTCAACAACTTCACCAGCCGCTATTTTATTAGCTAAGTTTTCGCTCATTATATTTATTTTATTCATTTAAATCATACTCTTTCTAATACTTATCATTTTCTCATCAAGTGTATATATTTTAAATTCACCAGGTCTTGTTATTCTAATAAAACCAAGACCATTTACTAAAATATCTGTACATTCATTTGTCTCAATAGTAGTACTTGGTAATATTTTTAACTTCTCATTTTTAAGTTTTACTTTTTCATATCTTAACTTGTCATTCATATAAAAACTAAAACTATTTCCTTTACCTAAATTGTCTATTCTAAATATATCATTAATTACTATACTATAACCATTTCTAATTTGAAATGTTTTTACTTTTATTTCTTTTTTAGGATATAATTTTATAGTTTTGGTATAATCAGTAAAATTATATACAGCATTAGAATCAATAAAACCAGGAGTATCCACTATTGTTATTTTATTATCAAGTTTAATAGTTATATATGATGCAGTTGTGTTAGGAATAGCACTAGTAGTTATCATAGGATTTTTTTTCTGACTAGTTAATAAATGATTTATAAATGTACTTTTACCACTATTAGTAAAACCAACTATATAAAGTCTTTTAACATTATCGCTTTTAATTTTATTTAAGAAATTATCTATATTATAATTTTTAACTGAACTAATACACATTATATCTTCTATATCACATACATTATTTTTAATATATTCTATTAGTTTTTTTTCTTTTAAACTCTTTGGTAATATATCTTTTTTCGTAATAAGAATATATTTTTTATTTTTGAATCTTTTAATATATTTTTTAATATTATCATTTATATTAAGAGCGTCTATAAGTATTGCTACTGATGATAAATTATCACTATTAATATTTCTAATAATACCATCAGTATCGACTTTTTTATCTAGTACACTATATTCACCATAATGTTTTATTTTAAAACATCTTTCACAATAATCAGCTTTTGCTAGTACTGATGATTTTACAAACCCTTCATCCTTTGGAGAGATTGTTTGTAAAACACTACCGCAACCTAAGCACTCTTTAGTCATAATATTTTCCTTTCTTAAATAAATCTTTTCTTTCTAAACTACTAAATATAAAGTTTTCACACACTCTATTAATAAAGGTAACAGTATGGTCTTTTTTAGATAGTGGATGAACTAAAATACTTGTAAAATCCATTCTATTCGCACCTAAAATATCTGTTATCAATTGATCTCCTATACATGCTATCTCTGTAGGTTTATATTTAAATCTTTCCATTATTTTTATATATTTATCTTTTCTTGGTTTTAAAGAAAAAGCACAAGCATCTACTCCTAAATATGTTTTAAATGGTTCTATTCTATACTTAGGGCTATTTGACATTATTATTAATTTAAATCCTTTATCTTTTAACTCCTCAAATAGTTTTTTAAGCCTCTTAGTAGGCTCTTTTATATATGAAGGTGTTATTGTATTATCAAGGTCAAATATAATACATCTAACCCCCTTTTTATATAATTTATCATAATTAATATAATAAATACTTTTTTGATATATATCAGGCACAAATTTCTCTACCATAATTCACTTCCTCTTAACTATTATATCAAGAAACACACTTAAAAAAAAGAATATAATCTATTCTTTTTTAAACCATTTTTAATAGAAAGGACTTATATTGTATAAAAAAATAAAAGACCTAAACAAACATAGGTCTTTTTTCAAACATTTTTTCTTCTTTATATTCATATTCATTAAGTAAAGTTATTTCTTTATTTTTAAAAGTCTTTTTAACATCAATAAGTCTTTGATTCTTAGAACCTCTAAATAATAGATTTAAATCTCTTTGTTCAAGAATAAATCTTCCATCTACTAAAATATCAATATTTTCTAAAAATTCTTTGTATATAGGCATTGTTTTTGACATTTTCATTAATTCTTCAAATGTAAATCCAGTATATACCCATATATTATATCCTTTACTCTTAGCATATGATGCGATTTCATTACAAGCAACTGGTTGATACATAGGATCTCCTCCACTAAAAGTAATGCCTGTATGATACTCAAGTTCATCTATTGCTTCACATACAAGTTTTACAGGTACTAAGCCACCACCATTAAAATCATGTGTTTGAGGATTTTGACATCCTTTACAATTATGATGACATCCTTGAGTCCATATAACTGCTCTTAGTCCTGGACCATCCACAATGCTATCTGTTTGTAAATCAGCAGCAAGTCTTATATATTCCTTACTCTGTTGCATGAGTTACTCTATCATTTACTTCTGCTTTTTTAGCATTATTAAATCTATCTAAAGTACCAACAAGATAACCAGTTATTCTTCTAATTCTATCGAATTTTACTCCTTCACCAACTACTTTTTTATTTTTTACTTCTTTATCCATTATTATTACCTCTTTCCTATTTTTTTATCTTCCTTGACATTCAAGACAAGTTATTTTTTCCATCTCAACGCCTTCACATTCATGTCTACCACATCTTGGGCAAACATCTTTGATAACACCAACATAACCACATACTGGATCTCTATCTACTGGATGGTTAATCGCACCATAACCAATATCAGAGTCATGCATAATTCTAACTACTGATTCAAACGCATCAACATTATTTACTGTATCCCCATCAAGTTCTATATATGAAATATGACCAGCATTTGTAAGAGAATGATATTTACCTTCAACTTCCATTTTATGTTTAACACTTGTTTTATAGTAAACTGGTACATGGAATGAATTAGTATAGTAATCTCTATCAGTTACACCCTTAATTTTTCCATAAATAGATCTATCTATTGCTACGAATCTACCAGATAACCCCTCTGCAGGAGTGGCAAGACATGTAAAGTTTAGATTATATTCTTCACAGTATTCATCACATTTTTTACGAATATGACCAATAATTTCAAGTCCCAGTTTTTGTGCTTTTTCACTCTCTGCATGATGTTCACCTATTAATGCTTTTAATGTCTCAGCAAGACCAATAAATCCAATTGACAATGTTCCATGTTTCAAAACAGTTCTAAGTTTAGTCTTATTATCCATTTTTTCACTATTAATCCATACACCAGATCCTAATAAGAACTTAAAGTTAGCTCTTGATTTAGAACATTGACATTCAAATCTTTGTAATAGTTGTCCTTTTACAAGTTCAATAGTTTCATCTAACTCCTCATAGAAACCTTTCATATCAGCTTTGTCTCTTTCACCTAAACATATACCATGATTAATACCAATTCTAGGTAAGTTAATTGATGTAAAACTTAAATTACCACGTCCAGGTGTTACAGAAGGACCACATACATTAGCAAGAACTCTTGTTCTACAACCCATATATCCTACCTCAGTAGTATAATCTCCTTCTACTAAGAACTTCTTATTGAATGAAGAATCTAAAAATGAGAAGTTAGGAAATAATCTCTTAGCAGAAACTCTACATGCAAGTCTAAATAAATCATAACTAGGATCTTCCTTATTATAGTTAATTCCTTCTTTTACTTTAAATATAGATATTGGAAATATTGGAGTTTCTCCATGTCCAAGACCGGCATCAGTAGCAAGTAAATAATTTTTAATAACCATTCTTCCTTCAGGACTTATATCAGTACCAAAGTTTACTGAACTAAAAGGTACTTGAGCACCTGCTCTTGAATGCATTGTATTTAAATTATGAATAAATGCTTCCATAGCTTGATAAGTACTTCTATCAGTTTTGGCAATAGCTTCAGTATAAGCATTATCAAATATTTCTTTTAATTTTTTACTTTTTGATGTAAATTCATTAAATAAAACCATATCAAATTCAATACTTTCAAATTTATCTATTATTTCAATAACTTTATTAAAGTTAATAAATTCACTAAATCCTTCAAAATCAATTAAATTATATAATGCTTGTTTAAATTCTTTTTTAAATGTTTTTAATACACCAGGAGCCATATAATAATCAAATGCAGGAATACTTTGCCCACCATGTTGTTCATTTTGATTGGCTTGAATAGCTATCGCAGCAAGCGCAGAATAACTACCAATACTATTAGGTGTTCTTAAATATCCATGTCCAGTTGAAAAGCCATTTTTAAATAATTTATGTAAATCTATTTGAGTACAAGTCGTAGTTCCCATAGCCCAAAAATCTAAATCATGAATATGAATTAATCCCTCATCATGTGCTCTTGCATATTTATTATCCATTAAGTATGCCTTAGCAAACTCTCTTGATACGGTTGAACCAAAATGAAGCATAGTTCCCATTGGTCCATCTCCATCAACATTAGCATTTTCTCTCTTAGCATTCTCCTCAGATGATGTTTTAAGCCCAAGTGATTCAATTGCTTTAACAAACTTATGCTGTTGTTTTACTACAAAAGCTTCTCTTGATGCAGCTCTTCTTTCTCTATATTCTTTAAACGAGGTATATACATCTTCATATTTCATATCTTGAAGCACTTTTTCTATCGCATCTTGAACATCTTCAACATTAATAGTCTTTCTATCTTTATAATTCTTTTTAATATATGAAAGTACTTTTTCTTTAACTTTATTTACAAGTTTTTCATCATACTCTTCATATACACTATCAAACCCCTTCTTTACCGCTATTGCTACTTTAGCGTCATTAAAATTAACTCTTTGACCACTTCTTTTAACAACAACGATTTCATCAAAAAAATCCTTTTCCATTATTACCTCACCTTCAAGTTAAATCACTCTCTAACTTAAATTAATCATATCACAAACATGTATATATTGTAAATGTTTTTTTATACGATTTTTCATTTTTTTACAAATAAATAAAAAATCATTTTTTTAAAAAAGTGTCAATAAAAAACATTCCTTGTATTTAAGCCAAAAAAACAATATTTCATATTTTATAAATTAAAATAGTAATATATATTAGGTGATAAATATGTTAAATAAAATTATAAATTATTTAAAGAAAATAAAAATATTTACAACAAGCTATTCACTAAATGTATTTGAGCCACCTTTATCTAAAGAAGATGAGGAAATGTATATTGAAAGGCATCTAAAAGGAGATAAAGAAGCAAGAAACAAATTAATAGAGCATAACTTAAGATTAGTTGCTCATATAGTAAAAAAGTACGAATCTAAAGGAAATACAGATGATTTAATCAGTATTGGTACCATTGGTCTTATAAAAGGAATAGACTCATATAGACCACAAAAAAAAGTAAAACTAACTACATATGCAGCTAAATGTGCTGAAAATGAAATACTAATGTATTTTAGAAGTAATAAAAAATATAATAACAATATTAGTTTAAATGATGTTATAGGTCATGATAAAGATGGCGGTGATATTACTCTAATAGATGTGTTAAAAGAAGAAACAGAAAGTCCTGTTAAAACAATAGAATATAATGATAATATAAGACGTCTAAGTAAATATTTAACTATACTTAATAATAGAGAATTAGAGATTATCAAAATGAGATATGGTCTTTTAAACACCAAAGAAAAAACACAAAAAGAAATTGCTAAAAAATTAGGTATTTCAAGAAGTTATGTATCAAGAATAGAAAAAAGAGCATTAATTAAAATGCTCCGTGAGTTTATAAAGAATAATAATTAATTTATTGTATTTTGTTTATTAAAGTTGACTTAAATGATCCAAATCCTTCTTTTTTATATAAATTAACTGCATCTGTATTATCATTTAAAACTTGAACTTCAATATATTTAACTCCTTTTTTTAATGACCAAGATTTAAATTCATTTATTAATTTAGTTGCAATTTTATTCTTTCTATATTCTTTAGTAATATATAATGCATCTAACTTAGATACTCTATCTAAATATGTGTTTCCATTATCTACTATATAGCCAAATAAATACCCAATGATTTTATTATCAATTTCTGCGACCAAAAGAATATTAGAATCATTAGAAATCATATTTTCATAAAATCCACTAATTACACACTTTTCATTTATACTAGGATCATATTGTTTCTCATCTCTTATTAGCAAAGTCAACAAATTATTTGCATCTTTAGTATCTTTCAATTCTGCTTTTCGTATTACTACATCCATATAACTCTCCTTTTTTATAATTGTATCAAAAAAGAGCATTAATTAAAACACTCTTTTCTATTTTAAAGATAGTACAATACCTGTTTTATTTTCTTTTGTTTCTTCATAACATCTATTTTGATTTAATTTAACAAAAGTATTATTGTGATCTTTAAATGATTCACAAGCTCCTAGTGCTAAACCACTATTACTTAATGCATTTACTTTAGTAGCAATTAATGAATCAATAATTTTAACTGTTTTAGCAGTACCACATATACCCCCAACCATATTTTCTCCATTAACTTTAGTAATTATTTTAGAATGTATTAGAGTAAGTTTATTATTAACACTACCTACTATACTACCAGTATTATTTTTACCAACTGTATGAATATTAAAGAAATTAATATCTTTAATATTTAAATTATTTACATTAGCAAATATACCACAATTATCTTTATCACAAATAATATTCATATTACTTATATTCATGCCAAATCCTCTTAATATAAGATCAACATTTCCATTAAATTCTATTGGTTCAAAATTTTCACCATTAAAATCTAAATCATCTAGTAATATCACAGTAGCCCTTACATCCCCATCTAAATTTCTCAATTCATTAAATTCTTCAATATTTTTTACAAATAATACTTTTGTTTTCATAATAACTCCTAACTATTTTTCTTCATTTTAACTATTAAATCAAATTCATCAAATTTACTTTCAAAATCATATTTATCAATTTTTTCAATTTTTGCAAGTAATTCGGATTTAATTAATTCTTTATTATTATTAAGAATATTCATTATATCTTTATCACTACTTTCAAAGTAAATTGTGATTCTGTCATCAACATTAAACTCTGCTTCTTTTCTATATACTTGACATTGTCTAATTATATCTCTTAATATACCTTCATTTTTTAATTCTTCAGTTACATTAACGTCAAGTGCTACTGTTATATTATTTTCACATATTACTTTAATATCATCTTTTTCTTTAAATTCTATATTGAATAAATCACTTTCAAGATCATATTCTCCTAAAGTAATATTTTTACCATCTTTAACTTTATTAATTAGTTCTTTATCTTCTTTAACATTATTTAATAGTTCTTTAACTTCATTTACTTTATCTTTAAGTACTCTACCAGCATTTTTAAAATTAAGTGTTAAATATTCATCTTTAAGACTATCAAAGTTATTAACTACTTCTATATCTTTTACATTAACTTCATTTTTAAGAATATTAATGTATTCATTATCTTTTACATTACTTGATACATATAATTTATTTAATGGTTGTCTTACTTTAATATTCTTTTCATTTCTTGCTCTTAAACCCATAGATATTAATTCTCTTAATTTATCTGTTTCCTCTAAGATACTTTCTTCTATTTTATAATCACTAACTACAGGATAAGTACTTAAATGAACTGATGATGGTACTAATTTGTCATATACTTTAATTACAGTTTGCCAAATGTATTCAGTTATGAAAGGTACCATTGGTGCCATTATTTGAGTACATTTTTTAATTGAATCAAATAGTACATAGTATGCTGTTTTCTTATCATTATCATCTTCACTCTTCCAGAATCTTCTTCTATTAATTCTAATGTAGAAGTTACTTACTTGATCTACGTATTTTTCAAAATCATCTACAACTAATTTAGTTTCATATTTATCCATAGATTCTCTTGCTTCACTTATAAATTTATCAGTTAAACAAATTAACCATTTATCAGATAATGTTAAATCTTTTTTATTAGGTTTAAAATTACTTAAATCAACTTTATCTATAGATGCATAAGTATTAAAGAATACAACCATATTATAATATGCAAGTAATTTCTTTTGAGCATCTTCTCCTAATTTATAACCAAATCTAACATCATTGGCAGTATTTGTACCTAAATAATTATATCTTAATGCATCACTACCTATAGTGTCCATAACATCATATAATGAAAGTGAGTTACTATCTGATTTACTGAATTTAGTTCCATCTTCTTTAACAACCATACCACTTGTTTTAATAAATTCATAAGGTGCTTTGTTTTCAAGAACAGTTGACATAAATAACATTGAGTAGAACCATAATCTTATTTGTTCATGCATCTCTATTACATATTCAGCTGGAAAATATTCTTTCCAATATTCTTTATCAGTAAAATATTTAAGCGTTGAGAATGGAACAATTCCTGCATCTAACCAAACATCACCTACTTGTGGTACTCTTGATACTTCATGACCACACTCTGGACATTTTATTTTAACATCATCTATCCATGGTCTATGAAGTTCAGGTAATGAATCTACCAAATCTTTATCAATAGCTTTTTCTCTTAATTCTTCACGTGAACCAATAACTTCTAAATGACCACAATCACAGTGATAAAATGGAAGAGGAAGTCCATAGAATCTTCTTCTACTAATATTCCAATTACCCATATTTTGTAACCAATCTATCATTCTCTTACCTTGATGTTCAGGACTATATTTAACAGTTTTAGCATTTCTTATTAAATCATCACGAACTACATCAACATCAATAGCCCACTCTTTAGCAAGTCTAAATAATATATCTTCTTTACATCTCCAGCAATAAGGATAACTATGTTTATATTTATGCACTAAGAATAATTTATTTCTTTTCTTTAATTCATCAAATACTTCACTTGATATTTCTTTAGCATTTTTACCACTAAAGAATCCAAATCCATCATAGAATATACCATTTTCATCAATAGGCATTATTTTAGAAAGACCAACGCTTTCTCCAAGTTCAAAGTCCTCAGCTCCACATCCAGGTGCGATATGAACTATACCAGAACCTTCTTCATCATCAACCATATCCCAACATACTACTGGGTGTTTAACATCTTTTTGAGCTTCTAATTCAGGGAAACAAGTTTCAAATTCAAGTCCTTCAAGTTCTTTACCTTTAAACTCTTCAAATACTTCTCCTTCTCCTTTAAATTTCTTCTCAAATATAGTTTTACATAATAATAATTTATCATCATCATTAGGCATTTTAACTACAACATAGTCAAACTCTGGATTAACTGCAAGTGCTACATTCGCAGATAATGTCCATGGAGTTGTTGTCCATACAAGTGCTTTATAATCTTTACCTATAATTGGTAATTTAAAAAATACAACTTCATGTTCTACTTCATGATAACTACCAGTCATTTCATGTTCTGAAAGTGAAGTTCCACATCTTGAACACCAAGGCATAGGCTTAAATGTTTCTTTAATCATACCCTTTTCATTACACTTCTTTAAGAAATGCCAAATACTAGTAATATTCTCATCAGTTAATGTGTAATATGAGTTATCCCAATCCATCCATTGTCCCAATCTAATTGATTGTTCTGTAATAATTTTAGAGAACTTTTTAACTCTCGCAACACAAGCTTTAGTAAAATTATCAAGTCCATAGTTTTCAATATCCTTTTTAGTCTTGAAACCTAATTCTTTTTCAACTTCAACTTCTACCCAAAGACCTTGTCCATCAAATCCATTTCTATAATGACTTGTATAACCATTCATACCTTTATATCTAATAAAAGTGTCTTTTAATGTTCTACCCCATGCATGACCTACATGCATTCTATTATTTGCTGTGATAGGTCCATCAATAAATCTAAATTTCTTTCCATTTTTGTTTTGTTCTTGAAGTTTTTTAAATGTTTGGTCACTATCCCAATATTTAAGAACTTCTTCTTCATTTTTAACAAAATCATAGTTGTTTTTAAATTCCATATCTTTCTCCCTCCAAAATAAAAAGGACAGTATAAGGAGTCATAAAGACGGTACCATCCTTTAGTTTTCTTTATTTAAATAACGCTTAAGAAGCGTGCTTATTTTATCAATAAGCCTCATCAGAAGTGATCTATAAATAATTTCCTTATTAGTTTCCACCAACCACTAACTCTCTATGAATTTCATTGTTTATCGTCTTCCTCATTTGATTTATTATATTGATTATAGCACTCAAAAAATATTTTGTAAAGGAGTTTTACTAAAATTATTGATTTAATATTTCAAAATGATATAATACATCACAAAGGAGAATATATGAAAAAAGAAAACTTTATTTCACTAGGACTTGCATTAACTTTAGTGCTTACTAGTGGTTGTCAAATTAAGAATAATAATGAAAAAGAAGAAGTAAAAGAAACAGAAGAAGTTATAGAAGAAGTTATACCTACAATAGAACCTACTCCTACTCCTGATGTATTTTATCAAAATAATGACTTTGCTACTGTACTAAAAGATACTAATCTTTATGATGAATATGGTAATGTTATTGAAGTAGTTGAAAAGTGTCAAAAGGTACTTAGAATAAGTAGTAATTCAACACTAGCATTTGTACAAACAGAATCACTTCAAAATGGTTATATTTATAATGATGATTTAGAAATATTACCGGATTTATTCGTAGAAGTTGATATAAGTGATCAAACAGTTAAAATGTATAAAGATAATGAAGTTATATTAACTACTCTAACTGTTACTGGCAAAACAAGTACACCAACTAGAGTTGGATACTTCCCTATTACTTATAAAACATACGATACTTATTTAACTGGGCCTGGCTATAAATCACATGTATATTACTGGATGCCTTTTGATGGTGGTATCGGACTTCATGATGCAGATTGGAGAGATACATTTGGTGGAGATATTTATATAAATGATGGTTCTCATGGATGTGTTAATCTTCCTCATGATGCTGCTAAAGAAATATATGAAACTGTAGATGCTGGTACAATGGTTTTAGTTCATAATTAAAAGCTTTCTTTATTGAAAGCTTTTAGTTTACTTTTAATTGATAAGAATTTATAGAAGTCCCAT
>JAEDNL010000020.1 GCA_016302505.1 Bacilli bacterium
TAGGAGATAAATGTTATAAAATATTAAGAACAACTGAAAATGGTAATGTTAAATTAATGTATCATGATGAAGCTAAACCAGATGGCACATGTAATGAAAATGTAAATTATAGAGAAAGTGCTGAATTACTAGGAGGGCAAGTAGAAAATCAAGTTAGATATAATTATGGTACTTTTGATGTAACATATGGGGGATATATGATTGGTGATACTAAGTTAGTTCCTTTTCAAGTGTCCCAGTATGTAGAAGGAGGATTACTTGATAACAAAAAAGAATATTCTTTTTATAAAAATTATGAATATAAGGATGGTAAATTCTATTTAAATGGTGATAAGATAAAAGGAAATTATTTTAACTTATGCAAACCAGGGAAATGTAGTATAAAAAATTATTATACTTGTTTAGAAAGTTCAGTAACTGATGAGAATATTTGTGAACAATTAGTTTTACAAGTTTATAACGACGGTTCACTTTTAAAAGGAATTATGGTTGTGAATGAAAATATATCTAAAGGCTCTAATGATTATTATTTTAGTGATTCGTATGAATATAAATTTGGTCAATTTAAACAAACAGGTAATATTATTTCAACTGAAAATGTTAAATTTTCTGATCTTTGCAATTCCACATCATGTAAAATAAAAGGATATTATACACTATTAGATGAAGATAAAGATATTTTATATAAAGTAATTGGAGTAGATGGTGAATGGCTGTTATTAGAAGGACAAATTTATGGAACAACAGATAAATCTTCTTCTTTAAGTAATAATAAAAACAGTGCAATAAAAGATGTAGTTGATGAATGGTATGAAAAGAATATACTAGCTAATAATCTATCTTCAAAAATAGCTGATGAAATTTATTGTAATGATCGAAGCCAACTTACTATAGATAAAGAATCATTTATTAATGATTATATAAAAGAAAATAAAGATAATATTATTAAAGAAGTAAATGAAGAAACATTAAGTGAGTTTGGTTATACTTTAGATGAATATTTAATTGCTATAGCAAACCTGGCATATCTTGAAGAAACAGGAGCATTAGAAGAACGTAATAATTTTGGTGATATATATATTAAATATTCAATTACATATAGATTAGAAAAAGATACTAATGATACTAAAAAAATTAAAAAATATATAAAAGATGTTTCTAAACCAACATATAAGTGTAAAAATAAAAATGATATGTTTACTACTTCAAATCTTGGAAATGGTAAATTAAAGTACCCTACTGCAATTATAACTTTAGACGAGATTGCATATGCTGGGGCTTCTGTTGATACAAAAAATACAAGTTATATTGGCTATAATATAGGTAGTTTTTGGACAATGACACCAGTTGTATATAATGCTGATATGGGACGTGGATTGTCTGTAGGGGTTGTTAGAAATAATGGAACTTTACAAACCGTTCATCCTAATAATAATACTGTAAATCTTGATGATGGTTTAATGAAAAGAGCAATACCTGTGATATCACTTAAATCAGATGTAGAAATAACTAAAGGAAATGGAACTGTAAATGAGCCATATATTGTAAAAATTAATTAAATATAATATATTTAATATATATAATAAAGAGGTTAAAGGATATGAAAAGAAAAGGATTTACATTAGTAGAATTACTAGCAGTAATCGCAATATTAGCAATATTAGTTGTAATAGCATTACCTAATGTTATAAAATTATTTAATGATGCGAAAAAGAATACATTTTTAACGGAGGTAAAATCATTATATAATAGTGCTACTGCAAAATATATATCTGAATCATTAAAAGGAAATAAATTAAGTGAAATAAACTCAAATGATTCAAGTAAATTAGATTTAAATGGTAATCTAGTATATAAAATTAAATTAGATAGTGATGGAAGAATTAAATCAGTCGCAGTAAAGAAAGGTAACTATTGTATAACTACAAATAAAGAATCATCAGAAATAAAAATAAGCGATGTAAAAGAAGACTGTGATGGATTTAGTGTACTAGCAAACTGGTATGATGAATGTAAAGATAAAAATACATTAAGATGTAAAATGTTAAGTGATAATGTAACATATAACGATAGTGTTAAAAGTGAGTATGTAGCAAGTAATAGTGGAATAAATTTTAAAGAAATATCAAGTGATACGAATGGAAAAGGATTATATTATTCACTTGATTCAGATGTAACAGATGAAAATAATGATGGACTTACTAATAGAATATATTACTATAGAGGAGATATTAATAATAATTTTGTAGTCTTAGGAGATAAATGTTATAAAATATTAAGAACAACTGAAAATGGTAATGTTAAATTGATGTATTATGATGATGCCAAATCAGATGGCACATGTAGTGAAAATGTATCAAATAAAGAGGGTCTAGAATTGATTAGTGCATATAATTTTTATAATTATTTTGATAATACATATGTTGGTTATATGTATGGTGATGAAAAACTAAGACCTCATGTAACTCTTGATGTTCCTTTGAGTATAATTGAAAAACCAGAGCTTAAAACAAATAATATTTATTATTCATCTAATTATACTTTTAAAAATGGAAAGTATTATTTATCAGAGAAATTTGAAAATGGTAAATTTAATGACTTATGTTCAAATAAAGAATGTAAAATTGAAAACTATTACACATGTATAAGCATCAATAAAGAAGAGGGATGTTCTAATTTATATCAAATTTTTACTAAATCTCTATTAATGAAAATAAACTCTGTGAGGACTATAAATGTTTCTTCAAATACTGAGTATGCTAAATCAATTAAATATACTAATGGTCAATTTAGTCTAGAAGGAGATACATTAACTGGAAGTGTAGGAACTGATTCTGTTTTATGTAACCCTACAGATTGTAAGATAAAGGATTATTACTTTTTAGGAAGATCTAACGAAGCTGCTATTTATAGAGTTTTAGGGTATAGTGAAGAAAATTATTTATATGTAGAATTATTAACTTATGGAACTACTACTCAAAAAGAAGCATTGTCTAATAAAAATGATAGTTCTATAAAATTAATGATTGATGCATGGTATAAAGAAAATATAGAAGATAAGAATTTATCTTCAAAAATAGCTGATGAAATATATTGTAATGATAGATCTTTATTAACCGATATTGATGAAGCAAAACTTAAAAAAATTATCATGAAAGAAATTGAGAACGAAAATATTAATGAGTTAATGGTAAAATATGGCTATGATGATGAAACTACTTTTATAAATGATTATTTAGACTTTTATAAAAATTTCACTCTTCTAACATTACATGGTTTAAATTATAATTCATATTCTTCACAATACGATTCTCTTTATAGAATTAAAGGATTAGATGATTTTTTTAAATCAATTCAAGATGTAATAAATCAAAAAGACAAACCATCTTATAAATGCATGAATAAAGAAGATAGATTTACTACATCATCTCTTGGAAATAGTAAATTAAAATATCCAACCGCTACGTTAACACTTGATGAAGTCGCCTATGCTGGTGGTACTTTTGAAAAAAGTAATAAAAATTATTTTTTAGCAAATAATGATAGTTTTTGGACTATGACTCCAGCAAGTTATAATGATGATATGGGATATGGTGCATATGTTGGTGCAATTTCAAAAGATGGCACATTAGGAATGGCACCAGTTATGGCTCCTATTGATATGAGTTCTAATTGGGAAGGTAATATCATTCCTACAATATCACTTAAATCAGATGTAGAAATAACTAAAGGAAATGGAACTATTTCTAATCCATATACAATTAAGTAATAACTATAAAAGGCTGTTTATTCAGCCTTTTTAATATAAATTGGTTTATTTCTTATTTCTAAATCTAATATATCAGTATAAACATTTGAATAGATTTCTGTGATTCTTTTTTCTATTTCTAATGTTTTATATTTTTTAGTATCATATTTATTTAGAATAGGTAATTTAATTTCATCTTTTATTTCATTTAAATAAGTTCTTCCATTCTCAGTAAAACCTAATATTCTAATATACTCTAATTTTTGTATTTGTTTATTTTCTTCCTTAGTAAATGAACATAATACATGGTTTAACATTCTTGAAATTCTATTATAAGTATATCTTTTTGTTTTAATGTGTTTTACAAGTTCATCTAGTGAATTACATTTATTAATATATTTTTTAATTCTAACATTTAAACCTTCATCAACATCAACATATTTTTCTAAATTATCTTCAGATATTATTTTATATTTTAAAAATTCAAAATACTTACTTTCTAATGTTTTATTTTTTAAAATATCGTATACTTCTTTTGGTACTTTATCTTTAATAGTTTTTCTTTCTGTTAATCTATTTCTTATATTTGATGCTGAAACTATTTTATTATTTAAATCTAAGTCATGATAACTATTTGTTCTTTTAATATTAAAAAGTCTTATAAAATATCCATTACTATAAATTTCTTTTATATAACTTACTGCGAGCAAGTCATTTGGTTCTTTAATGTCATAATCTATTAATTCTATTAATGCACTGTTAACAGCACTAGGGTAGTTATAACCTTTTTTTATATAACTTTTAACTTTAATATCAAAGTCTATATTATTTATTTGTACTTGTGCTGCTTCTTTTAATTTATTAGTATCATTACATTCACTACCAAAGCATAAATAATCTATGTATAATTTTTCTAATAATGATACACTATATTTAGCAAATGTATCACTACTTTGAGTACTATATACATATGGAAGTTCTATTACTATATCAACTCCATGTAATAGAGCAACTTTAGTTTTTTCCCATTTATTTAATATAGAAAGTTCTCCTCTTTGGGTATAAGAAGAAGAAGTACATACTATTATAATTGATTCTGGATATTTTTCTTTTATTTTTTTAATTTGATAAATATGTCCATTATGAAATGGATTATATTCTGCGATTATACCAATAACTTTCTTCATGACTTTCTCCTTTAATTAATGAAATTATAGCAAAAATAGATAAAATATTCAATTTTTAATACAAAATATAAGATTTTACTTGATATTTTTTTTATTTTGTGCGAAAATGTTAGAGCGAAGAGATAGTATTAATAATCTTGATAATAAGGAGGAATAAAAATGAAATTAAATATTACTTTATTTGGTGCATTACCTTTTAGAAGAATTAGTAAAACTGCTAAAAGACAAAGAAGAACTCATTTAAAGAAAGCAGCTCCAACTGTTGCTACTTGTAGTAATTGTGGAAATGTTTTAGCACCACATAGAGCTTGTACTAAGTGTGGATACTATAAAGGTAAATCTGCTATAAAAGTTAAAGAAGAGAATAAGTAAGTCACTATGTGACTTTTTCTTTTTAATTAATTTAACTTGTGATATAATTTTATTATGGAGGTAGATATGGAAAAACTATTTGAAAAAATAGCTAATGGAGGAAGCGATTTTTTAGTTAATTTAGTAGTATCATTATTAATATTAATTATTGGTTTTAAAATAGTTAGTTTACTTGAAAAATCATTTAAAAAGGAACATAAGTTTTCTAAATTAGATCCGAGTGTTAAAAGTTTTATAGTTAGTTTTATAATTATTGGTCTTAAAGTATTATTATGTATTATGGCATTAACTAATTTAGGTGTACCATCAGCAACTATTATTACTTTATTTGGTTCATGTGCTTTAGCAGTAGGTTTAGCACTTCAAGGTGGACTTTCTAACCTAGCAGGTGGTCTTATGATATTAATATTTAAACCATTTAAAGTAGGAGATTATATTAGTGCTAATGGATATGAAGGATATGTTAAAAGTGTAACTATGTTTTATACTTGTTTAGTTAGTCTAGATAATAAAGTATTGCAATTACCTAATGGTAATTTATCTAATAGTGAAATAACTAATTACACTATGAATAAACTTAGAATGCTTGACATTAGAGTTTCAGTATCATATGATTCAGATATAAAAAAAGTAAAAGATGTTTTATCAAAAGTTGCTAATAATTATGATTTAATATTAAAAGATAAGGATATTAATATTAGATTAAAAGAAATGTCTGACTCGTCTTTAATATTTATATTTAGAGCGTGGGTAAATACTAAAGATTATTGGACTGCATTTTATGATATTAATGAATTAATAAAAGAATCATTGGATAAAAATAAAATTGAAATACCTTATCCTCAAATGGATATTCATATGAAAAAATAAACAAACTAAAATTTGTTTATTTTTTTTAAAAAAAGTATTTTATATTGAAAAGTTCAAAATATATAAAATAAATGTACACATAGCACTAAAATTATATTCTAATAATATAGAAGTAATCAATAAATATAAATCAGTCATAATGTTTTAATAGATAGAAAAGTTAAGCATGATATGAGAAAGTTATTAAATATGGAAAAAGATTAGAAAATTTAAATAATGATATAATATTCATATAATTTATGAATGAAGAAGATCAAAGAAAATTATCTGAGTTAGATAATATCAAACAAGATACTGCTAGAAAATTAAAAGAAAAAATATTGATGTAGAAATAATATTCGAAATAATTGGTTTATGTGTTGAAGAAATATAAAATTTATAGAAGTGCATTTTTATTTTTAATTGTATACTTTAACATATATTAAGATTGATTAAAAATGTGCCTGTATTGATGGTGGAACTTCTAATACTGTATATTTGACTCGTAAATAGAGAAACATAATATGTCTTTTTGATTGTAAAATTTATATATTTATGTTATTATAATAATGTGATAATATGAGTGAGAAAGAAGTAATAAAAAGTTTATTGAGTGATTTAATTAAGACAATAAATGATTGTTATTTTTTATATGAGTCTCATAAGAAATCATCTGTTTTGGAAAGTACTGAGAGTAAAAATAATATTATTAAATATAATATATATAAAAAAGTATATGATATGCTTATTAAAGTTAAAAGTATTAGTGATATTGATGTAGTTAAATCATCTATTAAAAATGATATTGTATCTATTGTTAATAGACAAAATGAGATGGTTCAATTATATAGGAATGCTAGTGATACTAATGAATCTATCAAGTATAAAAATGAAGCAAATAGATTAACTTATAAATATAAAATATTGTGTGATATTGTTTCTTTTATAGATAATTATGTTTCTAAATATGATAAGAATAAAGATCTTGTAAAGGAAAATAAAGAAACTAAGAAGAAATATAGTGATAGTAATGTTCTTAGTATAGTAAGAATGCTTAATAGTATTAAAGATGCTAAAATAGATTTATATAGAAATGGTTTTTCTATTGAAAAGAGAAAAAAATTATTTAATTTATGTAGTAAAAGAGAGAGTATTGTTGAATCAGTACTTGGATATGAAGGAATTAATGTACTTGGAGAAATAGAGAGTCTTGAAGATACTATTTATTCTAAATTATTTATTAGTGAAAAAGAGTATGTTATTGACTCTTCTGGTTTTAGAAAAAAGTTTGATAAAATGATTCATGAATTGAGTGATATTATTTTTTATGGTGAGGATAGTGAAACTTTTAAAAATCAAAATAACTTAAAATATAAAGATTTACTGGAGTATAAAGTGCGTCAATATAAAAATCTTATGTATAGTGTAGGCATTAATGGGGATGATTTATTATCAAGACTATCTGTTTGTAATCTAGATGGTAATTATGATAAATTCAAATCTAAATACAAAAAAGATAAAATTGGTTCTGAAGTAGTAAGTAAAGTAAATTATTTTGATAATTTAAGTGATATAAATACTACTATTGAAAGAATGATGCGTGAAGGAGAAGAATATATTAAAAATAATAATAATCTTATTAGAGTTAAAGATAGTGGTAAAACTAAAGAAGACATGTTAATTGAACTTAAAAATAAATATTCTACTTTATTTGATATGATGGAGAGTAGAAAGATGGAAATGACAATGTAAATTGTCTTTTATTTTTATTAAAATTATATTATAATTATTATGGTGATTAAGATGAGTAAAGGAAAATTATATAAAATTGATAAGAATATGAATTTTAAGAGTGATACTACTACATTCATAGTTAGTCTTGTAATTTATGCAATTGTTTTAATGCTTGCGAATAGTTTATTTAAAAATATATATGTAGAGAATTTTTTATATGCTTTAGTAGCTGCGTTAATACTTAGTGCTTTAAATTATACTATTAAACCTATATTAATATATTGGACATTACCACTTAGTGTAGTAACATTTGGAATAGCTTATCCTCTTGTTAATATGATTATACTTAAGATATGTGACATTTTAATGGGAAGTGCATTTGAAATAAGTGGTTTCTTTTCTACATTTATAATAGCTATATTTATAAGTGGTATGAAAATGTTTTTAGATAATTTTATTACTAATAATATAGGAGGTAGATAATATGTCTCCTGTTATTTTTACTGTTGGTAATTTTGAAATTAGATGGTATAGTGTTTTAATAGCTATTGCTGTATTAATATCATATTTTATGGTTATTAGAGAGGGAGAAAGGCTTAATATTAAAAAAGAATTTACATTTAATATGCTTTTTTGGACTTTAATATTTGGTATTATTGGAGCTAGAGCTTACTATGTTTTATTTAATTTAGATTATTATTCTCAAAATATAAGTGAAATATTTAAAGTATGGAATGGTGGTCTTGCTATAACTGGTGGTACTATTGCAGGACTCGTAACAATACTTATATATTGTAAAAAGTATAAAGTAAATTCATTTAAAGTACTTGATATAGTAGTAATTGCATTATTATTATCACAAGCTATTGGTAGATGGGGTAATTTCTTTAATAGTGAAGCCTATGGTATATCTGTTGAATATAAAACACTTGTTAATTTAAAAATAATACCTCAATTTATAATAGATAATATGTATATAAATGGTACTTATCATTTACCTATGTTTTATTTTGAATCTATTTGGTGTTTCTTAGGGTTTATAATATTATTATTTATTAGAAGAATGAGATATATAAAAGATGGTCAAATCCTTTCGTTTTATTTGATATGGTATGGATTTGCTAGATTTATAATAGAAATATTTAGAACAGATAGTTTAATGCTTGGTAGTGTTAAAATAGCATGTGTTATGAGTGCTATTATGTTTATATCAGGTATAATTATAACTATAATTCAAAATAAAAAACCTAAATTAGATTGTTTATATAATGATGGTTTAAAAGAAGAGATTAGATTTTAAGGAGATTATATGTACGATTGTATAATAGTTGGTATGGGAAGTGCTGGGATGAGTGCTGGATTGTATGCTAAAAGAAGTGGTATGAATACACTTATTATAGATGGTAGTGCTCCTGGTGGTTTATTAAATAAAATATCAATAGTTGAAAATTATATTGGAGTTGGTTCTATTAGTGGAATAGATCTTGCTCTTAAGATGTTTGAACAAATAAGAAATGAAGAAGTTCCATATAAAATTGAAACTGTAACTAGTGTTAAAAACAATAATGATTATAAAATAGTTTATACTACTAAAGGAGAATATAAAACTAAAACAATTATATTTGCAATAGGTAGAAAACCTAAAAGTAGTAGTATACCTTTTGAAGAAAAATATAAAAATAAAGGAATAAGTTATTGCGCTGTATGTGATGCTTCTCTATATAAAAATAAAGAATTAGTTGTTTTAGGTGGAGGAAACTCTGCTTTTGAAGAGTCATTGTATTTAAGTAATTTTGCAAGTAAAATAACTATTATTGTTAAAGATAAAATATCTGCTGATAAAGAACTTATAGATGATGTTAAATCTAAAAATATTAATATTATAACTGGTACTTTAGTAAGTGAATTTTTAGGTGATGACAATATAACTGGTGTTAGGCTTGATAATGGAAATATTATTAATTGTTCTGGTGTGTTTATTTATTATGGTTACATAGCAGAAACATCCTTTATTAATAATTTAGATATTACAGATGATGGGGGATATATATTAGTTGATAACGATATGAAAACTAAAATAGATGGTATTTATGCTTGTGGAGATATTATTAAAAAGAATGTATATCAAATAGTAACAGCATGTAGTGATGGGGCAATAGCAGCATTAAGTGCTAAAAAATATGTAACTAAGCATTAGGAGGTAATATGTTAGTATATGGTAAGAATGTAGCAATTGAAATACTTAAAGGTAATTATAAAATTAACAAAGTATTTTTAGATAATAATTATAAAGATGAAGATGTATTATCCTTATTAAACAAAAAAAATATTAAGAAGTTTCATATTGATAAGAATAAACTTGATAAGATGTGTCAAAGTTCTACTAATCAAGGTATAGCACTTGATATAGAAGATTTTAAATATTATACTTTAGAAGATATTGAGAATGATAATAATTCTAATTTTATTGTTATGTTAGATAGAATAGAAGACCCACATAATTTTGGAGCGATTATAAGGACATGTGAGTCTGCATTAGTTAACTATATAATAATACCTAAAAAGAGAAGTGTTACAGTAAATAGTACCGTATATAAAACATCAAGTGGTGCGATATCAAATATTAAAATTTGTGAGGTTGCTAATTTAAGAAATGCTATTAATAAACTTAAAGATTTAAACTATTGGGTATATGGTGCTGATATGAAAGGTAAAGATTATAGAACTATTGATTATAGTGGTAAAACATGTTTAATAATAGGTAATGAAGGGCATGGTCTTAAACAAATAGTAGCAGACAGTTGTGATGAAATTGTATCTATTCCTATGAAAGGTAAAGTTAATTCATTAAATGCATCTGTTGCTAGTGGTATATTAATATATGAAATAGTTAAATATAAATAGGTGTATTATGAATTATAAAGAATTAAATGATAATGAACTTGTTTATTTATGTAACGAGAATAATGAAGATGCTATAAACTTGGTTATTGATAAATATAAAAGTTGCATAATAACTATTTTAAAAGAATATTTAAAAGAATATAATATTATAGGAGTAGAAATATCTGATCTTTATCAAGAAGGCTTAATTGGACTTTTACATGCGATAGAGACATATGACAAAGAAAAAGAAGTTTTGTTTTATACTTATGCTTGTACTTGCATAAGAACTAGTATAATATCAGCTATAAGACAAACATTTAGGCAAAAAAATAGAATACTTAATAATTCATATTCATTAGATAGAATATTTAATGAATCTAATCAAAATTATTATGAAACATTTAAAGACATTTCTAATGAACCAAATAAATTACTTATAGATGAGGAAGAACAAATGGAATTAATAAATAATCTTAAAAATAAACTTAGTAAAATGGAGAGTAATATATTGGAACTTAAACTTCAAGGCCTTAAGAATGCAGAAATAGCTATTCTTTTAGATAAAGATAGAAAATTTGTTGAAAATACTATGTTTAGAATAACAAAAAAATATAAAGAATTAGTAAATGTATGATATAATTTTTAAGTGAGGTAATATTATGTTTGATTATATAAATGGTATTGTTAGTCAGACAGTACTAAATTATGTAGTAATAGATTGTAATGGAGTTGGATATAAAATATATACTCCAAATCCATATAAGTTTAAAGAAGGAGAAATTTCTAAATTATACGTATATAATCATGTAAGAGAAGATGAAAATGTACTTTATGGATTTAGTAGTGAAGATGAAAGAAATTTATTTTTAAAACTTATTAATGTTAAAGGACTTGGCCCTAAAATGGCAATGCCAATACTTGCGACTGGTTCTATTAATGGTATAATAGATGCGATAGATAGAGAAAATATATTATATCTTAAAAAATTTCCAAAAATAGGTGAAAAAGTAGCGAGACAAATAATTCTAGATTTAAAGGGTAAACTTGTAATGAGTGAGAATGTTGATATTGATAATAGTGATGAACTTGTTCTTGCATTAGAGTCTCTTGGATATAAATCAGTTGATATTAAAAATGTAGTTGTTAAAGTTGATAAGACTCTTAGTATAGAACTACAAATAAAAGAAGCATTAAAATTATTATTAAAGTGAGGTAATTATGGTAATAGGAATTGATATGGATGATACTATTTGTTCTACTAATGAATTAATAATAGAAGAAGCAGACAAATATGATAAAGAGGTACTAGGCGGTAGTGGTGTTAAAGATGTAGATGCATATGAATTTACTGATATGTTAGGATGGGCTCCTGAAATAAAAGGACAATTCTTTAAAGACAGATTAGAATTTATTATGAGTAATGCTACTATAAAACCAGATGCTCGTGAAGTAATAAATAAACTACATGATGAAGGATGTAAAATAATAATAATTACTTTTAGAAAAGCAAAATATTTAACTGATCCATATAAACTAACTGAAGATTGGTTAAATAAAGAAGGAATTAAATTTGATAAAATATATGTAGATACAGGTTCTAAAGTAGATGAATGTATCGAATCTAAAGTTAATTTATTTATAGATGACAAAGAAATTCATTGTGAAGAAGTAAGTGATGCTGG
Source organism: Bacilli bacterium (assembly GCA_016302505.1). GTDB lineage: Bacteria > Bacillota_I > Bacilli_A > RF39 > UBA660 > CAG-1000. Next base: position 12,459 of record JAEDNL010000020.1, read on the forward strand.
AATAGATGTTATATTATTTACAAATGCATATAATCATAATGAAAAAAGATTTGTTAGATTTGATGATTGGTCAAATATATATAAATATATAAAGGAGAAATATAAATGGACGAGAGAATAGTTACAAATCATGAATTAGAGGCAGATACTTTTGAAAAAACTATAAGACCCGATTCTTTTGATGAATATATTGGTCAAAAAGATGTAAAAGAAAATATTAAAGTTTTTGTATCAGCTGCTAAGATGAGAGCAACTAGTCTTGATCATGTTCTTTTATATGGTCCTCCTGGGCTTGGTAAAACTACACTTGCACATATAATAGCAAATGAACTTGGAAGTAATATTAAAACAGCTAGTGGACCTACTATTGAAAAGAGTGGAGATTTAGCTGCAATACTTTCAACTCTTGAACCTAATGATGTATTATTTATTGATGAAATACATAGAATACCAAGATATATTGAAGAAATATTGTATAGTGCTATGGAAGACTTTAAACTTGATATTATTATTGGTAGTGAAGGTCAAAGTAGAAATATTAAAATAGATTTACCACCTTTTACTTTAGTGGGAGCAACAACAAGAGCGGGAGATCTTACTGCTCCATTAAGAGATAGATTTGGTATAGTATCTAAATTAGAGTTTTATACTAATGAAGAATTAAGTTTGATAGTTAAAAGATCATCTAGGGTACTTAACTTAGAAATAGAAGATGAAGCAGCATATGAAATAGCTAAGAGAAGTAGAAAGACTCCTAGAATAGCTAATCGTTTGCTTAAAAGAGTTAGTGATTTTGCTCTTGTTAATGGTAATGGTATTATAACATTAGATATAGTTAAATCATCTTTAAAAAGACTTAAAATTGATGAGTCTGGTCTTGATAGTACTGATATTGAATACTTAATGAGTATAATAAATAAATTTAATGGAGGACCTGTTGGAATTGAATCAATCGCATCTTCTATTGGTGAAGAGGCAACTACTATAGAAGATGTTATAGAGCCTTTCTTATTACAAGAAGGCTATGTTAAGAGAACATCTAGAGGAAGAGTAATAACGGAAAAAACTTATAAAGAATTTAAAATAAATAATCAACAATCTTTATTTGATTATTAAAAAAGAATATTAATCTTGTTTTAATCTTGTTTTAATATTCTTTTTAATTGTTTATAACTTATATGATTTTTATTATGTTCAAAGGATGATATACTTCTAGGATCAATACTTTTTTGAAATATATGTGAATATGAATTTAATTCAGTTATTTTGTATGAAGTTAATGTTTCTAAATCAATATAATGATTTCCTACTTTATAAAATAAACCCCATTTAACAAAATTAAGTTTATAGTTTAATATTTCTTTATCCTCAAAGATATATCTTTCTATTTTAGCAATTTCAACTAATTTTGCTTTAAATATTCTATTAGTATTCATAAAATTCCTCTTTTAGTTTTATATTATATCATTAAATATATTTTTGTAAATAAAAAAGAATTAATTTTTATATAATTCCTTTTTGTAATTATCTATTATTTCATCCATAAGAATAATATAATCTTTTCCATTTTTTCTTTCTTCGTCAGATAAAGTGAATAAATCGTTTATAATGACTTTAGTTAATGAATTAGAAGATATATATTTTTCTTGTTCTTCTGTTAATTCTTCACCTTCTAGTATATATATATAATCAATATCTTTTGATTTTATTAATTTAGTTGCATCAGCATAAGATTTATCAATTGATTCATTGTTTTTATCTATTGATATAACATTTATATTATATTTATTTAAATAATTGAATACATCACTAGTAGTAAGTATAGTATCATAATTTCCATTTTTACCAATATCATATAATTTAACATCTATTTCTGATACTTTTTCATTTAATTTTTTATAATTTTCTTCTATTTTTTCTTTAGTATATACATTATCATTATATTCAATTAAACTTGATTTAATATTACTACAAAGCATTAAGTAATTTGATGGATCTAACCATATATTAGTAATATTTAAATTATTATCCATTCCTTTGGTAGCGTCTATAAGTTTTAAGTTGGAGTTAGAATTTAATAAATCTTTAGCTAAATATGCTTCGTTTGCAATACCAGAATATACAAATATTTCACCAGTTGAATAGATTTTTTTCTTTTTATCTGTTACCTCATAACTAGTAGTTGCATTATCTGGATAAACACTTGATATTTTATTATCATCATCATTGCATAGCATTTGAGTTGCATATTCAATGGGATAAAATGTAGTATAAATATATTTATCACTAAAATCCTCATTTAAATTACAACCACTAAGCATAATAATACATGAACATAATAATAAAATTAATTTCTTTTTCATATTTTTTCTCCTTCTGTAACAGGGTCATAGCCAAATTTTCCAAAAGGATGACACCTTAATATTCTTTTTATTCCTTTAAATATTCCTTTTAATCCATATAATTTTAAACACTGTTTCATATATTCACTACATGTAGGTGTAAATCTACAGCATGAATGACTATGAAATGGTGTTATTTGATATAAATGAATTAATTTAATTAATATTTTAGTCATATTAATATTATATAATATTATTTAACAAAAATAAATAACAAATACTTAAAAATTATGGTATACTTAACACATACAAACATATTTAGGAGGAAGAATGAAAAACATATTAAGTAAATATGGAGTTACTATAAAAAATGAAGAATTATTAAAAGAAGCTTTAACACATAGTAGTTATTCTAATGAACATGGTGGGACTTGTTATGAAAGATTAGAATATTTAGGAGATGCAGTTTTAGAAATAGTATGTAGTGAATATTTATATAGAAATACAAATAGTCCTGAGGGAGAAATGAGTAAACTAAGAAGTTTATATGTATGTGAAAATGCTTTATATGAATACTCTAAATCTATTAATTTAAAAGATTACATATTACTAGGTAATGGTTTTACTGAGCCAAATAAAACTATAATAGCGGATGTATTTGAAGCTGTTATGGCAGTTGTGTTTTTAGAAAGTGGTTTATCTACTGTTAAGAAAATATTTAATAAATTAATTGTTCCTCATATAGAATCACATGATGACTTTTTGAAAGATTATAAGACTTTATTACAAGAGTCAGTTCAAACAGTAAAAAAGAGTGTTACATATAATTTAGTTGGTGAGAGTGGTCCTGCTCATTTAAAAAAATTCAAAGTAGAAGTTGTTGTTGATGGACTAGTATTCGGAGTAGGAGAAGGTTCTACTAAAAAAAGTGCTGAGCAAATGGCTGCGAAAGATGCTTATATGAAAAGAGCTAAATAATATGTAAAGTTTTTTACATATTATTTTATTTGAAAATATTAATCTTTATGTTATAATTAATTAGTAATTAAAGTAGAAATGGGTAATGTATATGTATATTAAAGAAATTAAACTAAGTGGATTTAAAAGTTTTGCTGATAAGACAACTATAGAACTTGATAAAACTTTTACAGGAATAGTTGGGCCTAATGGTAGTGGTAAAAGTAATATAGTTGATGCGATTAAATGGGTACTTGGAGAACAAAGCGTTAAAACATTAAGAGGTTCTAATAATATGACAGATGTTATATTTACAGGTTCTTCATCAAGACAACCATCTAATTTTGCATCAGTATCTATTATATTTGATAATAGTGATAAAACACTTAATATAGATTATAATGAAGTATCTATTAAAAGAATGGTATATAAAACTGGTGAAAATGAATACTATATCAATAATGAAAAATGTAGACTTAAAGATATAACTAATTTATTTTTAGATTCTAGATCATCTAAAGAATCATTTAATATAATACCTCAAAATAAAATTGACCAAATATTAAGTGAAAAACCAGAAGAAAGAAGAACTATATTTGAAGATGCAGCTGGTGTATTAAAATATCAAAAAAGAAAAGAAGAGTGTTTAAATAAATTATCAAAAACACATGATAATATAGATAGAATTAATTTAATAATAAGTGAGAATGAAGAAAATATAGGTCCACTTGAAGTATCTGCTAAGAAAGCTAAAGAATATAAAAATGCTTTAAATGAACTTGAGTCTGTAGAAATCGCACTTATTGCTAAAGATATAACTACATTTAGTAGTGAAGTTGAAACTAAAATAGAAAGAAAAAATAATTTAGAAGATGAATTATCAAAATTAGATGCTACTAAAACAAGTGATAATACTGAGGTAGAAAAACTTAAAGTAGATATATTAAATATAGATGATAAAATCAAATCTACAAGTAATGAAATATTTAATATTAATGAAAATTTACTTGAACTTAGTAATAAAAAAACACTATTAACAGAAAGAAATAAATATGATAAAAGTAGTGATGAAGTTAAAAATAATTTAATTACTCTTAAAGAAAAAGAAGGTATAACTAAAAATAATATTAGTGTAATTGAGACTGATATAAATAACTTAAATGAAACAGTTGATAATTTAACTCTTAAAATAAATGAATTATCTAAAGATTATAATGAAGCAGTAAGAAATAAAGATAAAGAGAACTTTAGTTTAAATTCTAAAAGAAAATTATTATTTGAAACTACTAATAAAATAGATATATTAAAAACTAATTTAGCTAATATGAATAAAGTTCCTTATTCGGTTAGATGTATAATTGGTAATCCTGTGTTAAGAGGTATTCATAATATTCTTGGAAGTTTAATTACTTCTAAGGAAGAACATGTATCTATGATAGAAATAGCTCTTGGTGGGTCTATAAATAATATTGTAGTTAATGATGAAGGGTGTGCTAAAGAAGCAATAGAATATTTGAAAAATCATAATAAAGGAAGAGCGACATTCTTTCCACTTACAGTTATTAAACCTAAAAGTATAGATCCAAACACTAAAAAAGAAATAGAAAATATTACTGGATATATGGGTGTATTAAGTGACTTTGTGACATATGATTCTAAATACTATAATATAGTTATGAATCAACTTGGTAATATTATAGTTGCTAATAACATAAATACAGCTATTATAATAAGTAAGAAAATACAACATAGATATAGAGTAATATCACTTGATGGAGAATTAATTCATGTAGGTGGTGTTATGAGTGGTGGTAGTATAAGAAATGATAATTCATATATAAAAGATAAATATGAGTTAGAAAGACTTATTGCATCTATAGAACCACTTAATAATAATATTCATGAGTTAGAAAGAGTTATAAGTGATTATGATAAAGATTTAAATATTATTAAAGATAAAGTATATAATATTAATATTGATTTAATAAAATCAAAAGAATTATTAAATAATAAAAAGCAAGAAAAAGACCTTCTTAATAAAGAATTATCTAAAATAATAAATGAAATAAATAATTTATCATCATCATCACTTGATAATGAATTAAATACTGTTATTAAAGAGTATTATGAATATGAACAAAAGAAATCTACTTTAGAAAAAGAATTAGAATATTTAAATAATAATAAACTTAATAAAAATAATGAATTAAATGAACTAGAATTATCTATTAAAAAACAAAATACTAAAAATAATTTAATAATTAATGAAATTAATTCATTAGAAATAGATATTACTAAATTAAATATGAATCTTGATAATTTATTAAAAAGACTTAGTGAAGACTATAGTTTAGGTTATGAAAGAGCTAAGAATGAATATACTCTTGAAATAGAAGAAGATATTGCTCGTGAAAAAGTAAGCACATTAAGAAGAAAAATTAAATCTTTAGGAGAAGTAAACTTAGGTTCAATTGAAGAATATGAAAGAATATATACAAGAGTTACTTTCTTAAATAAACAAAAACAAGATTTAGAGAGTAGTGAAAAAGATTTATTATCTATAATAGATGATATGGATAGTGTAATGAAAGATAAATTTATTACATCATTTAATAATATTAATATAGAATTTGGAAAAGTATTTAAAACACTATTTAAAGGAGGAAGTGCTCATTTAGAATTAACAGACCCAGATAATATATTAGAAACAGGTATTGATATAATTGCAGTACCTCCTGGTAAAAATAAAAAATCATTATCGCTTTTATCTGGTGGAGAGAGAACAATGACTGCAATAAGTTTATTATTCGCAATTATGAATCTTGAAAAAGTACCTTTTGTTATATTAGATGAAGTAGAGTCAGCACTAGATGAAAATAACGCTACTGTATTTGGTGAATATTTAGCTAATTATAAAAATAAAACTCAATTACTTGTAATAACTCATAAAAAGAAAACTATGGAATTCTTAGATAGATTATATGGTATTACTATGCAAGAGAGTGGTGTAAGTAAATTAGTTAGTGTAAAATTAGATAATTAAAAAAAAGTCAGTGAAAACTGGCTTTTAAATTGATCTCATAGACTCTTGGTTCTTAAATGGATCTTTTTTATCTATTTTATCTACAAAAAGAATACCATTTAAATGATCTATTTCATGTTGAAATGCTACTGCGATTTCTTCTCTTACTCGTTTTTCTTGAATATTTCCAAATTCATCGTAATATTGAACAGTTATTCTAGCATATCTAGGTACTATACCATCAACAGCTCTATTAACACTTAAACATCCTTCTCCTTCATCAACATAAATTAATTCTTCAGAATGAGATACTATTTTAGGATTAACTACTTTATATTCTTCAAAAGTACCATCATCATTTTTATATGATATAACAAAGAATCTTTTTAGTACACCAAGTTGTACAGCAGCAAGTCCCATCCCAGCACGAATATTATGTTTTGAAGCATAATCTTCATCTTGACTAAGTCTTAAATATTGAACCATATTATTAATTAAAAATATATCATCTTCACTCATTGGAAACTCTACATCTTTACTAATAGTTCTAAGTATTTTGCCTGATTTTTCATCTAAAATATCATTTTGTTTTAACATACTTCTTTCTCCCAGGAGTATTATATCAAAAAAAACAAATAATTTCAAATTTTATTGAAATAACAATTGATTAATTATATAATTATTATAGGTGTAAAATATGAGAAAAAATAATAAAGTAATTTTAGCATATATTGGTATTACATTAATAATTACATTTATGATACTTTTAACTATAACTTATATTAGATTAAGTAATCCTATGAATGAAGAGGATATATTTAACAAAAAGATTAATGTATCATTTATAGGTAATAAAAATATATCTTTAGTTAATAGTAGTCCTGGATACGAACTTAATAAATCTTTTACTATTGAAAATATAAGTGATGAGATTATATTTTATGATATTTTAATAGATAATATTGTTAATAATTTTGAAAATCAAGATGACGTTGTATATTCATTATATGGTTCTAATAATGGAGGATATATAAAGAAAAATATATTTCCAAATATTAAAACATATATAGCATCTAATATAAAACTAAAGCCACATGAAAAACAAACTTATACAATGAATATAACTTTTTTAAAGACAGATAAAGATCAAAGCAATAATTTAAATAAAACTATATCTTCAGATATAAGAATAGTTGAGTCTAATATAAAAGAATATTATAAAAAAGGAACTTTACTTGAAAAAGTGCTTACAAGTTATGAAGTAAAATCTGAAAGTAAAAATACTAATATAAATGGAATATATTATACAAATAATAGTATAGATGGAAAAAGAATATTCTATTTTAAAGGAGACAATACTCTTAATAATAATATAGTTTTTTCTGGATATTGTTTTAAAATATTAAGAACAGATGAAAATATGGGGTTAAGACTTGTATATAGTGGTAACTATGAAAATGGAAGTTGTAATTTTGATAAAATTTTAGATGTATCAAGTTTTAATGATAATAATAACTATAATGCATATGTAGGATATATGTATGGAAGTGCTAGTAGTAATAATTATAATGACGAACATAAGAATGTTAATTCAAGTAAGATTAAGTTATTTTTAGATAATTGGTATATCAATAATTTATCTAAATATTCTAATATGATAAGTGATTCATATTATTGTAATAATAGAAAAACAAGTAGTTTTAAATATAATAGTACATTATATGGTATGAATGGTTATACTAATAATAATACAGGGTATATGTCATTTAAAAATATATCTATAGATGGTAGTCCAACATTTAATTGTTATAATGTATCTGATAGATTTAGTATTAAATTAAAAAATGGTAATAATGCTCTTAATTATCCAATAGGTTTACTTACTGCTGATGAAATAAGTATAATAGGAACTGATTCTTATTTAGATACAAATAATGATTATTGGACTATGACTCCAGCATATTATAATGGTAACTATGCATATAATTATGTAGTAAGCAATAAAGCTCTAGTTGCTAGAAATGTTGTAGAAAAATATGCTGTAAGACCTGTTATAACATTAAAATCAGATGTAAAATATGAAAGAGGAGATGGAAGTATAAAAAATCCATATATAATTAAATAGAGGTGAAGTATGAATATAGTTGATGCGATTATAATAATATGTATAATTCTTGGTGCGATGGGAGGACTAAGAAGAGGACTTATTAAAGAAACAGTTTATTTAGTAGGTATAATATTAGTATTAGTAGTATCTTTTCATTTAAAAGATTCTTTAGCTACATTAATGTATAAATATTTACCATTCTTTAATTTTCATGGCCCATTAGAAGGTATATCTTCATTGAACATACTAGTATATGAACTAATAGCTTTCTTAATAGTATTTTCTGTTATATATCTAATTCTTAGAATAATACTTAAATTAACAGGAATAATAGAAACTATATTAAAATGTACTATAATATTAGGATTTATATCTAAAATATGTGGAGCTGTTTTAGGTGCAATAGAGGGATATATTATAGTATTTATTGTATTGTTTACACTAAATCAACCATTCTTTAATGTAACAGGAATGGAAGAATCAAAATTAAGTAATTTTATATTAAATAAGACACCATTTATGAGTGCAGCTACTGAAGGAATAAGAGATGCTGTTTATGAAATAGATGACTTATCAGATAAATATAAAAATAATAAAAAAATATTTAATGATGAAGCAATTAAATTATTTATAAAATATGATATAATATCAGAAGAAAATGTTAATTTATTAAAGGAGAAAGGAAAATTATGATACATTTAGAAAAAGATAATTTAGATGAACTTATTAAGGAAGGTACTCATTTACTTGATTTTTATGCACAGTGGTGTGGACCATGTAAAATGTTAACTCCAGTATTAGAGTCTATTAGTGATAAAATAAATATTATTAAAATTGATATTGATGAGTTTCCAGAATTAACAAGTGAATATAGAATAATGAGTGTTCCAACTTTAATATTTGTAAAAGATGGAGAAAAGCAAGAAGAAATAGTAGGATTTCATAGTGAAGATGAATTATTGAAAATAATAAATAAATTATAAAAAGTAGTATATGAAAAAAATAGTAGGAAATTTAATGCTTTTAATATAAAAGCGAAATTTAAATTAAATTTTATGATTATATTTTAGGTAGTTTTATAAAACTATCTTTTTTTTAATATTTATGATAAAATCTATGCGAAGGGAAGGTGAAGCT
>JAEDNL010000063.1 GCA_016302505.1 Bacilli bacterium
CATAAACAGCTTTCAACTTAGTATCTTTCTTTATTTTAGTTTCAAAATCAAAACTTTCTTTAGCTAACACATCTTCATTATCTTTTACATCGATAACTTCATACCAACCAATAAATGATTCACCTAAATCATCTTTGTTCTTGATATCTTCATTTTTAATTAATTTCTTATATCTAACAAGAACAATATTTTCTTTAGTACCATTATTGAAGTCAAAAGTTACTTCAAACTTACGATTAAAGAACCAAAGTAAGAATAAAATAATTGCAAGTAGTATAACACCCACTACTACAAGAATAATTTTTTTCTTCTTTTCTTTTGAAGTGTCTGCTTCTTTTTTTGAAACTTTTACGTCTTTTTCTGACATATTTTTCCCTCCTTATATAATTATTATAAATTATTTTTAAAATTTAGAATAGATGAAAAAAGTCATATTTTAGTTTTAAAAAATATGATAAAAGTCATAAAATTTTTCTTGTTAATTAAAAAATAAGCGAAAATTCAAAATAATATGATATAATATAATTGTATTTTGGAGTGATTTTATGTCTATAAAGAAAAAAATTATGATCATTGAAGATCAAGCTCTGCTTAATAATATGATGCAAAAAGTATTATCTAACGATTATGATATAGTTTGTACTTGCACCAGTGCTAAAGAAATGATGAATTTATATAAAATATATACTCCAGATTTAATTCTGACTGATGTTGTTACTAAAGATGGTGCAAATGGTATAGATTATGGTAAAGAAGTAAAAGAAAAATATGGGAAAAAAGTCAAAATTTTAGCTATCACAGGAATACCAGATATAACTTTCTTAGATAATGCAAAAAAATATAATTTAGATGGATTAATTTATAAAGATATTGATAGCGAGTCTCTTCTAGCAAGTATTAATCAAATTTTAAACGGATATATTTTATTTCCTGATAATTATATTTATAGCGAAGAAAACGAGAAACTAAAAAATCTTTCAACTAAAGAAATTAAAATATTAAAATTATTATGTGAAGCAATAGATAGAGAGGCTATTGCTAAAGAATTAAATATAACATCCGGTACATTAAAGAACTATATTACCAATATACTTAACAAAATGGGTTTTGATAGTATATCTAAACTTACCATGTTTTGTGTCAGTAATGGTTATATTGTCCCTAATATAAAAAAATAAGAAAATCATCTTAATGATTTTCTTATTTTATACAATAATTTTTAAAACAAAATAATTTTCAGTTGAAATATTTAAACTACCATTTATTAAAGTCAATTTTCTTCTCATACCTTTTATACCATCATTCTCGTAAATAATAGAATTTGGTTTTTTGCCATCGTTTGTTATAATCATTTCAATTCTATCTAAATATTGTGCTATGATTACTTTAATATTTTTACTATCTGCATGAATAATAGCATTGGTAACTGCTTCTCTTATTATTTCAAAAAATATATTAGCAATTTTTTCATCTATCGGAAGTTTGCCTTTTACAATTATGTTTATGCCAATTACTTGATATATCTTAACTAAATTTTTTAGCTTTTCATCGGAAGACAATTTAGAATCAAAATCCTCATAAATACTATCTAATAAGAATAAAATACTTTTAGCATCTTTTCGTTCCTGTTCTAAATATTTTGTAAGCAAAGCAAGACGATGTCCTATTATATCGTGATATTCATTTTTAATTTTAAGTAAGTTTTTAGTCTTCTCTATTTTTTCTATATTGTTTATAGTGTCTAATAATTTTTCATTATTTGCTTTTATATTTTTATTTTGTAATTTGGCTTGTTCTTGTAATTTATATAATTTAGTTATATCAATCAAAGATACTTCTTTATCATAAAATATTTTTAATAAATATACTCCATTATTACACTTTAATATATAATCATTATCAACATTCTCAGTGCATTTTTTTATTAGGTTATCTATATAATTTTTTTTTATATTTAGTTCTTTTAAAATATCACTCATCAAATTGTTCATTAGTACTATGTCATCATTATCATCTAAAAACATAATTCCTGTATCAGACAAATCAATTCCATTTTTTACTGATAACATTGATACATACTCATTTTTGAATAACTTTTCATATATAAATGATATAAATATATACATAGATAATATAGTAGAAATACAAAATGTTAATTTTAAAATATTTCCTGTTAAGTTAAAATAACTTAATATTACCATTAAAATTAAAACTACTATTTCTATTATTTTCTTAATAGATGATATATCCTTTCTTAAATAATAAATAGATATTCTAAATGCTTGTAATATAGTTGCTACAACCATTAATATTAATAATAATCTCACAATTTATCACTATCCTTAATAGTAAATATAAGCTCAGTATCAGTATCATAAACTTTTTCTTTTACTTTAATATTTGAATCTAATTTTAGTTTATCTTTTATCTTTTTATTAGTACCGATGACTGCTTTTAAGTTAACCATATTATTATCACTAAATACATAGATCATGACAGCATTATTTTTAGAATTTTCAATAAGTTCATAAACAATATCATATAAGTATGACATAATTCTTCCTTTAATATTCATTTTATTTTTTACAACTACTAAACCCTCTATATTTAAACTTGACATTCCCACTATTAATTCATTCAATAATATTTTTATACTTTCTTCATTATATATTTCATTATTCATTTCTGAAATTATAAGCATACTTTTCTTTTTACTATATATAATAATTCTCTTTACTTTTTCTAAATCTTCTCTCTTAATATCATCTTTCATTAAAATTTTTTTTGCTTCTAATCTTTTTTCTTCTAATTTCTTTTCTACCCTATTAATAGTATCTTTTCTTATTTTTATTTCATATAATTCTCTTTTTGTTTTTTCTTCTAATTTCATACTTTCTTGTTGTTTTAATAATTCTTTTTGTTGTTTTAACATTTCTTCTTTTAATTTAAAGATATTAGTTAAATCTTTTCTTAATATTACATAACTATCTTTATTTTCCTTAATATCATACACTATATTTTTCTTTTGATAAATTTGTTTTACTTTGTTATTTTTAATATCATCAAGAATAAAATTTGGAATCACTTTAAATGAACAAGTAGTATATTTTGTCTTTCCATCTAATGATATAATTGCCATATCTAAATTGGAATTGAAAAATTTTTGTATATATTTTTTATTATTTGGTATTAAGTCTAAATAAAAAGCAAGTTCAATTCCTAAACAAATCAAAACACTATTAACTATTGACATATTTGTTTCTCTAATATATGGAACATCTAAAATATAAAGATAAGTATAAATTAAACCAAGTAATAAAACTATTAAAGGTAGAAAAACTTTTAAATCTTTTTTAATTTTTAATCTATTTATAGCTAATTTTATCATACCTCCACCAAATAAATAAAATATCCAAATAAAAATTAAATAATAACCAACATAGTGATTATAATCATTATGAAAATAAATTCCATTATTAAACTTAAAAACAAGTTCATGAAAGTCATTTGTTAAAACTAAGATTAATAATATTGAAGATATTAAATATATAAATATTTTCCTTGTTTTGTTCATTTTACTTAATAATGAATTTGAGCAAACATAAAAGAGCGTTGGAATAAATATAAGTGGCAAATAATATAAATACCAGCAAATTCTTTCGATGTTAATATCTATTGTAACCCCTCTTATAATTCTAATTAACATCCAGAAAACAATTAGTATACCAATAAATAAAATATATCTTCTTGTTTTATTATCATATAATTTATAATATAATCTTATTGTCCACATAGTGAAAAATATAGCAAATAAAAGTGTAATAAACTTATTCATAATATTATCCATCTCGTTTCTAAAAAAATAAGTAATAAACAATATTATTATAATATATTTTTTAAAATAATAAAATGAGGTACTTCATATATTAAGTAATTATATTCAGAATATCCTTTATCTCCTCTAAACTTTTCTATTTCCACATAATGATGTTCTTGTAATTCTTTAAGTATTGATCGTATGCCATCTCTATTCTCTTTGCTAATAGAACAAAGTCCTGCTAAAGAATAATCCCAATCTTCTGTTAACGATAACATAAAGGATAATAATCCTTTTGCCTTATATGATAAATTTCTATCTCTTAAATGATGATTACTCATAACAGTATAGTTTTGATTTTTTTCTATTTTAAATGCTGACATCATAATCACCTCCTCGTATAAAAAAAGATACTAGTTTTATTTTAGTATCTCGTAGATTTATATAAATATGCTATGTCATTTATTATATATATATAATTTCCAATAATATGTAAAAGTATAAGGTTTAAAAGATGTTATATTATTAAATCTTCTCTCATAAGTTCCAACTGCTATTTCGTTAACGCTAGTTC
>JAEDNL010000064.1 GCA_016302505.1 Bacilli bacterium
TACTTATTAACATTAAATATTTATAATTAGTAAAACCAATCATAATAATAGAAAATATTAATAATTTGTCTTCCCCATATTTAATATATTTATCAATAGATAAAAAACCTAATATAAAGAATGGTAAATAATTAAGATAAATTACTTCATTAAATATATTTGATATATACATTAACATAAATAGAATTGTTCCATAAAGACAAATAGAATCATTAAATTTATTATGTTTAAGTAACTTATAAAATAATAAAACACTCACAAATAGATTAATAATATTAGTAGATATTATTAAATACTTTGTATTAATAAAAGATAACAGCATAATAATAAAAGTATTTATATTGAATAAACCAAGATAAATATAATAATATATATTTTCCTTTCCTAGGTTAAAAATCAATTTATCAAGTTCACTTACCTTTTCAAAATAAGTAATATCTATACAACTATAATATTTAAAAAACACAAAAACAACTAATATTAAAAATATTATAGATACTATTAATAAATTTTTATTATCACTTCTATTCATTAATTTAATTTTACATTCCATGTTTTTAAAAGTCAAATATCTTGACTAATTATAAAAAATATTAAATAATTATAATAGGAGTGTTAATATGAAAGATAATTATTTTACAATAACAGAAAATAATCAAGTAAAAGAATTCAAAATCATCAAAGTATTTAAATATAAGAAGAATAACTATATTATTTACACAGATAATGATATAGACTACTACGCATCAAGATATTCAATTGTTAATGATTCAATTATTTTAGATGAAATTGAATACGAAGAAGAATGGGATTATATCGATAAAGTCCTAGAACAGTTAGGTGATAAAGATGTATAATATAAAATTCATACTTGGAGATAATGATGTTATAAGATGCAGAATATATGATGGAGTAATGTTTGATTATATAAAATTAGAACAAAAAAGCTTATATAATATTTTAAATGCTTTAGCTTTTAGACATAAAGAAATTAACTCAATGGATGACTCATATAGTTATGTTACATTTGAAAACATAAAAGGTTCTGAATTAAAATATCTCATTGAACAAGAAAAAGAAAGAGAACAAGAAGAACAAATTTATAAAGAAGAAAAAGAAAATCAAAAGTTTAAACCTAATCCAAGAAAAAAGACAAAAAAAGTAGTTAGAAAGAATAGATTTAAAAAGAACACTATAATAGTTGCTTCAACAGCAACTGTAATGCTACTTGCTGGTATTGGACTTACGAATATTGGTATAACAAGAGATAATCCAAAAAGTGAAATATCATATGAACCACCAGTTAGCATAGAAGAAATAATAACAGAACCACAAACAGATGATAATTATGAATATGAAAATTATAACGAAAATCAAAATCAAAATGTTAATGATGAAGAACTAATAGATTTAAATGTTGAAGAAAATACACAAAGTGAAAAGTATTTGCATTGTAAAAATAATTATGGTGATTTAATCACAAAATATGCAAATATTTATGGTATTGACCCGAACTTAGCAATAGCCTTATTTACTCACGAAAGAGGATATCATAGTGATGTTATGGATCCAGGAGGCGCTATTGGGCTATGTCAAGTACAATTAAATGTTTGGGATAATCAAGATGTAAGAGCATATAATTTTGAAACTAATAATTGGGACACATATCATATAAAAGAAGAAAATATAAAAAACTTAGAAGAAAATATTAAAGCTGGTGTTATGATATTACAAGACTCATTAAGACAAGTAAGTTATATGGTATTCCAAGGAGTACAAAATTATAACTATGGTTTAGGAAACTTAAATGTTGCATTTAGAAATTCTGGATTAAACAGTGAACAATTAAACGAACAAAATAATAAAGATTGGTTACAATATAGAGATTTAATCATAGGTGGAGATCCACAATATATTGAACATGTATTTCAATATATTCCAAGTGATACTACCCTACACTTTAAAACACCTAATGGACAAGAAATTAATCTTCACTATGTTGCTCAAAAAAATTTATCAATGTAAAAAGAGTTTTTTTGAAAACTCTTTTATTTTAATTCTTTTTTAAGTTCATCTTCTTTTTTCTTACTAGTAGCTATTAAACCAATTGAACTAAGACCTGCTAATAATAAATAAAATTCTAAATTTATATCATCACCAGTTTTAGGAGAATTGCCCCTATATTCTTTATTATAATAAGTTTCTAATTCTTTTTCTAATCTTTCTTTTTCCTTTTCAGTATCAGGCTTTGGAATTATTTCTTCTAATTTCTTAAAGAAATAATTAATATCATGTCTTGGAATATCTTTATCAATTTGACCATTTTTAAAGTTAATAAATGCATCTAAAAGTAATCTAACTTCTAATTTAAATCCATTAATATTTTCATTAACTTCACTATTTATAACAAGTAAATCTCTTTCTACTTCTTCATACTCAATTTCATTAATATCATAATCGATATTAGCCTCATATCCATTTATAACACCATCTTTAGTTAAAGTAGCATCTAAATCATATTTCACCACAGTATTAGTCTTAACAACCGGTTTAGAATATGTATATACAATATCATAAGTCCATGTATCCCATCTTCTAACTCTTTCAAACGATACATCAGTTAAGGAATAACCTTGACTAATTAAATCAGGTCTTACTCTTTTATGTCCAGCTAAATATACTTCAGCCTGGTCTTTATCAAATAATAATCCATGAGCAGTATCTCTGTCATATGCATAAATGTATTCAACATCACCTTTAACATCAACATCTACTCTATCAATGTTATATGATACATTATATCCTTTTTCTTTCATATCATTAACATAATTAATAGCTTCACTTTCACTATTAAATGTTTTAGATACATTAATAGTTTCAGGTTCAATTTCATATATAGGCTTAGTATTAACATCAACCTCTATATTATAATTATCCTCATTATATTCTTTTTCTAAAGCATTAACTAAAGCTTTAGATTTTTTTAATGCCTCACTCTCAGTCTTAGCACTAACTACTCTACTATCAGATAATATCTTTTTACTTGATACTACTTCTTTAACAGTACCCCTCTCAAAATTATAATTTACAACTTCACCACCATTAGCAATAATAGCTTCTTGTGCATTCTTAAGAGTTTCAGAAGCATCTCCATTAATTACATACCTATCAGTATAACTCTTAACAACATCAAAATTCCCTTCAAGAATCTCACTATCAAGAACATTACAATATTTTTGTAAAAATTCTAATCTCTTACAAGCGTTCTCATAAGTATCATAATACTCAACTAAATCACATTCATCATAAGATTTACTAGCATGAGCAATTTGTCCTTGAACCTCTCTTCTATCATTATCAATAGCATTAGCTGAAGATACACCTAATATATTAGTAGCTACCAAAGTACCTGCAATAAACTTATCAACAGTTTTATTAAACATAACGTTCCTCCTTAATGTTATTATAATTTATTATATTTAATAATTCAATAAATATTTTTTATTTAAATATGCACAAAAACAATTCTTAACAGTTTCTATCTCACAAATATCTATTTTATTTTTAATCATCCTGCTTAATTTTCTTCTTTGTCTACTATTCATAATAAAAGAAAAGCAAAATGCTTTTCAGATTAGTGTATAAGATAAATTATTCATTTAATAATACTTACATAGTATATACCCATAAAATTAAGATAAATGAATAAACTCTTAACTATGCAAAAAGCGTCCGAATAAATAACATCATTAATCATCTTTAAGAATATATATTCTAAGGTTATACTAATCCTTTCTTTTATTAAGACAGTTAAAGTGTTATTTTAAACTACTTTATTTTACCTGTTATGCCTAATTACAGAAATCTAGCGAAACACCGCTTATATTATTAGCATTATTGTTGTTCCAATCGCCATTATTATTCACATTGTAGAAATTATTACTATTGTTAGAATTGGTAGGACGAAGCATAATAATAACTCCGGGGCTTA
This sequence comes from Bacilli bacterium, assembly GCA_016302505.1. Classification (GTDB taxonomy): domain Bacteria; phylum Bacillota_I; class Bacilli_A; order RF39; family UBA660; genus CAG-1000. The sequence continues at coordinate 3,992 of JAEDNL010000064.1, forward strand.
TGCAATTATCATCAGTACACCTATTTCAAAAAAAACTAATGAAGCACAACTTCAATAGTCTTAGAAACCAATATTTCCATTAATTCTTTATCAGTAATATCATCTTTTAATATTTTAGAACTTTTCTTTTTATCAGAGTTTATTACTCCCTTAAGTAAACCATATTGTCTTTGATATTTAATACCAAGAGTTTCTAACTTTTTATCAAGCATTATAGTAGCCTCACTAAAAGTGTAATTCTTTCCATTTTTTCTAGAAAAACATTTAGAAGGATTATTATATAAAATTCTAACCATATCCATAACTACTTTACTTAGTATAATTATAGTATAGCATATATCCCCTTCCAATAGTCAATTTACAATTAATTAACATAAGAATAAGTGTAAACTG
>JAEDNL010000065.1 GCA_016302505.1 Bacilli bacterium
TTCATCAATAGCACTTTGAACATTTGTAGCTACTAATCCAGATTGTGCATTTGAATAAAGTGTCATACTTGCTGTTATACCACTTTCATAATCATCTGTAATAATTACTTGAGTTCCATCAGCAATTTTTCCTTCTTCAACAGCTAATTCAAATTCTTCTTTAGTTCCAACCCAAGCACCACTACCACCTACTGGTACTCTAGTTCCATTTGGTAAATCTAAATATATTTTATTATTATTTAATTGGTCTGTTTCCATTAAAAGTTGTCCATCTTGAATTTGTGTACTTTCAATTTCAGCTTTAGTTCCTCTTTTAAATGTAACACTTGCCATAATAAATCTTCCTCTCTTATTATTATTATTATTATTATTATTTAAATATCATTGTTAAGTATTCGTTGGATAAAATGGATAATATTTCATTATGTTAATTGTTTGAGTTCCATTTACTCCTAATGTTGTATTTATACTTTTTATAATATATTTATTTGTTTCTTCTTCTCCTTGTTTATTTGGTAAAGTTATTTCTATCAACCAATTTACATCTAACCAATAAATAGGAACACAAGTTATATTAATTTGGTCTTGTAATCTACATCTTAAATATAACTCATATTCTGCTCTTTGCATTGCTAAATCTGTACTATAAATATTATCATATTCTCCACCAAGCAAAACAGTTCTTATTTCACCTAAATTTCCATAAATATAAAATGGACTATCTGGGTTTGCATCATAAGCAACACCATAAGGTACTTCTCCATTATCCAATGTTTTTCCATATACCTCAATGTAGTTTTTAACATTTTCAAATGAGATACTTGTATCATAACTTATTAATGTTTTTTTCCAAATATCATCATCTACCATTATTTGTTCATTTTCTCCACTAGGTATTAAGTTATAATGAAAAACTCCATCAACGTCAAAATACATTTGATAATTTGCATTTATATCTCCTAATTGATATAATAAATCATATATAGTTCCACCAATAGATATTGAAATATCATTTGGTACTGTTGGTGTTGGCTGTGGACTATCAATTCTATACTTTGTAAAACCACCTAATTCAATAGTGGATTGCATAACGTTTTTTATATTTTCATTTGCCTTTACTTGATATTCCATTCCTTCAAGATAACCATTTCTTAAACCAGTTAATTTTGCCATCATATCTATACCATTTATTGTTATAGTATTATTTGTAGCGTCATAAACATGGCTAGGATTATTTATTAAATATATACCCATATTAGTATATACTACTTCGTTGTTATTTTTAATATCTTCTATTCCTATGTAAATTTGGACATATTTATCAAGCCAAATTTTTCCACCAAATTTTATATCAAAACTTGAGTCTTTAGGAATAAGAGATATGCTACAAGTTCTTCTAATATCACTTGTTGCATCAATATTGAAAGTAGCACCATCTAAAACAACACCACTTAATTCATCAACTTTTTGTAATTTATAATTAAGTAAAAATATTTTAGTATGAATAATTCTTCCGTTTTGTTTTGCTACATTGTATTCGTTTTGACTTGGCATATCTCTTCTCCTTTCATTATTTTAATTTAATATATGTTTAATTAAACCAAGTTCATCTAAACTTTCTTGGTCATCATAAGAACCTTGTTCTGCATAACTGAAAGCAACATTGGTAATTCCATTTCCATAATAAGAATTATATGCCACACTAGGAGATGCAATAACTCTGAAAATTATATCATTTCCATTCCAATCAATTAAGCATTTAGGACTCCCATTTCTTAAAAATTGTAAAAAATCATTTGTTTGTTTAACAACATCATTTCTATCTATTCTTTTTGTCGATTCAAAATTATATCCACAAATTTGACAAGAAATTGCTCCACTTTTATAATTTGTCTCACTATTTTGTATTACAGTTGGATATTTAGAACTTAATGGTGACAATACACCTACTTGCATATTTTGGGTTGCATTATCATATACAACAGCATTATATAATTTAAATATTTTATCTCCATCAGTAATAAACACACCATCCCATTTTGGTGTTACACTATCTATTATATAATCTCCTTCTATTCCACCATTTAGTATCGGAACAAAAGCATAAGTTTGTTCTACATTAGATGGAATTAAAGAATCTATATATAAAATGTTTAAATCATCTAACGAACTAACATTTTTTTCTAATACTGTAACCCAAGTTAAATTATTTTCATTTCTTCTTTTTAATTTAACCCCAGATACTTGCCTTAATATTTCATCTATATTTCCACCATTAACATTTCCATCAAAATCACAATCTAATATTGTATCAAAATCCCAATATGGTTTTTCTGTACTATATTCGATATTTGTATTATTTGTAATGTTTATATGGTCAAAGATACCATTTCCAATTATGACTTTATTAAATGTACTGTGCAATGGCACTTTAATTTCTTGATTTGGAGTATAATCTTCGTATGTTGGGTCATCTTCCCAAACTTTATCCATTGTTACATTCCAACTTACATTATTGTTATTATTATTCCATTCAAGTATTGTTGTTTCTGTATCTACTAATTTCTCAACTCTCATTTCCCAAGAATTTCCTACAACTTTAATCCATAAAAAATATTCTTCCGTTCCATTATTATGAGAAAAAGGTTTTGACGTTATATCAGTTCCACCATTAGTTGTTAAATGAAAATAATCATATTGAGTTCCTCTTACATATTCAATATTTAAATATTCTTCTGTTTTGTTAGAAGATAAATATAATACATTTCCTTCTATACAAGCTGGATTAAACCACATTCTTATTAATGTATCTTCTCTTATAATAAAACCATCTTCCCATGTTACATTATAGCTTGTATTTTCGTGATTAATAATGTGGTCTGCTCCACGACAATCAATTTTTTCATTATTTATATAATAAGGTTGTTGTGGATGTGTTCTTCCTTCTAAATTAATATAATTAGTATTTACACTTATATATCCATCACAATTATGTGGAGTTGCTGTTAATAATGAATATAATTCTGGTTTTCTATACAAAACAAAAAATTCAATAAAATCAGTTTCAACTAAAGTTTGCTCTATTGTTATAACTTTTGCCCTAATTTTATAACCTTTATTATTTAACAATCCTTGAAATATATAAGATAATGTTGTTGGTGGTTCTTTACCACTAAATAAATTGGGGCTTTTTTCTACTAATTTATTAGTATCAGCATCATATAATTCAATAAAAGCATAATCCAATAATTCATTTTCTGATTGCGAATATGTTAAAGAAAATTCAAACATAGCATTTCTTATTATTTGACCTTCTGACACATTAAATGTTATTGTTGGTGTAGAATAACAATAAAATGGAATATAATTAGACCAATCACTAACATTTGATACACCTGTTCCATATGTCCTAAAAGCAATTGCGTATTGCACACCATTTTGTAATGTTCCACTTGGTACTGTTTGACTAAATTGATAACTTTCAATAGTATGTTGATATACTACTTGCTCTGTACTATTATTTTTAATTTGAATTTCATTTTTTACAACTTGATTTCCACCAATGGAAGTAAAAGAAAAAGTATATTCATTATTTGCATCAAAAGCATTAATAGGATTAACAATTGGTTTAGTCATTGCCATTATTCTTTACCTCCAATTTGTTTTGTATTTTTTTTATTTCTTTTTTCATTTCATCTATTTGTTGTTTTTGATATTGACAAGTTGCTACAATATCAGCAATATACTCATCATATCTTAAACCTTTTGTAAATTCTTCTTCATTTACATTTTTATCATTTATTTTTTTATCTATATAAATACCCCAATCTTTATTACCCATAGTTTCTTTCACTTCTTGTGCAATAAAACCATGATGTTCCCTATTAGAAGTACCATTATTAAATTTATAAGAAACTGGATTTTGTGCATAAATAAAATTAGCAGATTCTTCTAAATCTAATGATTTAATATCATGTTTTGCATTTTTATCTGATACAAATGCTATTCCACCAGTAGAGTTATATACGTTACCATTAAATGTTACTTCATATGGAAATACCACACCGCCTTGTTCACCCCAAATTAAAAATGGTTGATTATGCATATCGTTAAAATATAAAGTATTATCATCTGCACTTTCGTATTTTGTAGATATTACTTTCCAATTCATACCTTCTCCATCGTATGGTGTTTTCATATATAATGAACCATTTATTTTTGTATCTCCAACATTATTTACAATGAAATTATTTGCAATATTTATCTGCCCTTTTGTCATAGTAACATTTCCATTTATGTCTACCACAAAAGAACCATTACCAATATTAATCGAACCTTTAGTTAAAATAACATTTCCATTATTATCAACAGTAAAAGAGCCAT
>JAEDNL010000066.1 GCA_016302505.1 Bacilli bacterium
CACTAAGAACTTCATCTATTAACATTATATCAGTTTCAAGTATAGCAGTTATAGAGAAAGCAAGTTTAGAATACATACCTGAACTATAACTTCTAACAGGCCTATATACAAAATCACCTAACTCACTAAATTCTATAATATCATTTACTTTTTCTTCTATTTGTTCTTTTGAATATCCAAGTAACATGCCTGATAAGAATATATTTTCATAACCAGTTAATTGTTTTTGAAAACCTACTCCAATTGATAGTAATGAAATACTATTACCATGTAAATTAATACTACCAGAATCAGCACTAAATATACCAGAGATAGCTCTTAACAATGTACTCTTACCACTACCATTCTTACCACAAATACCTAAGATTTGACCTTTAGGTACCTCAAAAGATACACCTTTTATTGCCTTAAATATCTTACCAGATCCACGAGCTTTTAATCCTCCTTTTTTCAAAGAGAATCTATTCATATCTCTATAATACACATGTAAATCTTTTACAGTAATTGCCATTTCATCTTTCTTCATTATTTCATCACCTTTACATATGTATTTTCATATTTATATATTGTCTTGATACCTAATATACAAATCAGTACACCAACTAAGAACCATATAAGTGTCCACATTCCAACTGGAGCACTTCTATATATCAATACATTTCTCATATTATATATAAAATTAGCAAGTGGATTTAAATCTAATAATATTGTTCTATAAATAACATTATGAATTCTAGTACTTAAATCATAAAAAACACCTGTTAAATAAAATAACATGCGAAGCCCAATATTAACCAAATTAGTTAAATCCTCTGCAAAAACGCCAAAATGCATAATTAATGTACATATGCCAAATGTAAATACCATAACAGATATTATTATAGGAATAAACCATAGTACATTCCATGAAACTGGAACTTTATATAAAAACATAAATATAACAACAAGTAAAAATGAAACAGACATTTTAAATGCATTCACGCCCATTTTTATAAGTAATAAAACAAATTTTGGTAAATATACTTTTGTAACAGTATCCCTGTTAGAAGCAACCAATTTGACTGATGTAGTTACCATCTTGTTAAAAAAGTTCCATATTGATAAGCCAATAAATACAAATACTGGAAAGTACTCAACATTAGATTTAAATACAATAGTTGCAATAAATGTATATATAAGCATAAACGCAAGTGGTTCTAAAATCATCCACAAAAATCCTAAATATGAATTTATTACTTCAGTTTTAAGTTCAGCCCATGTTGCATACATAATATAATTTTTATATTTTTTTAAATCATTTACAAATCTTTTCATTTTTTCTCCTCAAGCATTAACTATTTTATCATATATTTATAATAAAAACAAATTATATAAAATGGCTATATACTATATTGAAAATCTATTTTTATCTTTAATTTTCAATTTTGAATTTAGATATTTAAATTTTTCATTAGAGGTAACTAAATTATTTAAATTATTTTCAATAATATCAAAATTATTTATTTTATTTTTTTTAAATATATATTTATCATCTAACTCAAACATATATTTTTCAGTAGTAGAATTCGTCCATTTATGAACACATTTACCATCCCAAAATATATTTTCTTTTATTAGTCTTAGTTTATTACCAGCATATATGCTATTAGAATTTAGTTTTTTATTCGAAACTAAGCTGCAAGCACCTATAACAGTACCAGATCCAATATTAGTACCTTTTAGTATCAATGTACCTTGTCCTATCCATACATGATCTCCAACATATATACTTTTAGATAAATTAATTCTTTTATGAGTATTAATATCATATATCAGATGTGGATCTGCGGTACGCATAAAAATATTAATTGAAAATAAACAATTACTACCTATAATAATATTTTTTTCTTCCGATAAATATATATTTGCTAAATTATTAAAATAACAATTTTCACCTATATAAAAAACAGAGTTATTTCTAATATCAACTTTAATTTTATATTTATGTTTATTACTTGATAAGTATATAACCGAGTTATTACATTCAAAATTTAAAATAGAATCTTCTAAACAAACATTTTCATCACAAAATAATATATTATTTTTTCCATTGAATATAATTTTTGAGTTAGTCATCTTTGGAAGATTACCTATAAAGACATTATTTTTAACTTTTAATAATTCTCTTGGCTTAGAAATATAATTTTTTTTATTAGATAAAAATAATTTCTTAAAAATCTTTTTAATCTCTTTTATCATTATCACTTTTAATACAATTTTTTGTATGTCCTCCTATTTAAAGTATAACATATAATAATAAATATGAATATATTAATATTTTATTTTAAATAAACACAGGTTATTATATACTTTTTAGAATAATGATATAAAACATGATAATCATTTATATCATAATTATTTATATTCTTAAATACATCTCCATTTAATTTTAATATAGATTCCTTTATAGAAAAAATAGTAATTACACTACCTTGCACATTTAAAAGTTTTTTTATTTCTAACAAACTATTATAATTTAATTTTCTATAGTATTGAATATCTATTCCTACCGGGACATTAGATAAAGCAACAACCACTATATCTTTATCATGAGAAATACTTAAATAGACATCATTATCTAAGAATGGTTTACCATTCTTTGTATACATTATTTTAAATTTATCAATATTAAAGTACTTATGTAATCCTCTTTTAATAAGATAATATTCTGCATTATAATATTTATTTTCACTATTAAAAGAAACATTAATCTTTTTAGAATTAATGTTTATCTTTAATATTTTTAGTTGTAGTTGTTTTCTTTTTAACATCATATATTTTATTCTCTATTTTATAATCTAATTCTTTTAATCTTGTTTCTTTTAATTTATTATATTTTACTAAATCTTCATTCCATTTTTGATATTCACTATCATTCCTATGATCTTTAAAGCTATAGTTATTTCTTAAATATTTAGTAACTTCATTTGTTATTTTTATTGCACCTTTAAGATTCAAATGCATTCCTTTATCTTCTGTATCAGTAGTAAAATCAAGTCCATATGAATCATTATTTAGATCTAAATATTTAACATTATATTCATTAACTAATTTCTTTAATTCTTCATTTTGTTCATATCCCCAGGCTCTAGTATCTGGAACTCCTAAAAATACTAAATCAATATCATTGTCTTTACAAAATTTAACAAACATATCTAAGTATTTTTTAGTATAATCTTTCATCACAACTTTTTTACCACTAGGATTCATATAATTAAATCCAGTATATCTAGGATTTATTTTAGTTGACATTATATATCCTTTGGTAATTGAATGATAACTTCCAAATGTTCTTTTTACATTAGAGATATTTATTTCATTCCATCTTGAATGATATCTAAATAATGGAAAATAATAAGATAGTTTTTCTTTTAAATCAAATTCAAAGAAATCATCATTTATCATTTTATATTTAGTTTTGCCAAATTTCATATAATCAAATGATTTTCTACGTTCTGGTTCTACTTCTTTTTCTGTATAAAATAATGTAAGTGGATCTATCATTATTACTTTTGGTTTTTGATATTTATATGCATCTTCAAGTATATAATAAAGTAAATATATTCTAGCAGAACTAACACTATAATTATATGAAGTTATGCCTGTTTGTTCATATATTTCCATAGGTGAAACGCCTTTAAAGATACTACTATCACCTAAAAATAATACATCTATTGAATCTTTAGGTAATTCATAATATCCATTTATTGTATAATCTTGACCATCCATTTTAGATAATGTACCATTTTTCCATTTAGGAGTAAATACTTTTCCAAGAACTATTATTAATGCAAACATTATAGTAAAGAATATAACTAATCTTATAAATATAAATATTTTTTTCATATTAGAACCCTCCATATATGAAGCTAGCTGCATCATATCCTTTACCATAAATACCAAATATAATAATAGAGAATATTATTATATAATATATTAACCACTTAAATAATAGATTTTGTTTTTCTAATTCTTTTCTAATATTAATATTAAATTCTTGCATTACTCCTACTACTAACATAACCAATATACCTACTATCAATAATGCAAAATCAAGTTTTTTAAGGCCAAGCGTAAAAAATGCAGTTGATGATTTACTATAAAGCATTAATCCCATTTGTTTAAAACTATCTACTCTAAATAAGAACATACCAAAGCATACTATTAAAATAGTTCTAATCGCTTGAAAGAATTTATAACTCCACACTTCTGTATTTATTTTAAATATACTTATTATCTTTTTAAATACTGGTTCTAATA
>JAEDNL010000067.1 GCA_016302505.1 Bacilli bacterium
TTAGTCCTGAGTATTCCATTATATCAGTTGGAAAGAATAATCGTTATGGTCATCCAAATAAAGAAGTATTAGAAAATTTAGAACAATCAAATATATATAGAACAGATCATGATGGTAGTATTATGTTTAAGATTAAAAATAATAAATTAAAAATTGAGACTTGTAGTCCATAGAAAGGAGTAACAATGGAAGATAAATATTATATTGAATTAAAAGAAAAGGCATTAAAAGTAGAAATTTTTGATAAAGCTAGAGATTATGCAAAAGATAAAAATAAGGACAATGCTTATTTTGAAATTGGGAGAAGCGTTATTTAAAGCAGGAAGAGAATATGGAAAAAATATAGTAAATAATTATTCAGAAAAACTAATGATTGAAGTTGGCAAAAAATATAATTATAGAACACTATATAGAATGAGAAAATTTTATGAATTATTTAGTAATGAAAAATTGACCACAATGTGGTCAAAATTAAGCTGGAGCCATTATCGTGAGGTTTTATCACTTAAAAACATAAATGAAATTAAATTTTACTTAAATGAATGTTAAAGTAAAAATTTAACACAAAGACAATTACATGAATTAATAAAACACAAAACATATAGTAGATTAAGTAGTGAATCTAAAAATAAGTTAATTACTAAAGAAAAATTAAAAGTTAGTGATTTAGTACCTAATCCAATAATAGTAAAGAAGTAAAATAACATAGATATAGCAAATGAAAAAGTATTCCATCAATTAATTAACTTGAGTTTTATAGGCGGTGAATATAATATTAAGATTGGTGATAATTATCATAAAATAAATTTGTTATTTTTGAATATCAAATATAGTAAAATTGTGTTATAATGTATTTGGCGAATAGTGATTTTGTATTATTGTATCATTGTATGAAAATCATATTTGTTCACGGAGGAAATTTTAAAATATGAATGAAGTAAAATTTATTGAAGGAACTGATTTTTGTGGTTATCCTATAGTAAACCTAAAGATAGAAGATATCAACATAGGTATTATATCAAATGAGAAAGAAAGTTTAGAGCATATTGCTGAAGATTATGAAGTTATAATAAAAAATGGCATAGAAAAATATATAATGAATGAATTTATACCTTGGTTGAAAGGTACTGATTTTTTAAATAAAGATAATCAAAAAATTTATGAAGGGTTAAAATTATATGAGGTAACTTATTATTATGGTAAAATATGTGCCCAATATTCACCAACTAAGGAAGACGATTTTTTTGGAAAATTTGAGTTGTCATTTGAAGCTGGTAATGATTATACTACTGATATGCTTGAGGCAGTTGCATGTGGTATCCTTGTAAAGGATGGAAAAGTTTATAAAGGTATGAATTATGATATTTAAAAATTGAAATAAAAACAATATAGCAATTTATTATAATACAACGCAAAAAATATTAAAGAATTATCAAATTGATAATTTTTTTTTTAACATATAAAGGCTTTGTGTTCATATGCATAAACGATAGTCACCACATGGAGATTTTGATCATATGGGAGAAGCTATTAATTTAGTTAATAATTTTAAAGTAGAGAAAGTAATTTTTAATTGTGGTGAGTTTAATGAATTGGAACTTGATTTAATAAAAATGTTAAATAAAAAGAAAATACCATATTATAGTTGCATTAAAGAATTAAATGTTAGTGATAATAAATTATATTTTTTAAATAATAAAGATTATGGAAATGAAAATGATAACTCAAGCGTTATTTATACTGAACTAAATAATCGTAAATTTCTATTTATGGGAGATGCAGGTGTAGAAGTAGAAGAAGATTTAATAAAGAAATATAACATGCAAGATATTGATGTTTTAAAAGTAGGACACCATGGTAGTAGAACAAGTTCTTCAAAAGAATTTATTGATGAAATTAATTCAGAATATTCAATAATTAGCGTTGGTAAAAATAATAGGTATGGTCATCCGAATGACAACGTATTAGATAATCTAGTGGATAGTCAAATTTATAGAACAGATCAAGATGGTAGTATTATGTTTAAAATTAAAAATAGTAAATTACAAATAAAAACATGTGTACCATAGAGAGGAGAATTACTATGAATGAAATAAAAGAATATACAGAAAAAGTATTTGAAGATATAAAGCATATAGATGAGAATGGTAATGAGTATTGGTATGCAAGGGAACTAATGCCATTATTTGAATATAGTAAGTGGGAAAGATTTTCTAATACTATAAATAATTCTAAAATTGCTTGTAAAAATAGTGGATACAATGTTGATGATCATTTTCCCAGAGTTGGGAAAATGATAAACATTGGTAAAGGAGGTAAAAGAAAAGTAGATGATTATAAATTATCTAGATATGCCTGTTACTTAATTGCTCAGAATGGAGATTCAAGAAAAAAAACAATAGCATTAGCACAGACTTATTTTGCCATTCAAACAAGAAAACAAGAATTATCTGAATTAGAATATAATAATCTAACTGAAGATGAGAAAAGATTATATAGAAGAAATCAAGCTAGAAAAGGTAATTATAATTTAAATAAAACAGCAGTTAATAGTGGAGTAAAAGATTTAGCTAGATTTCATAACGCAGGATATAAAGGACTTTATAATGGGGAAACAGCAGATGATATTTTTAAAAGAAAGAAGTTAAGATATAGAGAGGATATATTAGATAATATGGGTAGTGAAGAGCTTGCAGATAATATATTTAGAATTGCTCAAACAGATGCTAAATTAAAAAGAGATAATGTAGATAATGAATATACTGCGAATTCCGTTCATTATGAAGTAGGTAAAATAGTTAGAAAAGCCATTAAAGAAGCAGGTGGTACTATGCCAGAGGATTTACTAACACCAGATAGAAGTTTAAAAGAGTTAGAAAAAGAAAATAAGAAATTAAAAGAATAGAAAGAAATATGATATAATAAGTATAGGATGTGATTATATGGGGATTGTTTACCACGGGAGTAAGAAACATGGAATTAAAAGATTAGAGCCAAGAAAATCTACACACGGAGTTTATGTATATGCTACACCAGAGAAGGTTTTAGCATTAAACTTTAGTGGTAGATGTGGTGATGATTTAACTTATGATATTGGTCACTTTAATACTGATAAAAATGGTCCTTGGGAATTAGTTGAAAATATACCAAGAGCTTTTGAAAAAATGTTTTCCAATAGTTCATCTATATATTCGTTTTCAGATGAAACTTTTAAAGATATTTATACAGGATTTGAAGAGGTTGTTTCTGAAGTTGGTGTTGATGTTGTAAATGAAGAATATTGTGAAAATGTTTATGAGGGACTATTAGCTGCAGAAAGAGAAGGTTTAGTAAGAATATATAGATATCCAAACAAACCTGCTGGGCTTAAACAAGATGGTTCTGATATTTTAGATAAATGGAGAAGATATAAATATAAAATGAATAAAGAATTCTCAAAAAATGAATTTGATAGATTAGTTTATTTACATCCAAATTTATTACCAAAAATAAATGAATTAGCTCAAGAGTTTAATTATGATTATCATTATGAACCAAATGATTTGATAGAAATATTTAGTAGTAGAATACAAAGACAACTATATGATGTGGAACATGAGCAATATATTGATTGTTCATATATAAGCATATGTAGTGCATTCCCAAATTTAAAATCACAAATAGATGTTTTATATGATGAATATAAGAATTCTATTATTCAAGAAGATAGTATTAAGAAAAGATAAATTAAAATGCCAATTGGCATTTTTTCTTTGGCAAAATCCGTATGCATAAACGTATGTAACCACATGGAGATTATGATCATATGGGCGAAACTATTAATTTGATTGATAACTTTAAAGTAGAGAAAGTAATATTAAGTTATGGTGAATATAACAATTTAGAAAAAGAATTAATTGAAGTATTAGAATAAAATAATATTAATTACTATTCATATATTAAAGAATTAAATATAGATAAGTATAAACTAAAGTTTTTAAATACAGGTATTTATGATAATGAAAATGATAATAATTCAGTTATCTATTTAAATTATAATAATTATAATTTTTTATTCATGGGAGATGCTGGAATAAATAGAGAAAAAGATATATTAGAAAATTATAATATTAAAGATATAGATGTTTTAAAAGTAGGGCATCACGGATCAAAAACATCATCAAGCATGGATTTCATTAATAGAATTAATCCCAAATATAGTATTATTAGCGTTGACAAAAATAATAGATATGGTCATCCAAATGATAGTGTGTTAGAAACTTTAAAAGATTCTAAAATATATAGAACAGATCAAG
>JAEDNL010000068.1 GCA_016302505.1 Bacilli bacterium
TGGGATTCCAAAGGGTTTATCCTTGGCACACATAGTTATTGGCTCTGCCAATATCGTAGTGTGTTACTATAATGAAATTATAGTTCTTAGTTTAAAATCCAATATCAAAATCATCATCCTTATCAATTTCATCTCTATAATTGGATTTTATTGGTTGTTTCATATAAGAAGGAACGTTTGCATATTCAAATAATTCATCTTGTCTTTCAGTTCCTACTGATGTTTTATAGACATCTTTATTATTAAATAAGTTTTCATCATATATATTTTTTACTTTATCTGTAACAATATCTTTTGTATCTTCATTTCCTCTTATAAGAAGTTTTCTAAAGAACTCTATAAGTTTTTCAACTATTTCATATATGTAATCTTTTAATCCTTTATTTTCTTCTTCTAATTCATCATTTCTCTGTTTTAAATATTTTACTTCATTAGTAAGATTTTTATTTTTTCTTTCTAGTGTATTATAAGAATCAACTTGATCTTTTACTTCTCCTAAAACTACTTCAACTCTATCTTGTACATCCATTAAATCATCCACTTCTTTAATGACTCTATTCATAGAATCAAAAGTTTCTTTTTTTACTTTTACATAGTCTTTATCAAACAGGATATTCTTTTTATCTTTAAGACTTTCATTAAACTCATTTAGCTCATATTCTAATCTAGAATGTTTATTTCCTAAATCTTTATTTAAACTATTGGTTATCTTTTTTAATTCTTTTATTCTTATGTGCTCTCTATCACTATTCTTTATTCCTCTTTCTAAATCAAATCCTTTATCATTAAGTCTTTGACAATATTTATCTTGTAAATCTGATAAATGTTTATTATCTCTTATATATTGTTTTTTAGATATTGTATATCTTTCAGTATTAGTTCTTTTATCTAACTTTTTTACTAAAGGAATAACTACACAATGTATATGAGGTGTTTTTTCATCCATATGAAGTGTAGCATGTAATACTTGTTCTTTTTTATATCCTAAATCTTGATATACGAATTCCATACAAGTATCAGCCCATTTCTTTATATCTTTATTTTTAAGACCTTTAAAGAAGCCTGGAGAAGCTGTGAATATCATTTCATCAGCTACTACATTCTTACTTCTATCTAACATTTGAGAATATGTTCTTTTTCTATCCTCTCTTTCAGTTTTCATTCTTTCATCATGTTCTAATTTATATTCTTTTGTTATTTCATGAAATCCTTTTACATATTTTGAATCTAAAGGAACAAGTTCAATATTATTTTTAGTTAATTCTAATTTTATATCTGGATTGGAATTATATGCTTTCTTTTCTCTTTTATTATGAGAACCTATTTGAGCCAAATCATTTAATGTATAAATAGGTTCACTTCTAAATATTGCATAGTTCATATTTATACCTCAAACTTAATAGCATTGTTAATAACATCAGATATATTAACTTTATCTAAATTATTAATAGCTTCTCTTTTATTATCTTCAGTTGTAGATATATAATATTTTCTAGTAATTGATGGATCTGAATGTCCCATTAATTCTGATACCTCATTCATTAAAGTTCCATTATTAGTTAATCTTGTAGCATATGTTCCTCTTAAATCATAGAATCTAGCATTTATATTTAATTCATTCTTAATTATCTTATATGGATATTTTGTTATATCTGTACCTACATAAGTTCCATCATCTTGAGTAAATATAAAATTTATTGTTTCTTCATTGTTATTGTTAATAACTATCCTTTTATCAACACTATCATCTTCTAAATGATAATACTTATATTGTGTTCCAAATATTTCTTTTAAATAATCTTGTCTATTCTTATAGTTTATTAATGCTTGTTTTAATGTATTCCCTATATAAACTGTTCTTGTTCCTGAATTCGTTTTAGTTGGTCCTAAATACCATCTTCCTTTATGGTCTTTAGGTCTATCATAAACACTGTGTTGAATATTTATTATTCCTTTATCTAAATCTATATCTTCCCAAGTTAGTGCAAATACCTCTCCAGTTCTTAATCCTGTATAACAAGACGTTAAGAATGAACATATAAATGTAGCATTATCTTTAAATCTTTCTAGGATAATATCTATTTCTTCTTTAGTATAAAGATGTTTAACATCTTCTGAATATTTATTAACTTTTGGAAGTCTTAATGTTAGTGCTGGATTATATTTTATAAATCCATATAGATTACATGCATCTCTAAATGATCCTTTAACTACTTTTAATATATTTTTATAGTATGATTTAGAATGATTAAATTCATTTACTACATCAGTTATGTAACTATTTAAAGATACACTTGTTATAGTAGATAATTTAAACTTACCTATTTTAGGTTTAATATACTTATTAATTAATAACGTATATGTTTGAATAGTATTATATCTTAAGTTATTTTTACAGTAATTCTCTAACCAATAATCTAAATAATCACTATATGATAAGTCACAAGACTTAAATGGTATTCCTGCATTAAGATATTCATTATATGCTTGTACACCAGCTTCTTGCGCTTCTGGTTTAGTTCTATAACCTGATTTACTTAACCATTGTCTTTTACCATCTACAGGTGCTATTTCTACCCTATATTCATAATAATTTCCTCTTTTTCTTATATTTATCTTACTCAATGACAACACCTTCTAACTTTTTAATATTGTCTAGATCAGATAAATCATTACCTTCATTTACTATTAAGAATTTTTCTAATGAACTTTTTAATACTTTCATACTTCCTAATTTAATTGCTGGTAAATATCCTTTATAAATTAATTGATAAATATAATTAGGACTGGAATGTAATATTTTAGCAACCTCTTGAACTGTATATACTAACTTATCATTCATTAGAATCACCTCTAAACTCTTTAAAGATTTCTTCTAACTCTTGATATTGTTTTAATTCTTCTGGATTACTTAAATCCCATGGCTCTGCTTCAACTTCCTTATGTAACCAATCAGGTGTATTATCTTTTATATTATTTTTATAATTATTATATTTATTATTATATCCGTTTGAATAACCACCATTATATTGGTTATCTATCTTACTACCATTAGGTTTAATATCCCATAGATCCTCGGTTAAATAAATGGTCCTATTAGATTTACCATGTGTTTCATTAGTATATACACATTTTATAAATCCATATCTTCTTAAATTTGTAATATGTTGTGATACTGAATCTTCTTTAATACCATACATATCAGCTAATGCTTTATTAGTTACCCAACTAAATCCCTCCTTCTTACATAAATATACTAATCGCTCTGCAATTAGTTTGTCCTCAGGAGATAACTCTTTTGTTTTGTATATCTCCTTTGGCATAATTGCGAATATTGTTAAATATTCATCACTCATCTTAATTCCTCGCTTTCCTTATTTGTTTGGAACTAAGGGGCCCCTGAGTTCTTAATAACATTATCTAAGAAATCGGTCCTTCAAACCATGCGAAAAAACTCTATAGTTTTTCCTATAGAGTTCTATATTTACTCCGAATTTTCTCCGGATTTTTTTATCCCGAAATAGTAATAATATTACTATCTATAATCTTTTTAAACTCAGTTACTAATTGTGAGTCTATATGCATATCTTCCATCATACCTAATTGTAGAGCCATTTTTATATATGCACTCTTTTTGGATTGATAATACTTATCTTTATGAATACACATTTCATCATACAATGATTCATCTACATATTCTTTTGGTTTATCATATTCAAAATTCTTAATAATAAATTTTTCAGCTTCATCTAAATTTTCAAAAGCATCTTTTACTCTTGTTAATAATGCTTCGCATAATAACACAGAATTTCTATAATCTTTTTTATTAAACATTTTGAATGACATATCATTCTTTAATTCTTGTTCATAAGAATTAAAACTTTTTAAAACTAAATTTGGATCTTCTACTATCTTAAATTCTAAATTTTCATCAATAGAATATTTCAAAAATTCCTGATATGCTACTTGATAAAAATAATTATCTTCCAATTGTAAAAATATATCATGAATATCCTTCATAGCTTCCTTATGATTATAATCTTTAATCAATTCACTAGATAATGGTCTTTGTATTTCTAACAAAGATACATCTGTTTTATTGTCCTTATTTAATTGAACCATTCAAACCCTCCCAACAAAAAAAGAGAGCGAAAACCACTAAGGGTTTAACACTCTCTTAAAAGTAAATTTAAATATAAGTCATTTGATTTCCATTTCATAGAATCGCCTCACAATTAAATTTATTGTTTTATATATTATACTT